>NZ_JAHLQK010000005.1 GCF_018919215.1 Alkaliphilus flagellatus
ATGTATAGACAAGATATTTGTAAAGAACAAACACCAGAATTAAAAGATATAGGTAATGAAACATTTGTAGCGTGCCATTTTACAGGAAATTTAAAGCTTACAAAATAATAAAATAATAAAATAATAAAACTCACCTTTCGCTTAAACTGGGTTCTTGTTGGGTATTAACTCTAGTAAGAATTTGGTTTTAAGAAGTCCTTAAAAGTATAATTCTGTATCTATTTCACAAAAAGAGGGTACAATATTAGAATTATTATATAGGATAAAATAGGTGAGTTTTTGCTTGTATATAATAAAATAAGGAGGGCTATTTATGAGAATTTATACTAAAACAGGGGATAGTGGAGAAACTAGTTTATATGATGGTAAAAGAGTAAAAAAAGATGATATACGTGTTGAAAGCTATGGTACTATTGATGAACTAAACTCTATGCTCGGCCTAGCAAGAAACTTTATAGATGACAAGGAAATAGTTGAAATAATATATCGTATACAAAGGGAATTGTTCAATGTTGCAGGAGAACTTGCAACTGAAAATAGCGAAAAATTCAAAGGAAAAGTAGCAGAAGAGCAGATTAAATATTTAGAAGAAACTATAGATAGCTATTTAGAAAAGATGCCAAAGATGGATAAGTTTATAATTCCTGGAACAAATAAAGCATCTGCTAGCCTTCATGTGGCAAGAACTATTTGTAGAAGAGCGGAAAGACGAATATTAACCTTAAAGAAAGAGGAATATGTTAGTGATATACTTATTAAATATGTTAATCGATTATCCGATACCATCTATGCATTAGCAAGGTACTTAGAAAGTGATTTAAAATACGTTGAATTTTAAAAGTAAATATATAATAGTTTATGTATCGAATATTAATATGATTTTAAAGGAAAATATTCAGAAAAAGATTATATTATGTTATAATTGAGGAAATTGTATATTATATATAATTTCCTCAATTTATTTGTCTACAAGAAAGAATATTTTTCTAATCTGATGGAAGTTTTTAAGGAAGAAAGATATTAGTAGTAGTTTCAGTACTTAAAATTTTTAACAAAGGTTAAAAATTAATAGAAGTCGATGCAACAGCATTAGACAATTTTTTACTTTATAATAAAATAGAAAGGGTGGTCATATGCATAATGATGTTGAAGAAATATTATTTTCGAAGGAGGATATTTCTCGTAAGGTAAAGGAATTAGGTGAGAAAATATCAAAAGATTATAATAGAGATGATGAAGTAGTTGTAGTAGGTGTGCTTAAAGGTGCCAATGTTTTTATGGCAGATCTTATACGTGAAATTGATATACCTGTTTATATTGATTTTATGGCTGTTTCTAGTTATGGATATTCTACAGAAAGCTCTGGTATAGTTAGAATATTAAAAGATTTAGACCTAGAAATAGAAGGAAAACATGTTCTAATTATAGAGGATATTATTGATACAGGATTAACTTTAAAATATTTAACAGATAATTTAAAGTCAAGAAATATTAAGAGTTTAAAAATATGTACACTACTAGATAAACCTAAAAGAAGAAAATGTGATTTAAATATTGATTATATAGGATTTGAAATACCAGATAAGTTTATTGTAGGATATGGAATTGATTATGGAGAAAAATATAGAAACTTGCCTTATGTGGCCTCGTTAAAAGAAGAAACATATAAGTAAAATGTATATGTTAGATGAGATTTAGAATTGTTATCTATAGAATAAATTAATATCATATTAAACTTATATACTTTGAATAGAAAAGTATATATATATTAATACTATAATTGAAATCTATTCAAGGAGGGTTTAATATGAATTCATCAGTAAATTTTGAGGAAATAAAAACTAGATTTATTAATGCTGGATTAGATGAAAAAATCGAGATTTACACAACAACTTCTGGATTAACTGTTGAGCAGTTTAAAGAACTGTTAAGACATTTTCCTCTACAACATTTAGATAAGTTAGAAAAAGCTATGGGTTAAATAAAAAGTTTTTTTGTAATTAGGCCAAGCTTAATAAGGATGTTTTCTAAGTTTTTGATTAGCCACAGGATATTTCATGTATCATGTGGCTATTCTATTGCCTAAATCTGTCTACAATGGTTGAAGTAAATATCAATATTTTGGCTATAGTTCTTTTGTCCATGGTACAGATTCTTTGCTCTGAAAACTATTTTTGATATCACCGATACGTATAAAGGAAAGAAGGTCTTTTTTTATTTCTCTTAAGTATAACTTTACTATTATTGGAAAAAGTAGAAATAATATTAATTATATGTATAGTTGCAGATCTAATAATATATAGGAGGATAAAAAATGAAAAAAATAGATTTACTATTTCGTTTTATAGCTAATCAATTAAAAGGTCATAAAAAAAGTAGAAGTAATAGTCTGCGTTTTAAAAACTATTACTTAAGTGTTAAAGATGATAAAAGGAATAATTTTGCTAAAGTATTTGACTATTCTATTTGGAGAATATTTGTGTTCTTTATAGCATTTTTATATCTATATTTAAAAACAAACAAATTATACTTATCCATATTACTTTCAACAGTTAGCTTTATTATAGTGCATAGTTTAGCTATAATGGGGAGAAAACATAAATTTGAACAATTAAAAGAGCAAAAAAGACGGTATGTTGCAAGTCAAAGGGTTTACAATGAAATTATGAACAAGACAGTTGATGAAATGAGAGAGTATATCAGAGAAGTATTTGCACCTATGGGTTTTAGTAAATTTAATTTTATAGAATGTGATCAAAGATATATATTGTTAAATTCTGTATACAGGGAAGAAGAAATTATGTTATTATTTAATATATATAAAAGTGATTTTGATGTAGAGTTAAAGGAAGTAAAAGAATTTCTTTATCTGCTAACTGATAATAAAATAAAAAAGGGTATCTTAGTTACAACATCAGATTTTACTAACGATAGTTATGATTTTGTAAGCAAGTTAAATGAGAAATATGGACTATTACTTGTGAACAAGGAGCAGCTACTAAAAATAATTGAAAATAATGGCTTATTCCCTAATGATGAAGAAATAGATGAAATAATTGAAAGTAAAATAAGTAGAAGAGAAAAGAAATGGGATAAGTATAAGAAGGTAGCTCTATCTAAAAATAAGGTTAAGGGATATGTTATTTTAAGTATTTATCTTGCGGTAACGGCTTGGTATACACCCTACACCATTTATTACATGATTGTATCTAGCATTATTTTAGCATTAGCATTTATTACTTTTCTATCTAATATCATAAATAAAGCTAGGGATGGAGAAGAAAAGGGAGTTGACTTTGAAGAACTATTAAATGATATGTAGAAGAAATCTAGGGGGAAAAATTATGCAATATACTGATAGTAGAATAAGAGCATTAGTAGAAATTTCTACAATGGTAACTTCAACAGATAATTTCTTTGACATAAAAGATAATATTATAGAAAAAATGCTAGATGTAATTGTTCCTGCTAAAGCTTGTGTTAATTTATTTATTCGTGATTATAAATATGCTCATTTAGTTTGTTCTTCGACTTTAGATTTTATTCCGAATTTTTTTAAGAGGAATGAAAAAAAGGAGCATCACATAGCTTTTGATAGCTATCCTATCTATATACATGAGGCAATTAGAGAGAAAAAAATAGTATGGATAAAGGATATTTTTAAGGACGAACGTGCTAAAAGTGAACGATTTCTGGCACAAAATGAAGGTTATAAATCTAGAGCAGTTTTTCCGCTTATATCTAGTAATGAGGTTATTGGGTTTATGACTTGCTTTTTTATTGAAGAAAGCACACAATATACAGATGAAGATATAGATTTTATTGCATCAGTGGCTTCTTTAATAGGATTATCTATTGAAATAACAAGAAAAAAAAGAGACTCAGATTTTATGATCAAAAAGTTAAGGGGATCACTGAATTTTATTAATAAGGCTACGGATGAGTTATATAAAAACTTAAATCTAGATAGTTTCTTAAAGCCTTTGAGCAAACAAATATGCAACGTAACTTTTAGTGAATCTGCTATTATAGTTATGAAGGGCTTTGATAAAGGAATTTATCATGAAAGTACATATGGAAAAAATAAGGATTTAAAAGTATTAGCAGAAAATCTTCATATAAAGCTCAAAGAGAAACAATATAAGATAATTAATGGAAAATATTTTAATGAAGGCAATATACCTTCATTTATTAAAAATGAAAGTATAAGAACTATACTTTATCACAATTTAGTTATTGATGATATTGTAATTGGATATATAGCAGTTGCTAATGCATCAAGATATAGTGAAGATGATTTGAAGATATTAAATATATTTGCTACACAAATTATATTTGCTATAGAGAGATACAAAAATGCATCTAAGCTAATTGAGCATAAAATGATGGAAAAGGAATTAGAACTTGTTCAGGAAAAACAAAGATTAATTATGCCTAACAATAATATTACACTACCAAATAAGACTAGAGTATCTTACTATTTTTATCCTACGGCTAACTTAGGCGGGGACTTTTGTGATATATTTTTTATAAATGATCACTTCTTGTGTATTTTCATTGCAGATGTTATGGGACATAGTATTTTAGCTAATTATTTCTCTGCTATGATTAAAGGTGCGCTAAAGTCCTGTATAGATGATAAAAAAACTGCTGCGGAAATTTTAACTATAATTAATCATAATCTATGTGAGGACTTTAATTCTTTAGATATATATGCTACGGCTAGACTTGCTATTATTGATTTAAAGACTCATAGGACAAATATAGCGAATGGAGGACACCATTTCCCTATAGGTATAAAAAAAGAAGGTACTACTATTATAGCTGAAGAAATTGTGTTCAACAGAGGATTACCTTTGGGAATCTTCTGTGATACAAAATACGAAGATGATTACTATAATGTATCCGATTATGAATTAATTTGTGTTTTTACGGACGGTATTATTGAAGCCTATGGAGTCGATGGAGAAATGTTTGGCATAGACAGACTTAAAGAAATATTAATAGATAATTATAGCAAGAGCAATGATGAAATTAACGATAAAATTAGAGAAGAATTATTTATACATACTAATCAGGAACAACCAAAAGATGATATCATGCTAATTATTATGAATAATAAATAGGTGTAAAGAGAGGGATATATGCTCTCTCTTTTTATAGTTAATAATGTGAAAGGGAGGAACAATATGCTTCGTTATTTATCTGCTGGAGAGTCTCATGGAAAGGGATTAGTGGCAATTATAGAAGGTTTGCCTTCAAACATACCTATTGATATAAATATTATAAATGAAGATTTAAGAAGAAGACAGCGGGGATATGGTAGGGGCAATAGAATGAAAATAGAAAAGGATAGAGTAGAGATAATTACTGGAGTAAGAGACGGTAAAACCCTAGGTAGTCCTTTAACTATTATGATTGAAAATATTGACTATAAAAACTGGACAAATATTATGGGATTTGAAAAGCTAGAAGAGGAACAAAATCATATTAAAGAACCTCGTCCAGGGCATGGAGATTTAGTAGGGGCATTGAAGTATAATCACATGGATATTCGAAATGTAATAGAAAGGGCTAGTGCTAGAGAAACTGCTATTCGTACAGCGGTTGGTAGTATAGCCAAGCAATTTTTATCTATATTTAATATAGAAATATTAGGACATGTAATATCAATTGGACAAGTTAACTATAGATTTTGCCAAAAAGATATATTTAATTATAAAAATAGAATAGATGAATCCCCAGTAAGATGTATTGATACTAATATGGAAGTACAAATGATACAAGAAATAGAGATGGCCAAACGAACTGGGGACTCCTTAGGTGGATCATTTGAAGTAGTAATTAGAAATGTTCCTGTCGGACTAGGGAGCTATGCTCATTTTGATAGAAAATTGGACGGAATATTAGCTCAAGGTATTATGGGATTGCAAGGAATTAAGGCTGTAGAGATTGGAGATGGAATAGATGGGTCTAGTAAAGCAGGATCTCAGTTCCATGATGAAATTGAGTATTCTGAAGTACAAGGATATTATCGTAATACTAATAGAGCAGGCGGAATTGAAGCAGGTGTAAGTAATGGGGAGGATATTATTATAAGGGGATATATGAAACCTATACCCACACTTACTAGGCCACTAAAAACAGTAAATATGTTAACTAAGGAAGAAAAAGAAGCTATAGTAGAAAGAAGTGATAATTGTGCAGTACCAGCAGCATCTGTTGTAGCAGAAGGAATATGTGCCTTTATTATAGCGATGGAAATAGTGGAAAAGTTTGGGGGAGATAGTATAGAGGAGATGCTATCAAACTATAAAAGATATATAGACTATTTAAGGAGTAGATAATATGCTATGTACACAAATACATATAGGTAAAAAACCCTATCCTCTATATATGGGAAAGGATTTAATAGTGAAGCTTGATTCCTTATTAAGTTCCTATATTCAAAACAGGTTTGTATTTATGCTTACAGATGAAAATGTATTTAATCATTATGGCAAAACAATAATAGATGTATTAAAGAACAATGGAGCTAAGTTTGATCACTTTATAATTCCATCTGGAGAGGAAAGTAAATCTATTGATAACTATAGAAAAATTATAGATAAGCTAATTGATGAAAAATATAATAGAAACTCGGTACTTATTGCTGTAGGCGGAGGAGTAATTGGTGACTTAGGTGGTTTCGTGGCATCTACATATATGAGGGGAATAGATATGATTCACATACCTACCACTCTTTTAGCACAGGTAGATAGTAGTATTGGAGGGAAAACTGGTATAAACTACGAAAGATTTAAAAATCTGCTAGGCACATTTTATCATCCAAAAGCTGTAGTTGTAGATACTAATACTTTAAATACATTACCCAATAGGGAATTTATAGCTGCATTTGGAGAAGTTATAAAATATGGAATGCTAGGAGACTACGACCTATTAGTTGATTTAGATAAAAACTATGTAAAGTATTTAAATAGAGCTATAGATTTAGATAAAATTATTTTAAAATGTATTAAAATGAAGGAGCAAATTGTAATAAAGGATGAAATGGATTTTGGACTTAGGCAAACGTTAAATTTGGGACATACATTTGCCCATGGGATAGAATCATCCACTGGCTTCAATAAGTTTTTTCATGGAGAGGCTGTAGCATTAGGGTTATTACTTGCTGCAAATCTATCTTTTTTTCTTAGGTTAATTACAGTAGACTATTATAAGTTTATAAAAAAGATAATATATAAATACTATTCTAATCTATTTGAATATAAATTTAATGGTGAAGAAATATTAAAGTCTATGGCTATGGATAAAAAGAATAAGGATAATTATATTACATTTGTACTACCTACAGACAAAGAACAAGTAAAGGTATTTAATAATATACCCACGGAAATTATCAGAAAAACCATTGTGGAGGTTAATTATGGATTTAGTTGTAAGTAAAATAAATAAAGTGATTGGGAAAATAGCAGTTTCAGGGGATAAGTCCATTTCCCATAGAAGTATTATGCTAGGCGGCATTGCAGAAAACGAAACCCATGTACATAATCTACTATTATCTGAGGATGTTAAAAACACTATAAATTGCCTCGAAAAATTAGGAGTAATAGTAGAGCGACAGAATGATATTACGATAGTTAAAGGTATGCCACCCGAGCACTATAAACCTTATTATGGACAGCTAGATGCAGGCAACTCAGGTACTGCTGTTAGATTATTGTTAGGTTTAATTAGTGGGAGTAGTAATAGCTATTGCTTTACTGGGGACTATTCTTTAAAAAGCAGACCTATGAAACGAATTACAGATCCACTGAAGGAAATGGGGGCAAATATTAGTTTTGTAGAGAAAAATAACTTGCTTCCTATTATAATAAAGGGTGGTAACCTGCAAGCAATTAATTATAAACTGCCTGTAGCCAGTGCTCAGGTTAAATCTGCTATTATTTTAGCAGGACTACAGGGCACAGGGACTACTGTAATAGAGGAACCTGAAGTAACGAGGGATCATACAGAAATAATGGTCAATTATTTTGGAGGCAAGATAGAAAAAGATGATAGCTTTATAAAAATAGAGGGTAGACAAAAACTAGTAGGTAATGAGGTTTTTGTTCCTGGAGATATTTCATCTGCTGCATTTTTAATTGTTTTAGCCTTAATTTCACCTAAGTCAGAACTTTTAATTGAAAATGTTGGACTTAATCCAACTAGAACAGGCATTATAGATGCATTAAAGTCTATGGGGGCTAATATTGAAATAATTTTTGAAAAAGTATCTAATGGAGAAAAATACGGACATATTATGGTTAAAAATAGTAATTTAACAGGAACAACTATAGAAGGCAATATAATTCCAAGGCTAATAGATGAAATACCGATATTAGCTGTTGCTGCTACCTTTGCAGAAGGCAAAACTACTATAAGAAATGCAGAGGAACTGAAGGTTAAAGAATCTAACAGGATAGAAATGATGGTAACCCAACTGGGAAAGATGGGAGCAAAAATAGAAGAAACAGAGGATGGAATGATAATAGAAGGACCTACTAAACTAAAAGGATTGGTGGTAGATAGTGGTGGTGATCATAGAATAGCTATGGCATTGGCTATTGCTGGAATGATGGCAGAAGGACAGACAAAGGTTTTAGGGTCTAACTGTATATCGATATCTTTTCCAGAGTTTGAAGACATATTAAAGAAAATAATTAAGTAGATATACTATAACAATATTATGTAAATATAATTTGGAAGCAAAAATAATAATATAAATGCTTTTCTCAAAATATTATTATTTTATCCGATAGCTGACAATTCTAACTCCATCTGAATTGACTTTTATTTATATAAAGATTAAGAAAAATTAGAATTTTACATAGCTATGTTTGATTTTTAATTTAAAAGCACGTATAATAATATTGTATACAACCATGATTTTAATATTATAAATTCATATTTTTATTAGCTCTGTAAAGGCTAAAAAGTACTGGAGGAGGAATTATTGTGAGTAAAAAAATGTTGCCAGCTGCACTATCAAACAGACATATTCATCTAAGCCAAGTGGACATTGAAACACTGTTTGGAAAAACCTATGATCTAACTAAGTTTAAGGATTTATCACAACCAGGACAGTATGCTGCGGAAGAAAAGGTAGATTTAGTAGGTCCGAAAGGAACAATTAAGGGTGTAAGAGTACTGGGACCAGCTAGAGGAAAAACACAGGTGGAAATATCATTAGCAGATGGTTTTGTTTTAGGAGTTAAGCCCCCAATAAGAGATTCTGGAGATGTGGCAGGTAGTCCAGGGGTTAAAATAGTAGGACCAAATGGTGAAGTAGAAATGCAAGAAGGAGTAATTGCTGCAGCAAGACACATACATATGCATACTAGCGATGCAGAGGCTTTTGGCGTAGTAGATAAGCAAAGAATAAAAGTTAGAACAACTGGAGAAAGAGCTGTTATATTTGAAAATGTATTAGTAAGAGCTCATGAAACATATGCACTTGAAATGCATATCGACGTAGATGAAGGAAATGCAGCTGCTCTTAAAAATGGTGAGATGGTAGAGTTGATTATAGATTAATTGGAGGATGTATTATGAATATAGCAAAATATATAGATCATACATTATTAAAACCTGAAACAAAAAAAGAGGAAATTAAAAAAATATGTGAAGAAGCAAGGGAATATGGATTTTTTTCTGTTTGTGTTAATGGAGCAAACGTTGCTCTTGCCTATGAACAATTACAGGGAACCGATGTTAAAGTAACTGCTGTAGTAGGATTTCCTTTAGGAGCCATGACATCAGAGGCTAAAGCATTTGAAACTAAAAATGCTATTGATAATGGAGCTAAAGAAATAGATACGGTAATCAATATCGGAGCACTTAAAGAAGGTAAGGAAGAAAAGGTTTTAAATGATATTAAAGCTGTAGTCGATGCTGCAAGTGGTAGAGCTATAGTTAAAGTAATTATTGAGAATTGTTTGTTAACTAATGAAGAAAAAATATTAGCTTGTAAGCTAGCTAAAAAAGCTGGAGCGGACTTTGTTAAAACCTCCACAGGTTTTAGTACAGGCGGTGCAACAGTAGAAGATGTACAGCTTATGCGAGAAACAGTAGGTCCTGAAATAGGAGTAAAAGCTTCTGGTGGAGTAAGGGATTTAAAAACCGCTCTAGCCATGATAGAAGCAGGAGCTACAAGAATTGGTGCAAGTGCATCTGTAAATATAGTAAAAGATTATAAGGGTAGTGTAGAAGGTTATTAAATTTTTCAAAAAAGTCCTATTGTATTTATTGCAGTAGGATTTTTTTATATATAGAAGAGTATAAAATTTCCAATTATCAATGATTTCTCAAAAAGTAATAGACTAGAAACACTGGTAGCACTTGAAATTTAAATGAAGGTTAAAAAATTAAGTATTACAGGAGTCTATGGAATAGTGTCTAATGATTTTTCATAATGATTTGAGTTAATACAAAAACTAACCTATAATTAAATTAAAGAAGTAAATAGATTCATAGTAAATATTAGAAAAAGAAGGAAGTGTTTAAAATTAAAAGATCATTTAGAATTATAACCTTATTACTTCTTACTTTAACAACTGTTATAAGCTCTACTATAATATCAAGTGGAGAAGAATCATTAGGTATTACTCAATGGTTGGTAGAATCCAATATTTTAGAAAATGGAGACCTTTCAATAGTAGAAGATATAACATTTAAGTTTAGTGGAAAATATAATGGTGTATTTAGAGAAATAGTTTTAGAAAACACCTCAGGTATTGAGGGAATACGTGTAGTAGAAAACAGTAAAGACAAAGTTTTAGAATACAAGCTAGTAGAAGATGCCAAAAAAGGAGATAGTAATGTCTTCTTAGCCAAAGAAAAAAACAATAGTGTAACATTACAAATATTTTCTCCATCTAAAAATGAAGAAAAGACATTTAGAATAATCTATACAATAAAAAATCTTGCAAAAAAGTATAATGATATAGGCGAGCTTTATTATAAATTTTTAGGAACAGAAAATGATACCCCTATAGACTTTTTCTCTGTGAACATAAGACTGCCTGAAAAAGATGTAAACGATAAAGTGAAAATCTTTGCCCATGGTCCTTTAAACGGAGAAATAAATAAAATATCAGATAATACTGTTAATTTACAAGTAGAGGATGTACCGAAAAGTACATTTATAGAGGGAAGGATACTTTTTCCAAGGGAATTTATATCTGCTTCGCAAAATATTGTAGATAAAGATGCTTACTCAAATATTATGAATGAAGAAGCACAGCTACAAGAGGAAATTGAAGAGAATAGAATTAAAAGGGAAGCAAGGGGAGCCCTATTTGCCAAAATTGCATCTATAGTTGCAGCAATTGAAGTTATTATATTTACTCTACTAGCTATTAAGACTAGAAGATTAACTGATATTCAACAAGAAAGAAAATATTTAGATGTGCCTGAAGACTGTACTCCGGCTATAGCTGCCTATATTACAAGCAATATTATTAGTAGCAATACTATAATTGCTACAATACTTGATCTCTATAGGAAAGGTTATATAAGGGTAGAGGATGGAGAAGAGTTTAAAAAGAAAAAAGAGATGTTAAAGGACTTTACTATAACTAAGGTAAAGGAAGAAGACGATAAACTCATGTCCCACGAAAGGTATTTTATGGGTTGGCTAATTAATGAAATGGGAGATAGTCAAACTGTAACTACTAAGGATATAGAACACTATAGCAAAACTAATGGATCGATTTTTACAAAACATTATTTGGAGTGGCAGAGAAAAATAAAAGAAGATACAATTACAAAGGGATATTTTGATAATAGTACTAAAAAGTTTGGTTTACCACTAGTGCTATTTTTCCCCATATCTTTAATTATTAGTATAGTAACTTTAGTTTATGAATCTGTATTTGGATTTGTATTACTGGGTACTTCAGTTTTAATTTTAATACAAGGGATAGTGTTGCTATCAAGAAAATCTGATTATGGATATGAACAATATAGAAAATGGTTGGAATTTAAAAAATATATGAAAAAGCTTAAAAAAGATGACTCAATAGATGATTTGGCGAGATATCCAAAAGATATTTCCTTAATATATGGTCTAGCATTAGGTATTGATAATGATATATTAAATAAGTTTAATATTGAAACAAACTATAGAGAAAGTGCTTTTCCTTATGGATATGGATGGATGTATTGGTACTTTATTTTAAACAATGATAAAAGTAATATATTTAATAAAAGTATTAATGATTCTTTTAGTAGCGTTACTCCACCAGTAGGAGGCGGTGGGGGCTTCACTGGTGGTGGCGGAGGCGGTGCTGGTGGTGGAGGAGCAGGAGGTTTTTAAGTTGGCCCTGAATTCATGATAGCATCAGATGAATTTGAATTTTGACAAGTGGAGGTTTTTAGATGAAGGCTTTGGTTATTTTAGGTAGCCCAAGAATTAAGATGAACACAGATATTTTATTAAATGAAGTAATTGAAGGTTTAAAATCACAGGAAGTGGAAGTAGAAAAAATAGAATTAGGGCGTTTAAAATTTGAACCTTGTATATCTTGTAATGCTTGTGGTAAAACTGGACATTGCTATAAAAAAGATGATATGACAGGTATTTACGATAAGTTTAATCACGCTGACATTATAGTTATTGGATCACCAATGTACTTTAACTCTGTAACGGCCATAACAAAGGCTATGATTGACAGATGTCAATCCTTTTGGTCTAGTAAATATGTATTAAATAAATCTTCAATAGATAAAAATAAAAGAAGAAAAGGCATGTTTGTATGTGTAGGAGGAGCAAAACAGTCAGAAGAAGGGTTTATTGGAGCTACAGTAGTTATGGATCTATTTTTTAAAGCAATTAATACTGAATACACATATAATATGCTTGTGGATAATACAGATGAAGTTTTTGTAGGTGACTCTAAAGAACTTCTTCAAACAGCATATGAAATGGGAGTTAAGCTTGCACAAGATTAAATAGAGGTAGTGTAAATTAAGATTTTGTTCTATTATAATATAACTAAATACAAAAATAGATTGGAGTGATCACATTGGGCAAACACAAAGTATATATTGCACAAAAAATTCCTAAGAAAGTAGAAGACTATATTGCTAATTTTTGTGATTATGAGAAGTGGGAAGGTGAAGGCCCTATTCCTAGAAGTGAATTGCTAAAAAAAATTCATGATAAAGAAGGTTTGCTTTTGGCTGGAATTAGTATTGATGAAGAACTATTAAATCATGCTCCAAAACTAAAGGTTGTTAGTAATGCTTCAGTTGGATACAATAATTTCGATTTAAAGGCAATGAAGGCGAGAAATATTATAGGAACCAATACGCCAGGAGTATTAGATGATTCTGTTGCAGATTTAATATTCGCTCTTATGTTATCTACTGCTAGGAGAATTACAGAACTAGATAGATACATGAAGGATGGCAAATGGAAACTAGAGGATAATGAGAATCTTTTTGGTCTAGATATTCACCATGCCACTGTTGGTATAATCGGTATGGGAAGAATAGGTGAGGCTGTAGCAAAAAGGGCAAAATTTGGTTTTGATATGGAAATACTTTATTACAATAGAAATAGAAAGTATGAAATAGAAGAATCTTTAGGTGTAAAATATTGTGACTTTGAAGAACTTTTAAAGCAGAGTGACTTTATTGTATTAATGACTCCACTTAATAATAATACATATCATCTTATAGGTTCTAAAGAATTTGATTTAATGAAAAGAGAAGCAATTTTTATTAATGCTTCTAGAGGACAAACAGTAAATGAAAAAGCATTAATTGAAGCCCTTGAAAATAAAAAAATATTTGGCGCAGGGTTAGATGTTTATGATAAAGAACCGATTGAGCCAGATAATCCTCTTCTTAAAATGTCGAATGTAGTTACAGTGCCTCATATAGGATCAGCCACTGAGAAAACACGTTCTGAGATGGCTATGTTAGCTGCTACTAACCTTGTTAAAGCTTTATCTGGAGAAAAGGCGCCTAATGTTGTACCAGAACTAGACGAATAAATAGGGATCTATTTTTAGAATTGTTAAAATTAGAAGAAATGGAAGTAAATATATAAAAATATTTACTTCCTAATGAAATATTAAGCAAATTAAAAAAGCTAAAAAATAGATAAAAAGGAAGAGTCTATGACTCTTCCTTTTTACACATTAAATCTAAATAAAATAACGTCTCCATCCTGTACTACATATTCTTTACCTTCAAGGCGTACAAGACCTTTTTCCTTAGCGGCTGTATGACTACCGTGTTCTACTAAATCTTTAAAAGCTACTACTTCAGCACGAATAAATCCTCTCTCGAAATCTGTATGAATTTTACCTGCTGCTCCAGGTGCCTTAGTTCCTTTTTTAATAGTCCAAGCTCTTACTTCCTTTGGGCCTGCTGTTAAGTAGCTGATAAGACCTAAAAGTGAGTAAGATGCCTGTACTAGACGATCTAAACCTGATTGCTTTAACCCTAATTCTTCTAAAAACATTTGCTTTTCATCTTCATCTAGTTCTGCTATTTCTGCTTCTATTTTAGCACAAATAACAACTACTTCTGCTTCTTCGCCTTTAGCAAACTCTCTTAGTTTTTGTACATATGGATTATTTACTCCGTCCTCTGAAACTTCATCTTCAGAAACATTTGCTACGTATATAATAGGTTTTGTAGATAGTAGATTAAATGTTTTAAGTATTTCAATTTCATTCTCATCATACTCAAGGGCTCTAGCAGAGATCCCTTCTTCCAGAGCTGCTGCAACCTTTTTTAGAAGTTCAAGCTCTGCTGCTAAATTTTTATCGCTTTTTAGTAGCTTTTCAGTTTTTTGAATTCTCTTTTCAACTACTTCTAAATCTGAAAAAATAAGTTCAAGATTTATTGTTTCTATATCTCTTAAAGGATCAACGTTTCCATCAACATGAGTAATATTTGAATCTTCAAAGCATCTAACCACGTGAACAATTGAAGCTACTTCCCGGATATGAGATAGAAACTTATTTCCTAGACCTTCTCCTTTACTAGCACCTCTTACAAGACCTGCAATATCATAAAATTCAATTGCAGCTGGCAACACTCTTTCGGATTTATGCATATCTCTAAGAATATTTAATCTATAATCAGGTACTGATACAACTCCTACGTTAGGTTCTATAGTACAAAACGGATAGTTAGCAGATTCTGCTCCTGCTTGTGTAATTGCATTAAATAATGTACTTTTCCCAACATTAGGCAAACCAACAATGCCTAGTTTCATCTAAATCTTCCTCTCTATATATAAAATATAAAATTAAAATCTATAACAAAATGCATATAGATAAGATTATACATTATTCTACATTTGTTAGCAATAATATGTTCAAAGTAGTAATATGCGAAAATATGAAAAAAAACCCATGTTAATCAATAGAAAATAGTGAAAAAAGTAGTTAAATAAAAAAACATCTAAGAGCAACAATATATATAGGAGGTGATATTTTGAAAAATAAAAATATATTATTAGTAATTTGTATTGTACTCCTTGTATCAATAGCAGCAATAGGATGTAGACCAGCTGAAAGACCAGTGCCTCAACCGGCTCCAAATCAACAAACTATAGACAGGAATAGAACTACAACAGATAATAATCTTCCAGACACAAACAATATGGCACCAGGAAACAATAGAATGACTACAGATACAGATAATAGAATAACTACAGACAATAGAACAACTACAGATAATAGAATGAATGGAACTTTATCTGATAGGGCTGATGAGATTGTAAATGAAGTTACTAAATTAAAGGATGTTAGAAGTGCAACAGTAGTTATTACTGACAATACTGCATTGGTTGGTATTAATTTGACATCAGGTACAAAGGGAAATTTAAATGCTCAAATTAAAAAAGAAGTAGAGGATGCAGTTAGAAGAGCTGATAGAGATATAGATAGGGTTTCTGTAACTGCAGACCCAGATTTATTTACAAGAATAGAAAATATAGCTAGAGATATAGGACAAGGTCGACCAATAAGCGGATTTGCTACAGAAGTAGAAGAAATTATCAGAAGAATAACACCAGGTGCATAGAATGAATAAAGGCGAAGATATTCTTCGTCTTTATTCATTTTTGATTACATATATTCATAATAAGAAAACATTTGATCTGAAAAAGGGGGGTAAAGATGAGTGTTTTTATTAGATCTTTTTTATTTATATTAATTATAATACTAAGTCTTCTTACAAATGGTACATTTGAGAGGATATTGTATATGGTTTTAGGAATTTTATTATATTTGATAATTAGTAAAGAAAAAAACAATAAATTTGGATATTATAAAAAAGTTATAAGTGGATTAATTATAGGATATTTAATTGCAAATACTATTCTTATAAGTAGCAAATATGAAATTGCATATGAAAAGTTTAACAACAATAATATAAGTGATAATAAAACAGCAATTATATTATTGTTTGACATTGATCTACCAACATATAAGCCATCAATCCTTATTAAAAACTTCAAAGATACTAATGCATTTCTCAAATTTTATAAACTACCTTTTGATTTATATAAGCATAAGATTTTGATAGAAAAATTTGGTAGAAATATAAATACATTTTATAGTGAACTAATTACTAAAAAACTGCAAGAAAATCTAGGTGAAGATTATATAGTATATAAAGGATATGTAAATCAAGCTCCTTATATAGAAGAAACCATACAACAAGCAATCAATAATGGGAATTCTCAAATTATTGTTACACCTATTTCATTAGTAGGAACAAAAGATATAGAGTTACACCACGGCATGGTTCAGGAAACTAAATTTCAGACTGAAAGTGTGAAATTTAAATCTACTAACTATTTATGGGATAGTGAGTTAATAGCAGAATCGTATTTAGAAAAAGTTAATTCTAGCATACAGGTTATAGATAAAAGTAGAGCTGGAATAGTATTAATTGGAGAGGTATTTAATAAAGAAACTTTAAATGAAACTTATATAAAGCAAGATGTCTTATTTAGAGAAAAAATAAGGAATTTACTAAAAAAAGATGGATATGATAATAATAAAATCAGATTAAGTTTTTTAAATAAAAGGTTAATTGAGGAAGAAGTGGGAAGACTAATGGAATATGGTGTTGGACAGATTATAATTGTACATGTCTCAAATCAATCTCAAAAGAATTCTTCTTTAGAAATGGTACAAAATGTAATGAAATCCTTGGAAGTTCCACAAGATATAAAATTTGTCCAGATATATGGATGGGCGCCAGATGAATATATGATTCACGAATTATTAAAAAGAATAGAGCTTGCAAAATATAAGGCTAATGAGTAATTATATTAGGAGGCATACAAATGAATAAAATTAAAAGTGAAGAAATTAAAAAAAATGTATTTTTACATACACTTAATGAAGATAAGTTTAAAACAAACCTAATTAATTTTTATGTCCAAAGACCCTTGATTAAGGAAGAGGTTACATACAATGCACTTTTACCAATGGTGTTACAGAGAGGCACTAATACATATAAAACTTCTAAGGATTTATCTAAGAAGCTAGAGGATTTATACGGCGCATATGTATTTGGTGATGTAGCTAAAAAGGGAGAGAGACAAATTATTAGATTTTCAATGTCTGTAGCTGATGAAAATTATATAGGAAAGGACAATGTTTTACAGGAAGGCGTAGAGCTTGCCAATGATATTCTAACAAATCCTATTTTAGATAATGGGGTATTTATAAAAAGTTATGTTGATCAAGAAAAGGAGAATTTAAAAAATCGGATAAATAGTCGTATCAACGATAAAATGAAATATGCAATAGATAGATGTATTGAGATAATGTGTAAAGATGAAAATTACGGTATTTATGAATATGGTAATGTATTGGATTTAGAGAATATAACGCCAGAAAGTCTTTATAATCACTATAAAAAAGTGATTACAACTAGCCCATTAGATATTATAGCTGTCGGAAATATGAAGCATGAGGATATAAAAGAAATATTGCTAAATACGCTTAAAATAAATATTGATGAAATCGTTTATCTTGAAAACAAAATAGAAGAAGTAAACCATCTAAGAGTAAAGGAAATAAAAGAAAAAGTAGATATTAGCCAAGGTAAACTAACATTAGGGTATAGAACAAATATACCTTATTATGACACTTTATATCCTGCATTAATGCTATATTCGAGTATACTGGGTGGGGGGGCTCACTCTAAGCTTTTTATAAAAGTGAGAGAAGAAAATAGTCTTTGTTATTATATTTTTTCAAGAGTTGAAAAATACAAGTCTCTAATGTTAATTAGCAGTGGTATAGAAATAGAGAATTTTGAAATGACAAAGGATGTAATTGCTAAGCAGATAATTGAAATGGAAAAAGGAAATATTACAGATCAAGAAATAGATTATGCTAAAAAGTCAATCATTAACTCAATAAGAGAATTTGGGGATAGCTCTAGTAGTTTAGCGGAGTATTTATATGGTCAAGTATTTAGTAATAATATTGAACCTATAGAAGACTTAATTACAAAAATAGAGTCAGTTACAATAGATCAGATTGTAGAAGTTGCGAAGAAAATAAAGCTAGATACTATTTATTTTCTTACAAATGAAGCATAGGGAGGTATACTTTATGGAAATTATTGAACATAGAGGAAATTTAATTAAAGAGATAGTTTATGAAAAGAAATTAAATAATGGACTTAAAATATTTTATATGCCTAAAAAGGGATATACGAAACAATATGCTATGTTTGCTACTAACTTTGGATCTAATGAGTTAAAGTTTAAAACAAACAAAGAAGATAATGTCTATGAGGTTCCTGAAGGTATTGCACATTTTTTAGAGCATAAGATGTTTGAAGAGCCTGAAGGTAATGTTTTTGATAAATTTGCCGCTAGGGGAGCTAATGTAAATGCATATACCAATTTTAATATTACTGCATATTACTTTACTTCAACTGATCATTTTTATGAAAACTTAAAGGACTTAATTTCTTTTGTTCAGTCTCCATATTTTACTAAGGAAAATGTAGAAAAAGAAAAGGGTATTATTGCGCAAGAAATTAAAATGTATGATGATAATCCAGAATGGAAAGTATATTTCAATTTACTTAAAGCTATGTATAGGGAACATACAGTAAAAAATGAGATTGCAGGAACTGTAGAAAGTGTGAATAAAATTACAAAAGAAGATTTATACAATTGCTATAATACATTTTACCATCCTAGCAACATGGCTGTATTTATAGTTGGAGATTTAGATAAAGATAAAGTGTTTAAAACTATAGAAAAATATTTTAAAGATAGTTCTAAAAATAAAGAGCCAATTGATATAGACCGGTATTATCCAGCGGAAAGTAGATCAATAGGCCAAGTACTAATAGAAGAGGAGATGTCTGTATCTACACCTTTATTTTATATTGGATATAAGGATATTGATTTAGATTTAAAGGGACGGAAACTTTTAGAGAAGGAGGTAGAATTAAGACTTTTATTAGATATTCTATTTGGAAAGAGCTCAGAACTATTTGAAAGTTTATACGATAAAGGGCTAATTGATGATTCTTTTGGAGGAGAGTATTCAGGTGATTTAAATTATGGACATACTATTATTGGTGGAGAGTCAAAGGATCCTAAGGAAGTATTAAAGATTACTAATAATTATATAGAGAAAAAAATAAAGGAAGGACTTAATAAGGAGGACTTTCAGCGCATAAAGAAAAAGCAAATTGGAGAAAATCTTAGTTATTTTAACTCTATAGAATTCATTGGAAGCTCCTTTATATCATATTTTTTTAAGGATATAAATTTTATTGAATACATAGATGTTTTAAAAGAAACTTCTTTTGAAAAAGTTGAAGAAAGATTAAAAAATCACTTCTTAAAAGAAAGACAAGTTCTGTCAATAATAAAGGGATCTTAATTTTATGAGTTATATATGACATTCTTTCAATTTTAAAATATTATCGATTGCCTTTTCAATATTGGTCAAATGTAATATAATCTACTATATCGATTTTAAAATATGTTTATAGTAAATTATAGGAGAGGTGTTAAAAATGGATCCGATAGCTTTTAGAATTTTCGGAGTAGATGTTGCCTGGTACGGGATTTTAATTTCTCTAGGTATATTGTTTGGAATTGCAGTAGCTACTTATCGTGCTAAAAAAGAGGGTTTATATAATGATGTCATAATGGATTTAGCACTTATAGCTGTACCGGTAGCAATTGTTGGAGCGAGGGCATATTATGTTATTTTCAGCTGGGATTATTATAGTAAAAATCCAAAAGAGATTATAAATATAAGACAAGGAGGCTTAGCTATACATGGTGCTATTATTGCGGGTGTATTAGTCGGGTATTTATTTTGTCGGTATAAAAAAATTGGGTTTTGGACTTTAGCTGATATATGCGCTCCAAGTATTATATTAGGGCAGGCAATTGGAAGATGGGGTAATTTTGTTAATCAGGAAGCTCATGGAGGACCTACAAACTTACCTTGGGGTATTGAAATCAATGGAGTTAAAGTGCATCCAACTTTTTTGTATGAATCATTATGGAATTTTGGAGTCTTTATATTTTTATTGTATTATTCTAAAAAGAAAAAGTATGATGGGCACATATTTATCCTGTATCTAATTTTATATTCTATTGCGAGATATTTCATAGAAGGTTTAAGGACTGATAGTTTAATGTTTGGACCCTTTAGAGTTGCCCAATTGATAAGTATAGTAAGCATTATAGGTGCCATTTTTATGGGTCAAATTTTAAGAAAACGAAGAATAAGAGAATAGATTTATAAACAATAATTATTTGATATTTATATAAAATACAAAAAAACTCTATAATAATACAAAGTTATCCATAAAGAAAGATTTAGATTATTAAATCGAGAAATTAAGAGAAAAAAACAGAAAATATCAATAATATTAATATAAATCACCCTAACTTTATTTGACAAACTTTGATTATTTAACTAATATTTAATCATGACTAATCGTATAATGACATTGTTAAACATGAGAAAAGGAAAATTGGGGTGAAAACATGTTGAAAAATGAAATCGAGAGACTACAGGGGATGTTAAATGAAATGATTTTAAATAAGGTAGACAATAGCTTAATATATGATTTGAGTACTCAACTAGATGAATTGATAGTGAGTTACTATAGACAGATAAAGTTAACTTCTAACTAAGTTATCTTAATAACCAGTTAAAGATAATAACATGTCTTAAATATATAGAATTAACTATACTAAAAATCTAGATAGTTAATTACAAAATTTTAATAATAGTTATACTAATATATTAGATAGCTAATCATAGCTGCCGTGGGAAACGGCAGCTTTTTATTTTTTTGAAAAACTAAATATCTTTTTATTAGGTTAATATATTAAAAAAACTAGAGATTAATAATATTTTGAGCAATTAAAAATTTAAACTGAATTTTCAATTGTGACAGGAGTCGGTGTGATAAAACATACGACTTTTTTATTTTTTGCAATTTAATTTAATATATAGAAGGATTTTAGGAAAAATGATAGAATTAGTATGTAAAAGTGGTGCAAAGTGGCATGTAGTGGGTTAAAAGCCCATAAAGGTGGGATGAAAATGTTTATTGGGGAATATGGACATTCGGTAGATACTAAGGGAAGAGTGAGTATTCCAGCAAAATTTAGAGAAGAACTTGGTGAGCGTTTCATCCTTACAAAGGGATTGGATAATTGCTTATTTATTTATTCTATGGATGAGTGGAGTATATTAGAAAATAAACTAAAGCAATTACCATTAACAAATAGGGATGCAAGAGCATTTGTGAGATTCTTTTTTTCTGGAGCAACTGAATGTGAATTAGATAGTCAGGGAAGAATAAGAATCCCTACCAATTTAAGAGAACATGCTATTTTAGAAAAAGATGCAGTAATTATAGGAGTAGGTACAAGAATAGAAATTTGGAGCAATGTAGAATGGCAAGAATACAATAGTGATGAAAATTTAAGCTATGATGAAATAGCAAGTAAAATGGCAGAACTAGGTATTTAATATATATGATGAAGGTGATTAAATGGAATTTAAACATATATCAGTATTATTAGAAGAGTGCATAGAAAACTTAAATATAAAAGAAAATGGTATTTATGTAGATGGTACTCTGGGAGGTGCGGGTCATTCTAAGGAAATTGCAAAGCGTTTAGGACAAAATGGATTATTAATTGGAATTGACCAGGATGAAAATGCGATTAAAGCAGCTTCTGAAAAACTGTCGAATATGATGGATAGAGTTAAATTAGTTAGAGATAATTTTAGTAATTTAAGTTATGTACTAGAAAGCCTTGGAATATTGGGATTCGATGGGCTCCTTCTTGATTTAGGCGTATCTTCCCATCAGCTAGACGAGGCTGAAAGAGGATTTTCTTATATGAATGATGCACCATTAGATATGCGAATGGACAACCGTAACATTTTAACAGCTAAAGACATTGTAAATAACTATTCTGAACAAGATCTTGAAGATATAATCAAAAGCTATGGGGAAGAAAAATGGGCAAAGCGTATAGCACAGTTTATTGTAAAGTTTAGAAATGATGAAGAGATAGTTACTACTCACCAACTAGTAGATATTATTAAACGAGCAATTCCTAAGGGAGCACGTATTGATGGACCTCATCCAGCCAAGAGGACATTTCAGGCTATACGAATAGAAGTAAATGGTGAACTAGATATTATTAAAAATACTATAGAAGCAGCAGTTGAAAAACTGAATAAAGGTGGAAGGATCTGTATTATTACATTTCATTCTCTAGAAGATAGAATTGTAAAAAATGCTTTTAGGGCTCTTAGTAATCCTTGCACTTGTCCAACAGAGTTTCCTATTTGTCAATGTAATAAAAAACCTACGGTTAAAATAATTACACGTAAGCCAATATTACCTACAGATGAAGAACTAGAAGTAAATCCAAGATCGAGAAGTGCTAAGTTACGTGTAATTGAAAAAATATAGTCCAGTTCTAAATTGGAGAGAGGATGAATAAAATTGGTATTAGCTCGAAAAGAATCTGCTTATATACATGAACAAGTAGAAGAAAAGCAACAGTCTAAAACTCGTAAAAGCAAGAAGCTAAAGAAAAACTATAAATTCGAAAAATTTGTTATAGCTATTGCTCTTGCTACTGTATTTGCCTTTAGCATATTATTATTAACAAGATTCATGGCTATTACCGAAGTAAAACATAGAGTTAATAGCTTGCAAAATCAGATAGAGAAATTAGAGATTGAAAAGGAAAAGTTGAGAGTGGAAGTTGAAAAGGTTTCAAAATCAGGATGGATTGAAAGTGAAGCAAAAACCAGATTAGGAATGGATTATCCATCTTCAGACCAAATGATATATATTAATATTAATCCTACAAAGGTTACAATGCTTACTAGCGAGATTAATAAAGCAAAGGATGGTAATTTTGATCAACAAGAGGAAAATAAAAATTTGAGTAGTTTTTTTTCAAGACTAGTTAGCTATATAAGGATTTAAAGGGGGAAATTTATGTGTCACAACCTAGTATTTCTAGCAAAAGAAGACTTTTATTTATTTTTACAGCCGTATCTTTAGTTTTATTTGGACTTATAATACGACTAGGATGGATACAGATAGTAAGAGGAGAAAAGTATAAGGAACTAGCCAATAGATATCAAACCAGGGATATTCCTATACCTGCAAAACGTGGAGTAATTTACGATAGAAATGGAAAAGAACTAGCAATAAGTGCCAGTACAAATACAGTATGGGTACATCCTAACGAAGTAGATGAACCTGAAAAAACAGCAGCAGTTTTATCGAGTATTTTAGAATTAGATGAAGAAACAGTGTTGAAAAAAATAAAAACTAGCCAGTATATAGTAAAGATTGCTCCATATATCGATGATGAACGTGCAAAAGCGATTAGAGCAGAAAGACTAAAGGGTATTTCTGTTTCTGAAGATAATAAAAGGTTTTATCCTTATGGAAACTTTGCTGCATACATTCTTGGTCATACAACTGATGATAATAAGGGTATGGCTGGTATTGAGTTAGAGTATGAAAAGTATTTGAGTGGTATACCAGGTAGATGGATTAAAAATACAGATGGAGCTGGTAGACAACTTTCTTTTAGTACAGAAAAGTATCACCAAGCAGAGAATGGTCTCAATGTGGTGTTGACAATAGATGAGGTTATACAGCACTTTGCAGAAAAGGCAGTTCAAAATGCATTAGAAGTTAATAAGGCAAAACGTGTGTCTGTAATTGTAACTGATGTTAAGACTGGTGAAGTGTTGGCGATGGCTGTTAAACCAGACTATGATCCTAACTCTCCAAGGACTCCAATAGATGAAGAATTAAAAAAACAAATCGAGACAATGGATCAAGAGAAGCAATTAGAAGCATGGTATGCTATGTGGAGGAATCCAGTAATAAATGATACCTATGAACCAGGATCTACGTTCAAGCTGTTAACTACAGCTGCAGCTCTAGAAGAGGGAGTTGTCACACCGCAGAGTACATTTGTTGATAATGGATATATAATGGTGGCAGGACAGAGGATTAGATGTTGGAGATGGTATAATCCTCACGGGCATCAAACTTTAGTAGAGGCAGTACAAAACTCATGTAATCCGGTATTTGTTGAGCTAGGACAGAAAATGGGAGTAGAAACATTCTATAATTATCTAGATGGATTTGGTGTATCAGATATTACAGGAATAGATTTACCAGGAGAGAGAAAGTCTCTTATGTATTCTATAAATAATGTAGGACCAGTAGAACTTGCAACAATTTCATTTGGTCAAAGTATTTCTGTAACACCAATACAGCTAGTTAATGCAGTAGCTGCCATTGCAAATGATGGAAAGTTAATGAAGCCTAGAATAGTCAAGGAGTTAACTGACGATGATGGAAATGTAGTTCATCGCTTTGAAGAAACAATGATTAGACAGGTTATTTCGGAAAAAACTTCTAAGACAATGAGAGAGATGATGGAAGCGGTTGTTGCTGACGGTTCTGGGAGTCATGCCTATATTCCAGGATATAGGGTAGGAGGCAAAACTGGTACGGCACAAAAAGTTGTTGGAAAAGGTTACGCTCAAGGATTATATGTATCTTCATTTGTTGGAATAGCGCCAGCTGATGATCCTAAGTTAGCTATATTAGCAATAGTTGACGAACCACAAGGCTTTAGTACTTATGGAAGTACAACGGCAGCTCCAATAGTTAAGGAAGTATTGGAAGAGACACTTAGGTATTTAGATATTAAGCCGAAATATACGGATAAAGAGGAAGAGGAGTTTGGTAGAGCAAAAGTAACAATACCTGAGGTTAGAAATATTACTGTTAAAGAAGCATCTAAAATATTAATTGACAATAATCTTCAATTTAATACTGAACCAGAATATTATGCAGATGAAAATGCTATCGTTGTTGATATGTTCCCAAAACCAGGGGCCAATGTACCAGAAAAATCTATTATTTTGCTTTATACTAAACCAAATGAAAATATTCCTTCCACTGTGGAAGTTCCAGATTTAAAGGGTAAGACCATAAAGGAAGTTAATATAATTTTAAATAATTTGGGTTTAAAACTAAAAATAAGTGGAAGTGGCTTAGCATCTAGTCAATATCCTGAAGTAGGTACAACGGTTGAAACAGGTACAATAATAAGTGTTGAATTCAAGCCCGAATAAGATCGATAACGGTGTATATGACATAATAATATTTTTAAAGTGGGCAACTAAAAATTAAAGAATTATACTTTAATTTTTAGTTGCCTTTTAAAAAGCAACATAACAGTTAATAATACCTAATAGTACTTGGAGGTGTCCAGATGCTCTTAAAAGAATTATTAAACAATATTGAAGTTATTAAAGTTAAAGGAAACATTGACATAGAGATTAATGATGTTCATTTTGATTCACGATTAATAAAAAAAGATAATTTATTTATATGTATAGATGGTTTTAAAACTACTGGACATTTATATGTAAGAGATGCAATTAATAGAGGTGCTACAGCGATTGTTACAGAAAAGGAAATTGAAACAGATGATGTAACTGTTATTCAAGTTGAAAATGCGAGAAAAGTAATGGCATTAATTGCAAACCGTTTTTACGAGGAACCTACAAAACAATTACCAGTAATAGGTATTACAGGCACAAATGGAAAAACTTCAATTACATATATGGTTAAAAGTATTTTGGAGTTTCATGGCAAAAATGTTGGTCTAATTGGCACTATATCAAATTGGATTGGAGATATAGAAAGGGAGGCTGTTCGAACTACACCAGAAGCCTTGGACTTGCAGAAAATATTTGCTGAAATGCTAAAAGAAGAAATAGATACATGTATAATGGAAGTTTCTTCCCATGCTTTAGAGTTAGGAAGAGTAGAAGGATGTACGTATATTATAGGTGTATTCACTAATTTAACTCCCGATCACTTAGACTTTCATAGTAATATGGATAATTATAGAAATGCAAAGAAAAAGTTGTTTTATAAGACAACATTATGTAATATTATTAATGTTGATGATTTTCATGGAAAGATAATAGCAGATGAAATAAAAAAACTTAGAGTACCTCTACTAACCTTTGGTATTAAAGAAAAGGCTAATATTTATGCTACTAATATAAATGTAGATATTAAGGGCGTACATTTTGACATACATATGCCAGTTGGGACAAGATCTATTTATGTTAAAATACCTGGTATATTTACTGTTTATAATATAATGCCAGCAATTGTAATCTGTTACATTCTTGGATTAAGCTTAGACGAAATATGTGTTGGTCTAAATGGCATGAAGGGTATACCAGGACGATTTGAAATAATTGAAGAAATAAAGGATTTTGCAGTGATTGTAGATTATGCCCATACTCCAGACGCTCTTGAAAATATACTTCAATCTGCCAAGGAATTTGCTAAAAATCACATAATTACAGTATTTGGATGTGGTGGAGATAGGGATACAACTAAAAGATCTGTAATGGGTGAAATATCTGGTAGACTTAGCGACTATAGCGTTATTACATCTGATAATCCAAGAACTGAAGATCCCTTAAAAATAATAGAAATGATTGAATCAGGAATAAAAAAAGTAACAGATAAATATAAGGTTGTAGAGGATAGAAAATCTGCAATAGAATATGCCATGAAAATTGCAAAAAATAACGATATAATTATTATTGCAGGTAAGGGTCACGAAGTAACGCAAACTATAGGTAAAGATGTGCTACCTTTCGATGATCGTAAGGTAGCGATAGAAATAGCTAGGAAGGAAGGACTAATATGATTGAACAAAGTATTGAAGCCATTGTGGAGGCATGTAATGGCGTTATAATTAATAAAGGTAATATGGATACAGTTAATAAAATATCTACAGATACTCGTACAATTGAAGCAGGTAGCATGTTTATCCCTTTAATAGGTGAAAATTTTGATGGCCATATGTTTATTGAAGATGCCATAAAAAATGGATCCAGTTCCGTATTAATACAAGAAGGTAAGCTAGAGAATATAAGTATATCGAAGGATATAACTATTATACAAGTAAAGGATACTTTAGAAGCATTAATGAATATAGGGCGTTACTATCGTAACTTATTTAATATTCCATTTATAGGTGTTACGGGTAGTGTTGGAAAAACAACTACTAAGGACTTAATTAGTGGAGTTTTATCTGGTAAGTATAATGTACATAAGAACATTGGTAATTTTAATAACCAGATTGGCCTACCTATGACACTTTTGAATTTAGAAAATCACCATCAGATTTCTGTACTTGAAATGGGTATGTCATCCTATGGAGAAATATTAGATCTAGTTAATATTGTAAATCCTAAAATTGGAGTAATAACAAATATTGGTGTTTCTCATATCGAACATTTTGGTAGTAAAGAAAATATTATGAAGGCTAAGATGGAAATAGCTACTAACCTAGTTAAGGGAAACTATTTGCTAGTTAATGGAGATGATGAACATTTAAAAAATATTGATAAAACTAATAAAGATTATGAAGTAATTTTTTATGGATTATCCTCTAGTAATGATTTCTACCCTACTAAGGTTGAGGATTTAGGTGAGGGTGGAAGCAACTTTACAGTAGATATTGAAGGTAAGCCTATAACATTTAAAATAAAACAGCTTGGTCTACATAATGTATATAATGGATTAGCTGCAGTATGGATTGGTCTAAAATATAATATGACTGTAGAAGAAATACAAAGGGGATTAGACAACTTCGAACCATCTAAAATGAGGCTAGAAGTAATAGAGAAGAATAATATGAAAATTATTAACGATGCATATAATGCTAGTCCAGATTCTATGAAAGCAGCTTTAGATGTTTTACAAACCATGAAAGCTCCTAGGAAGATTGCAGTATTAGGTAATATGTTTGAAATGGGAAGCTTTGCGGAAGAAGGACACAGAAGCGTGGGAGAGTATTTAGCTAAAAAGAAAATTGATATATTAATTACTGTTGGGGAGATGGCCGATTGGATAGGTTTGGAAGCTAAGGAACATGGACTAGATGAGCGGAAAATTTTTTCAGTGCCTAGTAATATGGAAGCTATTAATATTCTAGAAAAACATATAAATGAAAATGACGCTATTTTAGTAAAAGGTTCTAGGGGTATGACAATGGAGGAAATTGTAAGGTTTTTACAAGAGAGGAGATAATGCAATGATGTTAGAACATAGACAGATTATATATACTATTATTATAGGATTTTTTGTTACCCTAATCTTGGGACCATTAATAATTCCATTTTTAAAGAAACTTAAAGTGGGTCAAACAGTAAGAGAAGAGGGGCCTAAAAGTCACTTGCAAAAAACTGGGACCCCTACTATTGGAGGCATAATTATAATTGCATCTATATTAGTTACTTCCTTCACATCAGGTTTAATTAATAGAGATTTATTAGTTGCATTAGGGGCCACTGTGGCATTTGGATTAATTGGATTTATTGATGACTTTATAAAGGTAGTATTAAAACGGTCTTTAGGCCTAAGGGCATATCAAAAATTAAGTCTTCAAATCGTAGTTGCAGTTTTTTTAGCAATATATCAATCTAGTATTTCTGTTATGGGAACTAAAATAATTGTCCCATTTATAAAAGGAAGCTTTACTTTTGGAAATATTGTTATACCTCAATACTTAGATTTAGGAATTTTATATATACCATTTATAGTCTTTGTAGTAGTAGCTACTGTAAATAGTGTAAATTTAACTGATGGTTTAGATGGATTAGCTTCTGGTGTAACTCTTATTATTGCAGCTTTCTTTGCCCTATTGGCTATGAACTGGGGATATACTAGCCTAGCTATTTTTTCTGCTGCAGTAACCGGAGCATGTTTAGGTTTTTTAAAATTTAATTCTCATCCAGCTCAGGTTTTTATGGGAGATACAGGTTCCTTAGCATTAGGGGGAGCAATTTCAGCTGTTTCCATACTTATGAATGTAGCTTTAATTATACCTATAGTAGGTGGTATATATTTTGCAGAATCTTTATCAGTTATTTTACAAGTAGTTTCATATAAACTGACAGGAAAACGTATATTTAAAATGAGCCCATTGCACCATCATTATGAGCTTAGTGGATGGGCAGAAACTAAGATAGTAGTTGTGTTTTGGGTTGTTACCGTTGTTCTTTGCTTAGTAGGAGTATTGGCTTTAAATTAAGAAAGCAGGTGTATGTATGAATCTAAAGAGTAAAAATGTACTAGTTATTGGTTTGGCAGTTACTGGAGTACCATTGGTAAAGGCTTTGTGTCAGTTAGGTGCAAATGTAGTTGTAAATGACTTAAAAAAAGAAGAGTATTTAACAGACAGCATTAGCTTGTTGTCGAATCTAAATGTTAACTACATATTAGGAAAACATCCAGAAACTATAGAGTCATTAGGGCACCTAGACTTAGTAGTGGTTTCTCCAGGGGTACCATTAGATATACCATTTATAGATCAAATAAAAAACAAAGGAATAGAAATTATAGGTGAAATAGAATTGGCCTATAGATTGTCTAAAGGACATATTGTAGCTATTACAGGAACCAATGGAAAAACAACTACTACTGCTTTGGTTGGAGAAATTTTTAAAAATGCTGGAAGAACTGCTCATGTAGTTGGTAATATTGGTGTAGCTTTTATATCTAAGGCATTAGAAACAAATGAAGATGATGTAATTGTAATTGAGACCAGTAGTTTTCAATTAGAAAGCATAGTTGACTTCCAACCAGAGGTAGGGGCAATCCTTAATTTAACTCCAGATCATTTAAATCGACATAAAACTATGGAAAATTACCAAGAGGCAAAATTCAATTTGTTTAAAAATCAAGTAGCTAACAATATTGCAGTAATAAACTATGATGATTTAACATTACGTGAGAGAAGTAAGACATTAAGCGCAACTAAAATTTATTTTAGTAGAAAAACACTATTAAAAGAAGGTATTTTTGTTGATAATCAAAAGATTGTATTGATAAAAGATGGAGAAAAAATAGATATTATTTCTATAGATGAAATATATATTCCAGGTAAGCATAATTTAGAAAATGCTTTAGCTGCTACTGCCATAGCTCTTTCTTTAAATGTGGATATAGAAGTTATTAAACATACTTTAAAAACATTTATAGGAGTAGAACATAGAATAGAGCCTGTAGATATTATTAATGGAGTAAAGTTTATTAATGATTCCAAGGCTACTAACTCTGATGCAGCTATTAAAGCTTTAGAAGCTATAGATACTCCTATTCTATTATTGGCAGGGGGACTTGATAAAGGAACAGAGTTTGATGATTTTATCAATGCTTTTAATGGAAAGGTAAGGCATATGTTTGTATATGGAGAAACAGCACAGACTTTATTGGAAACTGCTAAGAGGCTAAACTTTGACTATGTAACTAGAGTTGAAAATTTAGAAGATGCAGTTAAAAGTGCTTACAATATATCAACTAATGGAGATACTATACTACTTTCTCCCGCATGTGCTAGCTGGGATATGTACGAAAACTTTGAAATGAGAGGAAAACATTTTAAAGAAATTGTTGCACAGTTAAGGAGGTAAAAGTATGGCCAGAAAACAACCCCAAGACTTTATTCTATTTATTTCCGTATGTATGTTGGTTATAATTGGGATAATTATGGTGTTTAGTTCAAGTTATTCATATACTTTAGTTAATATGAACGATGGTTATTATTATCTAAAAAGAGTTTTAATATGGTCTACCGTTGGTACTTTTGCCATGATTTTTTTCTCTAGAATAAATTATTGGCATTGGTCTAAATATGCGAATCTTGCTTTTGTTGTAAGTATAATTCTTTTAATTGCAGTATTAACACCATTAGGTATTACAAGAAACTATGCGCAAAGATGGCTTGGAGTAGGATCTCTTACATTTATGCCTTCGGATATAGCTAAACTTGCATCAATAATATTTATATCAACTAGCATTAGTCGTAAAAAAGAAAAAATGCAAACTTTTTCACAAGGTATTCTGCCCTACTTATTAATTATGGGACTGTATTTTGGATTAATTTATGAACAGCCAGACTTTAGTACAGCCTTTGTAGTAGTTGTTATGATTTTCGCTATGGTCTTTGTGGGAGGCATTAAATTCTCGCACTTTATGGCAATAGCTACAACTGGAGTTACAGGATTAATCGCAATGCTTGCAGTTATTTTATTGACTGGAAAAGGATATAAAACTGATAGAATTACAGCTTTCATAGATCCATGGCAGGACCCAGCAGATACTGGATTTCAAGTAATACAGTCCTTATTAGCGATAGGTACTGGTGGTATATTTGGTAGAGGGCTTGGTAGAAGCGTACAGAAACATTTTTACTTGCCAGAACCACAAAATGACTTTATATTTGCTATTATTGCAGAAGAACTAGGTTTTATTGGAGGAGCAACTGTTATTCTTTTATTTATGGTTTTAATATGGAGAGGAATAAAAATTGCTATGAGTGCACGAGATATACAAGGATGCGTTATGGCTACTGGTATTATTACTATGATCGCTGTACAGGTTATGATAAATATTGCAGTTGCAACATCATCTATGCCTGTTACAGGTATGGCTCTTCCTTTCATAAGTTACGGAGGAAGTTCTCTAGTTACTTTTATGGCGTCTATAGGAATTCTGCTAAACATATCTAAACATACTAACTTAGACAGGAGCTGAACAAGATGAGAGTGATTTTGAGTGGTGGGGGTACTGGTGGACATATTTATCCTGCAATATCTATTGCCAACAAAATTAAGGAAAAGCATCCAAATGCAGAAATATTATTTATTGGAACTGAAAAAGGTATGGAAAGTGATATTGTACCTAAGGCCGGCTATTCAATAAAGTTTGTTACCGTAAGTTATTTAAAAAGAAAAATTTCTCTTCACAATATAAAAAGTGCAGGTATGCTTTTTAAAGGTATATTAGAAGCAAGAAAGATAATAAAAGATTTTAGGCCAGATATTGTTATAGGAACAGGTGGATTTGTATGTGGTCCTGTTGTTTATATGGCATCTAAACTAGGTATTAAGACAATAATACATGAACAGAATGTATTTCCAGGTCTTACTAATCGTATTTTAGATAAGTATGTAGATAAAATTGCCCTTAGTTTTAAAGAGGCAGAAAAATACTTTAAAAGTAAGAACAAACTAGTAGTAACAGGAAACCCTATACGTGGAGAGTTTTTTAATGTTACAGAGGAAGAAGCAAAAGAAAAATATGGCATTAAGTCAAACTTACCTATTGTACTTGTTGTAGGCGGTAGTGGAGGTGCTCTTAAAATAAACAATACTGTAGTAGAGATGTTAAAGCTATATAAACCTAAAAATTTTAAGATTATTTTAGTTACTGGCAAAAGATTGTATAAAAATACAACTGAAAATATCAATAAAGAAGATTTAGCTAATAATCATGAAATACTTCCTTACATTAATGATATGCCTTATGCCCTAAAGGCCTGTGATTTGATTGTATGTAGCGCAGGTGCGATTACTATTGCAGAGGTTACAGCAGTAGGGAAGTCTGCTATACTTATTCCCAAAGCTCATACGGCCGAAAATCATCAAGAATATAATGCAAATGCTATGGGTAGTAAAGGAGCAGCAGTAGTTATTCGTGAAGACGAACTAAATGGAGAAGTATTAAATAGACAAATTGGAAAAATATTAAATAATAAGGACACCTTAAAGTCCATGGAAGCTGCAAGTAGAAAAGAAGGAATTACCGATGCTGCTGATCGTATATACAAAGAGATAGAAAGCCTTCTAAATAAACATTGATCATTAATAATGACACACCTTTAGAACTTTTGCATATGATGTTTATATATTTGTTTTTTGATACATACTGTGCAATTTTTAATAAATATTTATTAGTTCTGGAGGTGACTGGATAGTGAGTAAACTCATTATTGATGGAGGCAATAGGATTGGTGGAGAGGTTAGAGTAGGTGGGGCCAAAAATTCGGTATTACCGATTTTAGCTGCTACTGTACTAAATGGCGGTATTAATGTTGTTCACGATATACCTAAACTTTTAGATGTGGATATTATGGAAAAAATATTAACATCTTTGGGTTGTTCAGTCAAAAGAGAAAATGGAACAATTGTTGTAAATTCTAAAGAATTGACAAACTACGAAATACCAGAAGAACTAGTTAGGGAAATGAGATCATCTATAATTTTTTTAGGAGCTATGTTATCAAGATGTGGTAAGGTGAAAATAAGTTACCCAGGTGGTTGTGAAATTGGGCCAAGACCTATAGATTTACATTTGAAATCTTTACGAGAAATGGGAGCGAAAATAGAGGAAAGACATGGTTTTTTAACTTGTGAAGCTACTAAATTAAGGGGTTCTGATATTCAATTAGATTTTCCAAGTGTTGGTGCTACAGAAAATATTATGTTGGCAGCAATATTTGCTAAAGGAACAACTGTTATTAGAAATGCTGCTAGAGAACCTGAAATTATTGATTTAGAAAACTTCTTAAATGCTATGGGTGCTAAGGTTTCAGGTGCTGGAACGGCCACTATCCGTATCGAAGGCGTAGAGAAGCTATATGATGTAGAGCATAATATAATACCAGATAGAATTGTGGCTGGTACCTATTTAATAGCTACGGCTATTACAAAAGGTGAAATAGTGTTAAAAAATGTTATACATGAACATTTGCAATCAACATTGTATAAACTTAGGGAAAGTGGATGCATAGTTCAAATTTATAATCATAGTCTAAAACTTATAGCTCCTAAAGAAATTAAAGCTGTAGAATCAATTAGAACCCTACCTTATCCTGGCTATCCTACGGATATGCAAGCACAAATGATGAGTTTAATGACTCTAAGTGATGGAATAACAATAGTTACTGAGAATATATTTGAAAATCGTTATAAGCATGCTAATGAATTAGTGAGAATGGGAGCTAATATTAAAGTAGATGGACGAATAGCTATAGTTAAAGGTGTGGCCAAATTAAGTGGTGCAACAGTAGTTGCACAGGATTTAAGAGGAGGAGCTGCTTTAATAGTAGCAGGTCTAGCAGCAGAAGGTACAACAATTGTAGAGAATATAAAGCATGTAGAACGAGGATATGAAAATATCCATGAAGTGTTAGGTACATTAGGTGCTAGAATAAGAAAACAGTAAATCTGTCTATTAAAAATTAAATGAATGTAAGTTTATATTAGGAGCGGCCAAATAGCTGCACTTAATATAGTCTTTTAGTGGACAAGCTGTGAAGGTAGGGGTGAAAAAATGGCGGCTGAAGAGAAAAGCTACATTGAAAAGAGAAAAAAAGCCCGTAAGATAAAGACAAGAGTTTCCAGTATATTATTTGCTTTAGTATTTATGTTTTGGGGAATATATTATTTATTACAATCAGACTTGATGAATTTAAAGAACATAGTAATAGAGGGTAATGAACAAGTGGAATCAGAAGAAATTATTAATCTTTCTAATTTAGTTATTAATAGAAATATATTCAAGTATAATCTGAAAGAAATAGAAAAAGACATAGTATCTCATCCATACATTAAAGAATCGAAGGTACAGAGAAAACTTCCTAGAACTATTACAATTGAAGTGAAGGAACGACAAGAATATGCTATAATACCATATATGGGGTCATATATATATATAGACGAAGAAAATATAGTGCTAAATGCATCGGATAGTTATATTGCTAATGATCATATATTAATTACAGGTGTAGAATTTAAAAGTTTTAAGGTAGGCGAAAAGATTGAGGCTACTAATGATAAAGGATTGAAGGTTGTTATGGATTTGCTAAAAGCGGCAAAGATGACTTCAATATTTGAGATGATATCTGAAATTAATATTACCGAGGAAAATAATATTCGTTTAATTACCTTTGATGGTGTAGATGTATTGTTAGGTGAAGGGAAAAATCCTGCCTATCTTATGGTAGCCTTAGATGAAATACTAGTTAATCTATATACAAAAAACATTAGAAATGTTGTAATTGATATGAGATATGAAGGTCACATTTCTGTAAAAGATAGGAATACATGGGAGGACTAGCTTATGAAAGAACTAAACGGTAAGGTTGCTTTAGGTGTCCTTTGTGCTATTTTAGGTTTAACTATATCTATGCAATTTAAAGCAGTAAAAGGAAATGCCGGAGGATTCTTATCTAGTCAAAAGGCACAGCAGTTGGCATTAGAGTTAAAGGAATTAAGAGTTGAAAAAAGTAGTCTGACAGAAGAGTTAACACAATTGGAAAAAAGATTAAAGGAATACGAAATGTCAGAGGCTGATGAAAGTTTTATTATTAAAAATTTAAAAAAGGATTTGGAAAAGTACCAAGTAGTATCTGGATATAAAACTATTGAGGGTCCTGGAATTGTTGTTACAATTGATGATCCTATACAAGATCATCCCGGCCATGGAGAAAGCAGTTTTATTATGTATAACTATGATATTCTTTTAGGTGTTATTAACAAACTAAATGGAGCAGGAGCAGAGGCTATTTCAATTAATGATCAAAGATATACTTCAACAACTGAAATTTATTACACTTCAAATTCTGTACTAGTTAATTCTGTACCCACCTTACCACCCTTTACTATAAAAGTAGTTGGTGATGCAGAATCATTATACGCAGCCCTTAATATGAGGTTTGGAATTATTGAAGAAATGAGAGAACTATACAAATTGCAGGTTAATATAAAAAAGGAAAACAATGTTGTAATACCTCGTTATAATAAAACCACTAACTTTAAATATGCAAAACCTATAGATGCTACTTCCTAGAAAAGTAGAGGTGTAATTATGAAAATACAGTTAAATAAAATAATAATAATAATTCTTTTATGCACTATTCTTGGTTTTTTTATAGCTATTCAAGTGAAGAACGTACAAGGTGATTATAGCTTTGTAAGCTTAAAAACGATAACAGACCTTCAAAATATGGTGAAAAGAGAACAGGAAGAAGTCTCAAATATGAAAGAACTCATAGCTTCTAATAAAAGTAAACTTATTGAATATGAAAATGCTATTCGAGAAGGCGGAAGTATTAAAGATGTTTTGAAAAAAGAAAATGAACAACTCAAAACCATAAGTGGATTTGTGGACTTAGAAGGTCCTGGAATTATTATTAAGCTTAGTGATAGTGAGAGAGAATTGTACGAGTGGGAAAATCCAAATGATGTTATTGTACATGATGCAGATGTACTCAATATTATAAATGACTTAAAAATAGCAGGAGCAGAAGCACTGTCTATTAATGGACAAAGAATAATGAGTATATCAGAAATTCAATGTGCAGGATATACTATTACTATAAATAATCATACCTATGGACAACCATTTATTATAAAAGCTATAGGCAATCAAGATACTTTAGGTGCAGCAGTTAAATCACCAGATTCTAATGCTTTTATTTTAAAAGAGGTATATGGACTAGGACTAGAAGTAGAAACTGATGAGCATGTAAGAATTGCCAAATATAATAATAGTATTGTTTGGAAATACCTAACGCCGAAGGAAGGTGAATAAAATGATTTTTGCTATATTAGGATTGATGTTAGGAGTCTTTTTAGGATTAAAGTTAGATATAACTTATCCGGCCAAATATGCTCTTTATATTTCTGTAGCTATTTTGGCTTCTCTAGATTCTGTTTTTGGTGCAATACGTTCCATGCTAGAAAATAAATTTAATACTGAAATATTTGTTTCAGGTTTTTTTGGTAATGCTATTCTGGCTGGATTTTTAGCATATATTGGAGACCGTTTAGGTGTACCTTTATACTATGCAGCAATTTTTGCATTTGGAGGAAGACTTTTCCAAAACTTTGCCATTATCCGTAGACATTTATTAGATAAAATTCGTTTTCGATCAACTGCGAAATAAGTTGGGCCAATAGTCACGGAAATTTTGATGAAGAACTAGGACCTTTGTTGGTGTTTTTTTATTTCGAATTATATACAATAAAATTTTATATATTATTGTATATAAAAAAAAAGGAAATCTGTGATTTTTGTTGAATTAATCTATAGTTTATAAAATAATACAAATGTTATTTCTTACAACACATAGGAAATTGTATGCTTTTTAAAACTGCAAATAAGTTATAATTTCCGTAATGTGTTTCAACAAAATCGACATTGAGAATCTTTGAAAAAGATTTTGTTCTTAAATAGATTTAATATTTATTAAAGACAACCATGGATTATGCCATGACATAAAAACGAATGAAGCTATTTACATAACAAGGGGGTAATATTGTGTTGGAATTTGATATGAATATGGAGCCATTCGCTAATATTAAAGTAATTGGTGTTGGCGGTGGAGGTAATAATGCTGTAAATCGTATGATTGAGTCAGGTCTAAAGGGAGTGGAGTTTATTTCTGTAAATACAGATAAACAGGCTTTATTCACTTCTAAAGCTGAACATAAATTGCAAGTTGGTGAAAAGCTTACGAGGGGTTTAGGTGCTGGTGCGAATCCTGAAATTGGGAAGAAAGCAGCAGAGGAAAGTAGGGAAGATATAGCCCAATTACTACAAGGAGCAGATATGGTATTTATCACTTCTGGTATGGGTGGAGGTACAGGTACAGGTGCTGCACCTGTTGTTGCGGAAATTGCTAAGGAACTAGGTATACTTACTGTTGGGGTAGTAACAAAACCCTTTACTTTTGAAGGTAGAAGAAGAATGATCCATGCAGAGCAGGGTATACAGGAATTAAAAACTCGTGTGGATACTTTAGTTACTATTCCTAATGATAGACTACTTCAAGTAATTGAAAAGAAAACAACTATGCTAGAGGCTTTTAGAATAGCAGATAATATATTAAAGCAAGGCGTTCAAGGTATTTCAGATTTAATTGCTGTACCAGGACTTGTTAATCTTGACTTTGCTGACGTAAAGACAATTATGTTGGAACAAGGTCTAGCTCATATGGGTATAGGTAATGCAAGTGGCGAAAACCGTGCTGCTGAGGCTGCAAAGCAAGCAATTCAAAGTCCATTACTAGAAACATCAATTACAGGTGCAAAGGGAGTTCTATTAAATATTACAGGCGGATCTAACTTAGGATTATTCGAAGTGAATGAGGCTGCCGAATTAGTGGCACAAGCTGCAGATCAGGATGCAAATATTATTTTCGGTGCAGTAATTGATGAAGATTTAAAAGATGAAATTAGAATTACAGTAATAGCTACTGGTTTTGAAAAAGATATGGTAAAAATGATAGATACTCAAGAACAGAATATCATTAGAAGACCTGAAATAAAAGAAGTCGCTGCTACAACTGAACAAGATGTGAAAAGTGATAGAAATGAAGATCTTGATATACCTATTTTTCTCAGGAGAAAAAGATAATATTTACATAAATAATAAATTAAATAAAAAATATAAAAGACCAAATTTATGGTCTTTTTCTTTTTCCCACGCTTTAATAGTATCGGATGACTTTTGTGATTAACATATTTCCACCTAAAATATAATACAAAGTGGTTTTTCGACTACAGATAATGACAAAAAAATAATATACAATCCTATATAATATACATAAATCCAAAAAAAATGAATAATTTTATAGTGAATATATTATGTCCCTATAAGGGGGAGAGTTATGATCGTATATGCTGAATATGTATTTTTAGAAAACTTTATTATGAATTATATAATATTATCTTTAACAGGTAAGTTTGCTAAATACCCTACTAAACGTACAAAATTAATCTTAGCATCTTCCTTAGGAGCTTTATATGCATTTATTATTTTTTTTCCATCTCTATATTTTTTATTTTCAATATTAATGAAGATTGCTTGTTCCATGTTAATAATTATTTTATCCTTCACGCCATACCGTTTCAAAGACTTTTTTAGGTTGATAGGTATATTTTATTTAATAACACTAATATTTGGAGGAGCGGGCTTTGCACTTTTTTATTTCACAAGCTTCAATGGAATTGTAAGTAATGGAATCTTTTACATGACAAATATATCAATAAAAAACATATTTATTTCTTGTGGCATAGGATATATTTTAATTCAATTTTGTTGGGGTTATATTCAGAAACAGTTGTCAAAGGAAAAAATATTAATGAATGTTAGAATTAAAATTAATGATGAGATAGTAGATCTAAAAGGCATAGTGGATACGGGTAACTCATTAACAGATCCAATTAGCAAGTATCCTGTAATAATTGTAGAATATAATGCAATAAAAAGCCTTTTGCCTGTTGAACTTAAAGATATTTTTCTAAATAATCATGTGTTTAATTTTGAACAAGTAGTTGAACAATTGGTTGATAGCAATTGGATAACAAGATTTAGAATAATACCTTATCAAGCATTAGGTACCGAAAATGGAATGTTAGTTGGATTTAAGCCAGATAATGTATTAATCCATGATGATAAACATAATAGGGATATTAAGGAAATAATCGTTGCTATTTATCATAAGAAACTGTCTAAAACTGGAGATTATATGGCGTTATTACATCCAGACATTATATAGGGAACAGGAAGGGTTATAAATCCTTCTATACAAAATTGAAATTGGAGGTATACAAATTGAATAAAATTATTAACAAAATGAAGCTAATGTATCGATATTATTTAATTAAAATTTTAAAGAAAGTTAGACTTTATAATGAAGATAGTTTATATTATATAGGAGGTAGTGAGGCTTTACCTCCGCCTTTAAGTAATGATGAAGAAAGTTTTTTAATAGCTAAGCTTAAGGATGATGAAAGTACTGTTAGAACCATTTTAATTGAAAGAAATTTACGCTTAGTGGTATATATTGCTAGGAAGTTTGAAAACACAGGAATAGGAATAGAAGATTTAATTTCTATAGGGACAATTGGACTTATAAAGGCAGTAAATACATTTAACCCAGAAAAAAACATTAAACTTGCTACCTATGCGTCTCGATGCATTGAAAATGAGATTTTAATGTATCTAAGAAGAAATAGTAAAGTAAGAATGGAAGTTTCATTTGATGAGCCACTAAACATTGATTGGGATGGAAATGAGCTATTACTTTCGGATATATTAGGGACAGAGAATGATATTATACATAAATTTTTAGAGGAAGAAGTGGATAGGGAGCTGTTAAAGATAGCATTAGAAAAATTATCTAAAAGAGAAAGAAAAATAATGGAATTAAGATTTGGCTTAAATACTGGACAAGAAAAGACTCAAAAAGAGGTTGCAGATATCTTAGGAATTTCACAGTCTTATATTTCAAGATTAGAAAAAAGAATTATAACTAGATTACAAAAAGAAATAAATCGTTTGGTGTAAAAAGCAGCTTTGCTGCTTTTTTTAGTATAAGAAAATAGCAAATTTCTAATTGGTGATAGATTTTAAGTTGTAGTAATATTTTGAGATATACTTACACTGTGACAGTAGCAACTACATAGTAGTATAGGAATTTTTATTTTAACAGTATAATTTCGGTCAAACGGTCAATAATCTAAAATACTAAAGGGGTAATTCATAGTGAAAGGACTGAAAAACAATGCATATTAATAAGGTTGAAATTTGCGGCGTAAACACATCAGAATTACCAGTATTAAAGAATAGCCAGATGCGGGTATTGTTTGATCGAATTCATAAGGGTGATAATAGTGCTAGAGAAGAGTTTATTCAAGGAAATTTGAGACTAGTATTGAGTGTAATCCAAAGATTTAACAATAGGGGGGAGCACGTCGATGATTTATTTCAAGTCGGTTGTATAGGTCTTATAAAGGCTATTGATAATTTTGATCTGAGTCATAATGTGCGTTTTTCTACATATGCGGTTCCTATGATTATTGGAGAAATACGTAGATACTTAAGAGATAACAACTCGATTAGAGTCAGTAGATCATTAAGAGATACAGCATATAAGGCTCTCCAAGTAAGGGATCAACTAATCAATAAAAATTCTAAAGAACCAACTATTGCACAAATTGCTGAAGAATTAAATATACCGAGAGAAGATGTAGTATTTGCTTTAGATGCTATCCAGGATCCTGTTTCTCTTTTTGAGCCAATCTATCAAGATAGTGGTGATGCTATATATGTTATGGATCAAGTGAGTGATGAAAAAAGCGAAGATGAATGTTGGATTGATGGAATAGCACTTCGCGAAGCTATGAGAAAACTAAATGCTAGAGAAAAACATATTTTATCCTTAAGATTTTTTGAGGGTAGAACTCAAATGGAAGTTGCAGATGAGATAGGTATATCTCAAGCACAAGTATCTAGATTAGAAAAAACAGCTTTAAGACATATGAGAAAACATATTTAATCCCTCCTAGTGAGGGGTTTTATTTTTGTAATAATTTTTATGTAACATATATAAATATAGATATAGGACAAAATGCAATCTATAAAGTGGAGGAGGTAAAATATGATAAAGGCATCAGATTTAACAGAAAAAGAAGTGGTTAATATAACTGATGGTAAAAGAATAGGAATGATTGCTGATATGGAAGTTGATTTACAAAAGGGCAAAATTAATGCCATTATAATTCCTGATAGTGGAAGATTAAGAGGATTATTTAGTAAAGAATTAGAATTTGAGATTAGATGGAATCAAATAAAAAAAATTGGTGAGGACGTAATATTAGTCGAAATAAAAGATGGATCGGAGCCTCTAAAAGCTTCATCTAGTGATGAGGAAGTTATATATATACCTAGAGAAGTAACAACATCTTCTTCTGAAACTTTTTAAAAGAATTAGACATCTAAATTTTACTATATTATAATATAGGTAAGTTTAAAATGATTTGTCGTTTAGGATAAAGGACTGATATTAAACCTATGATAAATGGAAGGAGGAACGACTATGAATTGTCCATTTTGCTCACATCATGAATCAAAGGTAGTAGATTCCAGACCAACTGATGAAGGACAAGCGATTAGAAGAAGAAGAGAATGTATTGTATGCTCTAAAAGATTTACTACATATGAAAAAGTTGATGAAATCCCATTGATAGTAGTTAAAAAGAATGGGAATCGGGAGCCTTATAATAGGAATAAAATATTAAATGGAGTAATTAGATCCTGTGAAAAACGACCTGTATCGCTAAGAGATATCGAACAATTAGTAGATGGAATAGAGAAGCAAATATATAATACAATGGAGCGGGAAATTACAACAGAGCTAATAGGAAACTTAGTAATTGATAAAATTAAGTATCTTGATGAGGTTGCCTATGTGAGATTTGCATCGGTCTATAGGGAGTTTAAAGATATAAATACTTTTATGGATGAAGTCAAAAAGATTTTAAGTGAAAAACCACAATAATGGGTATTTTATAAGAGCAGGTCTTTTCTTGCTCTTATTTATTGCTTAGGGAGGAGTAGAGATGGAATACAATATTGTAAATAAAAATGAAGTTCAATTTGTAACCTTTGAGAGGTTCAATAATATGCCATTTATTAAGCATGGATTTAGTACTAGAATAGGTGGTGTTAGTGAAGGTGTATATAATTCTTTAAATTTAGGTCTAAAAACTGAGGATAGTGAAAATAATGTAAGAAAGAATATTGAGAAATTTACATTGGCAGTAGGAGTGGATAAGGAAAACTTAGTTATATCAGATCAAGTACACAGCGATGTAATTAAAGTTGTTAATAATGAAGATAAAGGAAAAGGTTACTTCAGAGAAAGGGATTATAGTGGGATAGATGGTTTAGTTACAAATGTTAAGGGTATCCCTTTAATGACTATATTTGCTGACTGTGTACCTATATTTTTTGTAGATCCTACAAAGAAAGTCATTGCCGTAAGCCATGCTGGATGGAAAGGAACTCGATTAAAGATAGGAAAGAAGACAGTAGAAGTTATGATGCATGAGTATGAATCAAATCCAAAAGATATAATAGCAGTAATAGGACCATCTATAGGGGAGTGCTGCTACGAGGTAGACCAAAGGCTAATCAATGAATTTAATAATAGTTTTATAGATACATCAACATTTGTATTTCCAAAGCAAGAATATAAGTATAAGCTTAACCTTTGGAATGCTAACCGTATTACTTTGGAAGAAGCAGGTTTATTAAGTGAAAATATTATAATATCGAGTTTATGCACAGGCTGTAATTTAGATCTATTTTATTCCTATAGAAAGGAAAAAGGTAATACAGGTAGAATGGGTGCAATAATTCAATTAATATAATGTGAGGTGCGTAATGAATCAAAAATATAAGAAAACAATATTAGTAGTTGATGATGAAGAGCATATTTTAGAGCTAATTAAATTTAACCTAGAAAGAGAAGGATATAATGTTTTACTATGTGATAATGGAGAAGAAAGTATTTCTATGGTACATAATAATGCTGTTGATCTAGTAGTGTTGGATTTGATGCTTCCAGGAATGAGTGGAATTGAAGTGTGTAAAAGACTTCACAGAATAGATGAATTTGAAAACCTGCCAATTATTATGTTAACTGCTAAAAGTGAAGAAGCTGACAGAGTGCTAGGATTAGAGTTAGGTGCAGATGACTATATAACTAAGCCATTTAGTGTTAGAGAGCTAATAGCTAGAATAAAGGCGGTGCTTAGAAGAAGTGAAGGTAGACAGGAAAGTATGGAAAAAATCATATGTGTAAAAAATTTGATTATCGATACGGAAAAACATATAGTCACTATTAATGGAGATCCAATAGAATTAACCTATAAAGAGTTTGAACTTCTAAAAATATTATCAGAGAACAGGGGAAAGGTATTATCTAGAAACCTTTTACTTGATGAAATTTGGGGATATGAATATTTTGGAGAGACAAGAACAGTAGATGTACATATTAGACATTTACGAAAAAAAATTGGAGATGATAAGTTAAACGAATATATTGAAACAATAAGAGGAGTAGGATATAAGATGAAGTAGGTGACATTATGCAGAAAAAGATATTTGTTATTTTTACTCTAATACTGCTTATTAGTACATTGTTAACTGGATTTCTTTCATTAAGCCTTATAACTAATAATTATACTAACGAACTTGAACAGAGATTGATTTCAAATGCCCAATTAATAGAGGGTGTAATTAATGAAAATAAAGAATTGGCAAATACTGTAGAGTTACAAAGACTATCGGAGGATTTAGGTAATAAAATTGATGCAAGAATAACAATTATAGATAAAAATGGTGAAGTATTAGCAGATACATTGCCTAATAGTTTGCCCGCTAAAAATCATGGAAATAGACCAGAGGTAAGAAAAGCTATGGATGGTGAGATCGGCAGGGAAATTCGTTACAGTAGTACTGTAAAAGAAGATATGCTATATATTGCATTACCATCACACTTAGAAGCTGAAAATATAGCGGTAATAAGATTATCTATGGATCTTGTAGAAAGAGATAAAATAAATCAGCGACTATTTTATTATACTGGAGCGTCAATTTTATTTAGTTTAGTAGCAGCCTTATTGTTGGGATATAGATTTATTGGTAAACTAATGGAGCCAATTAAACAAATAATAGAAGCTTCAAAGAAAATTGCCAATGGAAAATTCGATAGAAGGGTTAAAGTTCAGTCAAATGATGAAATTGGGGAGTTAGCTAATCATTTTAATCATATGGCAGACCATCTCGAAAATACGATAGTACAATTATCTGATAGTAATACGAAGTTTAAAGCTTTGCTAACAAGTATGATAAATCCAATTATAGCAATAGATAATAATCGGCATATTATATTATTCAATCAATCAGCGGAAGATCTTTTTAAAGTAAATACTAATGATGTTTTAGGGAAAGATATATTAGAAGTCATAAATAAGTACTCATTAGATAGACAGCTAATAGAAGTATTTACTAATAATAAAAGTCGTATTGAAATAAGTATAAATTATCCTGAAAAAAAAGTACTAAAAATACATACTAATCCAATTCAACTTGATCATGATCCAATTAGAACATTAGGAACAGTAGCACTAATTGAAGATATTACAGAAATTAGAAGATTAGAAAAGATGAGATCTGATTTTGTCACCAATGTTTCTCACGAGCTAAAAACTCCACTTACATCAATTAGTGGATTTGTTGAAACATTAAAGGCAGGAGCCGTTGAAGATGAAGAAGTAACAATGCGTTTTCTAGATATAATAGAAATTGAAACTGATAGATTAAAACGTTTAATAAACGATATTTTAACATTATCAGAAATAGAAAATATTGAAACTAACCTAATTACACATGAAATTTTCCCTGGAGATACTTTAAAGGAGGTAGCTGATGTTATTACACCAATTGCAAATTCTAAAGAAATCGAATTGCATACCGAAGTTGATCTTAATTTACCTACTATATATGGTAATAGAGATTGGTTTAAACAGTTAATAATCAATTTATTAGATAATGCAATTAAGTATACTCCACCAGGTGGCAAAGTTCGATTAATAGCCTATAAAAAATATAATAATATTATAATTATAGTGAAAGATACTGGTATAGGTATTCCTAAAAAGGATATTAGCAGACTCTTTGAGAGATTTTATAGAGTTGATAAAGCAAGAAGCAGAAAGGTTGGAGGAACAGGCCTAGGATTAGCCATTGTAAAACATATAGTATTATCATTAAATGGAAGAATCAAAGTAAATAGCGAAGAAGGAAAGGGTACAGAGTTTACTGTGATAATTCCTGTAAATAAAGAAATTTAATACTAACCTGTAATTTAAAAAGATGTTCACTTTTTGAGCATCTTTTTTTGTATTATAAAAATCTTAATTAATAATTAGATAATGAAATAGTTTTAATTTATATAATTATTATTTAAGTGCAAAAAACATTGTTAATGTGCAAATACAATTTATTAAAACAAAACTATAATAATGATAGATATTTAACAAATAAAACTTTATACATGGGAGGAAGTACTATGAAAAAGGGATTTAAAGTTATGTCCTTATTATTAGTTTTCTTAATGACTTTTGTTGGTCTAGCAGCTTGTGGTAAAACAGATACGGCTGCTAATACTGGTGGAGGGAAGTACAAGGATGGTGTATATGAAGGTAGAGGAGCTGGAAATGGAGGAGACATTATACTAAAAGTAGCAGTAGAAAATGGAGATATTGCGTCTATAGATGTTATAGAGCATAAGGAAACAGAAGTACTTAGTGATGCCGCATTTGATAAAATAATTAATGCAGTATTAGAGAATAAAAGTATTAACATAGATGTTGTTACTGGTGCAAGTTTTACAAGTAGAGGTATTATAGCGGCTTTAAAAGATGCATTAATTAAAGCTGGTGGTAATGATGACATTTTTAGCAAAGATGTGAAAATTAGCGTAGCTAAAGAAGAGAATGAGCTAGAACAAACCTATGATGTTATTGTAATTGGCGGTGGTGGTGCTGGTTTATCTGCTGCAGTTGAGGCACAAGCTGCTGGTGCTAAGGTAGTATTACTGGAAAAGATGAGTAGCCTTGGTGGAAATACCCTTGTATCTGGTGGTGGCCTTAATGTACCAGGTACGGATCAACAAAAAGCACTTGGAATTGAAGATAGCGTAGAAACCTTTATAGAAGATACTATGAAGGGTGGAGATAATATTAACAATAAAGAATTAGTTACAGTTATGGCCGAAAATGCACTCTCTACAGCAAAATGGTTGGTTGATAAAATTAAAGTAGAATTTATGTCTGATCGTCTTCAACAATTTGGTGGACACTCTGTACCGAGAGCACTAATTGCTAAAGGTAACCATGGAACTGATCTGATTCAAAAGCTTAAAGCTTATGGAGATGATTTAGGTGTAGTTTTCAAAATGGAAACTAAAGCAGAGGAATTAATAGTTGATGATAATAATAGAGTAGTTGGCGTAAAAGCTACAAATACGGCTGGGCAAGAAATTATTTTTAATGCTAATAAGGGAGTTATTATAGCTTCAGGAGGATTTGGCGCAAATTTAGATATGCGTAAAGAATATAATCCAGAGATTGATGAGAAATATAAAACTACAGATGTAGCTGGTACTACAGGTGACGGTATCGTAATGGCAGAGAATATCGGAGCGGATCTTATGCATATGGAATATATTCAAACCTATCCTACATGTAATCCAAAGACTGGTATTATATCATATGTAGCAAACTCAAGATTCGATGGAGCTATACTATTAAACCAAGAAGGTAATCGTTTTGTTGAAGAGATGGATAGAAGAGATGTAATATCTAAAGCGATTTTAAATCAGACAAATCGTGAAAGTTATTTAGTCTGGGGACAGGAAGTTGAGCAAGTTGGTAACATGACGGAGCTTCATAAAGATGAATACAACAATTTAGAAAAACTAGATTTAATATATAAAGCAGACACAATAGAAGAATTAGCTGAGCATTTTAATATTGATGTAAATTCATTTAAAGCAACCATTGAAAAATACAATAAATATGCAAAAAATGGTAAGGATGAAGACTTTAATCGTAGAGGTTCATTTTTACCAATTGAAAAAGGACCTTTTTATATTCAAAAAGTAGCACCAGCCGTACATCATACTATGGGTGGTATAGTAGTAAATAAAGAGGCTAAAGTTTTAGATAAGGAGGGGAATATAATACCAGGGTTATTTGCAGCAGGAGAAGTAACTGGAGGAATCCATGGTACAAACCGATTAGGAGGAAATGCTGTAACAGATGTAGTTGTATTTGGTAGAATAGCCGGTGAAAATGTAGTTAAATAGAAATAAGAAAACTGTATGTATATCGTACAGTTTTTCTTATTGTGAATACAACAAGGTTCCCGGGACCCATCAGCAATCTTTGATTGCGTTGATGGGTGGGGGTTCTTATTATAATCCTCAGAAAAAGAGTGTTAATTTATAACTATATAGATATCCTAGCAAAGATTGCTATATAAAATACAAAATAACTATTTTATAATAGTTTTATAAGTGAAACTTAATTAGTATGGAGGGAAAACATGAGATCAATCCAGTCTAAAATAACATTATATGTGGCAGGAAGTTTGCTTTTATTGTTTATGTTATTGCTTTTGACAATAGATATGGAAATGGATAAAACTATAGTACCACTTAGTAAAAATTTGACCGATCAAATTGTAAATGCTAGAGCTGAGCAAATTTCGAATTGGATTGAGGAAAGGTCAAATGAAATTCAATTAATTGGTAATGATATTCAACACTTAGGTATGGGTATAGAAGATGGATTAGATCATATGAACTTTATACTATGCAATAATAAAACTTATGAATCCTTTGGTATTATAGATAGTCATGGAATTGCATGGATAACTGATGGATCAAAATTTTCTATTTCTAGCCGTGAATATTATAAAAAAATTATTGAAGAAAATCTCAGCTTTGTGATTAGTAATCCAATTAAATCTAAGTCAAATAGAGCAGACATTGTCATTATGATGTATAAGCTTCCATATAACAATAAATATGGATTTAAATATATTTCGGCCGCTGTTCCAATTGAAGCCATAAAGGATATTGCTGAAAATATTCATTTATATGATGGTGGAAGCAAAATTTATGACAAGTGGGGAAATCCAATTGGTGGAGGCTTATCTATTGATAATAATGAGGAAAATCTTGTAAGCTTTAAAGCATTAATAGATAAGTCTCCAGATTGGACACTGGTGTTTCAAATACCAGAGGATAGACTACAGGAAGGCACCAGAAAGCTGCAAAGTGCTGCCTTAATTATTGGAGGATTAGTAGGAGGGGCATTAATATTACTTCTGATTTTTTTCAGTTCATCTATAGTAGCTCCTATCCGTAGATTGCAAAATCTAATGAGAAAGGTGGAAACTGGTGATTTGACTGTTAGACTTGAGGACAAAAGAAGAGATGAGATAGGAGATTTAGGAAGAAGTTTTAATCAAATGTTAGATAAATTATATAGGGTTCAATATGAAAAAAGAGAAATTGAATTAAGATTATTACAAGAGCAAATAAAGCCACATTTTCTTTATAATACCTTAGATACAATACGGTGGGCTGCCATAGAATATGAAGCAAATGAAGTAGTAGATTTAATAGAAGCTTTGAGTACTTATTTTAGAATAGGACTTAGCAAAGGGAAAAATTTTATTGCTCTATCGGAAGAATTAGACCATATTGAAAGTTATCTTCAAATACAACAAGCTAGGTATGAGGAATTTTTACAATATGAAATAAGATATGATGAAAACCTAGTTGAAGAGAAAGTTATAAGAATCTTGTTGCAGCCACTAGTGGAAAATGCTATTTATCATGGTATTAAGCAAGATGACAATGATGAAAATAAAGTATGTAAAATAATTATAAATATATTTTCAGATATGGATAATCTTATAATGGAAGTAAAAAATAATGGAATGCAAATAGATGAGGTTCGTATTGAAAAGATTCAAAGTACACTTGAAAGTGATGAAAAACAAGGAGAGCAGATCGGCTTTGGATTATATAGTGTAAATCATCGTTTAAAATTGGCCTTTGGGGATAAGTATGGACTAGTTATTACAAATAAAGATGACTGGACAGTAGCAAGAATACGATGTCCCCTTATTAAAGGAGAAGATTAAAATGTGGAAGGTTTTAATAGTTGATGATGAACCTAAAATAAGAAGAGGTTTGAGAAAGTGGATAGAAGAATTTAATCTTAACTATAAAGTAATTGGTGAGGCTAACAATTATACTGAAGCATTAAAAATTGCTGAAAAAGAAAAACCGGATGTTTTTTTAGTTGATATTAATATGCCTAAGGTCAATGGTTTAGATTTAACAAGGCAATTAAAGAATAAATATCCTAGAGCATATACTATTATAATTAGCGGGTATGATGACTTTGAATATGCACGGCAAGCATTAAAACTACAAGTATTTGATTACTTGCTAAAACCTGTTCCTAAAACAGACTTTTATCATATTATGAAGACATTGAGAGAGAAGCTATACCTAGAATACAACATAGTTAATGATATTAATGAAGACTTAAATAAAATTAATGTTCTGGGTAAACAGGAGAAGGATGTACCTGCGATAGTGCTAAGGGTTAAGGAGTATATTGATAATAATTACTCGGACCCAGAATTGACTTTACTTAGAGCAGCTAATTTATTTAACATTAATAAGACCTATTTAAGTAAATTAATGAAGGAACAGTTAGGATATTCTTTTACAGAATATATGACAGAAGTGAGAATCTCAAGAGCTAAAGAATTATTAAATACAGAAATTTCACAGGTTAAAATGTATGAAATTGCAAAAAAAGTAGGTTTTAGAAGCCAACATTATTTTAGTAGAGTGTTCAAAAATAACGAAGGAATATCTCCTTTAGAGTTTAGGAATAAGCTATAGATAAGATAACATTAAATTTCTAAATTTTTCAAAAAACAATTCTGAGTTATTTTTTATTATAAAGCATCTATATTTTGTAGATGCTTTTTTTATATAAGATTTTAAATTAGACTATACCTTTTAGTATAGTTTAATTATTGTAAGGGAAACATAAATTCAACTAAAATAATAAACTACATGATCAATTACTGAAGCATATGTAGCTAGTTTTTGTAAAATTCAATTAGTTAATTACTTTTTTACAAGGAGGAATCAAGATGTCTGGAGGAATGATTTTACTAGTAGTTGTAGCAGTGCTCATTTTAATGGGATTAGGACATAGAGTACTTGATAGGTTAAGACTGAGTGATAAATCTGCTCTCGCTATACTCATAGCAATAGTTGTATCAACGATTTTTATTCCTGATATTGATATAACGAATAGAGTGTCTATTAATATTGGCGGATTCGTGATACCTATGGGATTGGCTATTTATCTATTTATTAAAGCAGAAACTGGAAAAGAAAAGGCAAGATCAATTATTGGTGCATTAGCAGCAGGGGTTGCTATTTATTTAGTACAGAGATACGTGCTTCCCGCTGAGCCAGAGAACTTACCTATAGATCCTAACTATGTTTATCCTATTGTAGGCGCTATAATAGCCTATGCATTGGGAAGATCTAGAAGAGGTGCATTTATCGCTGGGGTAGTTGGAGTTGTAATTAGTGATTTGATTCAACTTATTTTGAATAATATTAATAACATACCTGCACCGACACGCTTCGGTGGAGCTGGTGGTGTAGATACAACAGTTATTACAGGTATATTGGCTGTACTTATTGCAGAAATAGTAGGAGAAACTAGAGAAAAGCTACAAGGAGGAACAGAAAAAAAACGCTTACATTTTGATAAAGGACATTTCGTCAGCTCACTAGGTGAAAATGAAAAGAGAATTGAAATAAAATCAGATGAAACCAGAGGTGATAAGGATGAAGAAAAGTAGATTGTTTTGTATATTATTAGTATTAATTACATTGATGACACAAATAGCAGTAGCTGATGATTGGTATAGTAAGGAAGCAGGATATTATAAAGTATATGATTCTAATACTAATAAACTATTATTCAAAACTGCTAGAGAAGTTACAAAGAATGACCAATATTTAAGTGGCGATAACAAAATGTATAAAGTAACTAAGGTAAATAAGAAAACTAATATTGCTTATGCAAAGTTTGTAGAAGATATTTCACTACCTGAAATAGATGAAGAAGCTTTTGCTAATATAAAACTAGCACTGGATCAAAAAATAGATATAAGTGCAATATTGACACAGGCAGAACAAGGGGATAAAAGTAAAAGAAAAGTAGGAATATATGCAAGCCACACTGCTGAATCCTATGAACCTTCTGATGGAACTGAAAGTATAGTCGGCGCTGGTGGTGTGCTTAAAGTAGCAGAAAAGTTAAAAGAAGGATTTGAGGGCAATGGAGTAAATGCAATATTTGATAATACATCTCATGATCCCCATGATGCAGGAGCCTATAAAAGATCACGTAGAACTGCTCTGCAATTAATAAGACAACAACAACCTACTGCATTAGTTGACGTGCACAGGGACGCAGTACCTGCAGAAGAATACTTAACAGAAATTAATGGGGATCCTGCTTCAAAGGTAAGGTTAGTTGTTGGAAGAAGGAATCAAAACTTTAAAGCCAATGAGGAAATGGCAATGAAGGTAAAGGCAGTAGCAGATAAGATGCATCCAGGTTTAATTAAGGATATTTTCTATGCAAAAGGCGATTATAATCAAGATTTAACACCTAGGGCCATGCTTTTAGAAATGGGGACATATAAACATACAAGAGAAAGAGCTGAAAAGTCTGCTGGATATATGTCAGAAGTAATTACAACAGCACTATTCGGTGGTACATTTAAGGATGAAAGGACAAATGCGGTAAAGGAAGTAAAACCATCTCAATCCACTGGACAAAGCAATAAAGGATCAGGAGCGGGAATATTAGGGGTTTTAGCCGTAATTGTTATTGGAGGAGCAGGCTTTATGTTTTTAAGTAGTGGAGGTACAGAATGGAAGTCTAAGATATCTAATTTTGGCCAAGAATTTACAAACTTTTTAGGGAGAAGTAAAAAGAAAAAGTAGATAGGTGATTTGATATTGGATAAATATTATATTTTAATTATACCAGCTTTAATAATGGGAACAATTGCAAGGGTTCATATGATGAAGTCTGACTATAGACAATATCCAACATATCCAAAGGGATATTTATCCCACTTTACCCTTGGATTTATTGCTGCAGGTCTGGGCGCAGTAGCTGTACCTGCTGTAATTGAAAAGGAATTTGCGGCTATGACATTTTTAGCATTGGCCGCTCAACAGTTTAGAGATGTACGAAGTATGGAAAGGGAGAGCTTGGATAATATTGAAATAACAGAGATGGTACCAAGAGGAACCGCCTATATTGAAGATATTGCTAAGGCCTTTGAAGCAAGAAATTACATGGCTACAATTACTGCTTTCGTTACTTCCACTATAATATATATCACTATACTTTTAAAAATTACCCAGTATATAGGTATATTTTTAGGCGTGATAGGTGGATTGATAACACATTTATATATAAAAAATTTACTACATGGTGAAGAAGTTGGTGATATAGCTGATGTAAAAGAGGCACATATTTGTTTTGACGGTCCAATGCTAAAAATAAATGATATAGTAATTAAGAATGTTGGTCTACAAGAAACAAGAGATATATTTTTAAAAAAAGGATTGGCTGTAGAAATTATTCCAAAAAATGAAAACGCAATAGCATATTTATCTAACATTGGGCAGAGACAAGCTATACAACATAATGCAGCTAATCAGTTAGGTATACGAAAGGATGTTGACGAACCAGAGCTTACACCAATAGCAAGAAGGAATCCTGAAAATGGAAATATAGTAATGGCAATAACTTTAATGCAACCTGACATAGGTGCTTTAATTGAAGTTGTAAAAAAGACACCATTATTAGAGTCTTCAAAAAGAAAACCTTTGGATGCAACTATTGTCCAGAAGCTAAAATCAAAAGAGAATATGAAGAGGGTGTAGTTTATGGAGTTTGGATTAAAAGAATTTATAATTGCAGTTGTAACATTGAATAAGGATATGGTAAGCCCAGGATCTATGACTCCAGTTTTTTATGCTCAACATGAAGAACATTTAATAGATTTATCATCTACAATTGCCAAAATCGTTGATGGGGCAGTACACGACCTGGGTATGGGAACATACATTATCGTAAAACATTAGGGTGTTTATGGTTATGAAAATTATATATATATATAACAAAAATCCTTATGCAGCTATTATGGCTGCATATGTGCATTTAAAATTAAATATTCCTGAAAATCTTAAAAATATTCAAAATAACTATAATAAAGAGGGATATTTTTATTATTTGGGTGTGGATGAAGGGTTAAATGAAGTATATTTGCTTTATATTAGTAAAAATAGTTATATTTTAAAAAACCTTTTAAATGGTTTTGCAAATATATATGATGAAGAAGTGGTAATTATAGATTTAGATAACAAATAAAATAAAGAAAGATGATAAAATGATGAAAATAATATATACTTGTTATGGTGGTGCTCATTCTTCGATTGTGGCATCTGCAATACACATGGGATATTTACCAGTAGATCGTATACCTACTAAGGAAGAAATATTAAATATTCCCTATTATGATCAGTCACCAAAAGAATTCAGGGGTACACCTATTTATATTGGTACAGATGAAAAATTAAGAAAAATATATGCCTTAGGGATGGGATCCTATCGCAGAGAATATACAGAAATAGCCTATAACTTTGCATTTCAGCTTAACAACGATGTGAAAAAAAATATTCAAATAATAAATGTCATTCCGCTATTAAGTTTTTCTGTAAAGATAGGAGGGTTTTTGTCTAGAAGAATAGGCTTAATTAAACTAGGAAGACCATTAACTGTAGCAGGAATACAAAAAAGGTATAATCTTTTTATAGAATTAGTAGAGGATGTTAAAAAAAGATGCTAATCTCTTGACTGACATTGAAATAAAATGATAATATAATTTGATGCAAGTAATTTACTATGGTACAATATTGGTACCTAGTATTAAAACTAAGTAAAAGTAGGTGTAGTATTGAGAGAAATAGGTTTAAAAAATATTATTAGTAAAGTGTATTCTGGAAGTATAGCAGAAGAAGTTGGTATACAAGTAGGAGACGAGCTACTTAAAATAAATAGCCATGAAATAGAGGATATTATTGAGTATAAATATTATTTAGCAGATGAGTATCTGGAAGTAGAAATTTTAAAAACCGATGGAGAGCATTGGATTGTAGAAGTTGATAAAGAGTACGATGAGGATCTAGGTATAGAGTTTGAAAATCCTATTATAGATCAGGCTAAAAGTTGTAGAAACAAATGTGTATTTTGTTTTATAGATCAATTGCCTCCTAATATGCGTCAAAGTCTTTATTTTAAGGATGATGATTCCAGGCTATCATTTTTACAAGGAAATTATATTACTTTAACTAACATGAGTGAGGAAGATATAAATAAAATTATTAAGTATCGTATTAGTCCTATTAATATATCCGTACATACAACTAACGGTGAGCTTAGAAAGAAGATGCTTAACAATCGATTTGCTGGCAATATATTAAATATATTAACAAGACTGGCAGAAAATAATATTGAAATGAATTGTCAAATTGTGCTTTGTCCCGATTTAAATGATAGAGAAGAACTGGATAATACAATTAAAGATTTAGGAAACCTTAGCTACAGCATAGGTAGTGTAGCCGTTGTGCCTGTAGGTTTAACCGCCTATAGAGAAGGATTACATAAGATGGATCCGTTTAATAAAGAAACGGCGTCCTACACTATAGATCAAGTACAGAAATGGCAAAAGAAATTTAAAAGTTCTATTGGTCGTAATTTTGTCCATGTTTCAGATGAGTTTTATGTTTTGGCTGATAGAGACTTTCCTAACTACGAAAGCTATGAAGGTTTTCCACAATTAGAAAATGGGGTAGGACTGTCAACCAAATTTAAATATGAGTTTTATCAATATTTAAGAAGATTGCCAATTGCACTTAAAAGGCCTAAGCATATTACAGTAGCCACAGGTACTGCTGCATACAAATTAATTAAAACAATGTGTGATGATTTGACAGAAAAAATAGGGAATTTAAAAGTAGAAGTAATTTGCGTAGAAAACAAATTTTTTGGTGGCCATGTTTCTGTAAGTGGCTTAATTACTGGACAAGATATATATAATACTCTAAAAGATAAATATTTAGGTGATAAAATACTTATTCCAGAGTCTATGATGAAAGCAGAGGAAGAAATATTTTTAGATGATTATACTGTTACACTATTAGAAGAAAAACTAGGAGTACCTATTCAAGTATGTGAAGTTGAAGGTAAAAAGTTTATACAAAGAGCATTAAATTTAAGAATGAAATAATAGAATTAGAGGTGGAGTAAATGTCTAGACCAATTGTTGCCGTTGTTGGACGACCAAATGTAGGTAAATCAACTTTATTTAATAAAGTTGCAGGAGAGAGGATCTCAATAGTAGAGGACAAGCCAGGCGTAACTAGAGATAGAATCTATACAGAAGTTGAATGGCTGAATTATAATTTTACTCTAATTGATACTGGTGGAATAGAGCCAAAGTCAGAGGAGATAATACCAGCTCAAATGAGAAGGCAGGCAGAACTAGCTATGGAAACTGCCGATGTAATAGTTTTTGTTACAGATGGTAGAGAAGGATTAACTTCTGTAGATCGTGATGTTGCAGAAATGCTTAGAAAAACTAAAAAGCCAGTGATAATTACACTAAATAAAGTAGATACAAAGCACCAATCTGAGCACTTCTATGAGTTTTACGAATTAGGTATGGGAGATCCAGTTGAAATATCTGCTTCTCTTGGACTTGGTATTGGTGACCTTTTAGATGAAGTTGTAAAACACTTTAATACTAATGGTGATGACGAGTATGATGAGGACGTTATTAAGGTCGCTATGATTGGTAAACCAAATGTAGGTAAATCCTCTCTTATTAATCGCATACTAGGAGAGGACAGAGTAATAGTTAGTGATATTGCAGGAACTACAAGAGATGCTATAGATACTCCATTTACTAATGGAGAGGATCGATATGTACTTATAGATACGGCAGGTATAAGAAGAAAGAGCCGTATTAAGGAAAATGTCGAAAAATACAGTATTGTTCGTGCTATTGCAGCTGTTCAAAAATCTGATGTTTGTTTGCTTGTTATAGATGCATCTGAAGGAGTTACAGAACAGGATAAGAAGATCGCGGGATATAGTCATGAAAATGGTAAGGGTATGATTATCATTGTTAACAAATGGGATATTATAGAAAAAGATAACCATACTATGAATGAATTTATAAAAGAAATTCGTAATGAGCTTACTTATATAAGTTATGCTCCAATTTTGTTTGTTTCCGCATTAACTGGACAAAGAATGAATAAGGTATTGGAAGAAGTAAAACATGTTTCTAATCAAAATGCTATGAGAATACCAACAGGATCTTTAAATGAGGTAATTGGAGAGGCTATATTATTAAACCAAGCGCCATCGGATAAGGGAAAAAGATTAAAAGTATTTTATGCTACTCAGGCTTCTGTAAAGCCACCTACATTTATTTTATTTGTCAATGATAAGGAATTAATGCATTTTTCATATTTAAGATATTTAGAAAATAAGATTCGTGAAAACTTTGGCTTTGAAGGAACACCTATCCGATTTATTTTGCGTCAAAAAACAGGGAGGGATTAATTGATGTGGGGCAATCTCTTACTTATTTTAATTGCCTATTTTATCGGAAACTTTTCAACATCTTATTTTGTAGGAAAACTATTTGCTAAAATTGATATTAGAGATCATGGTAGCGGCAATGCAGGATCTACCAATGTACTTAGAACACTAGGTATAAAGGCTGCTGCTTGTACATTTTTAGGAGATTTATTTAAGGGAGTTTTAGCTGTCTATTTAGGTAATAAATTTGGTGGAGAAACTTTAGCATTGGCTTGTGGTGTATCCGTAGTTATAGGTCACAACTGGCCTGTATTTTTAGGATTTAAAGGTGGAAAGGGAATCGCAACAACTATTGGAGTTGCTCTAACTATTAAACCCTTTGTAGCACTTATTTGTATTTCTATAGGAGTTGTTATATTATATAAATATAAATATGTTTCCCTAGCTTCCATTGTTGCAATTAGCCTTTTACCTTTTACTATAGTTATATATGGATTAAATTATTTGTTATTTGGACTAATTTTAGCGTTATCAGCCATATATAGACACCGTGAAAATATAAAAAGGCTTTTAGCAGGTAATGAAAGAAAAATCGGAGAAAAATCAAGGGTGAAATAAAGGAGAGTTTAAAATGAGCTATTCAAAGATTGCTGTTTTAGGCGCTGGCAGTTGGGGAACTGCCCTAAGTATGGTGCTTTGCAGTAAAGGACACGAAGTTAATCTATGGATGAGAAATGAAGAGCAATATAAAGATATGATAAATACAGGTAAAAACAACAAGTACTTACCTAATGTTATTTTACCTTCAAATTTGAATCTACATTTAGAGTTGGAAAAAGCTGTTTTAGATGCAGATGCCATATTAATATCCGTATCATCCCAGTCTGTAAGAGGGATTTTAAAAAATATCAAACCTTACTTAAAGGGTAATGAAGTAATTATAAATGTATCAAAAGGATTAGAAAAAGGTACTCATTTAAGAATTTCACAGGTTGTTTGTGAGGAGCTACCTGATAATCCGTTTGTTGTATTATCAGGACCTTCTCATGCAGAAGAAGTTTCTAAAAATATGCCCACAACTGTTGTAGTTGCTTCAAAAGATAAATCAACAGCAGAGTTTGTACAAGATTTGTTTATTACACCAAGCTTTAGAGTATATACTAATCCAGATGTGATTGGAGTAGAACTTGGGGGATCCTTAAAAAATGTAATTGCATTCGGAGCAGGAATAGCAGATGGGTTAGGCTTTGGAGATAACGCAAGAGCTGCATTAATTACTAGGGGTATTAGTGAAATTACACGATTAGGTAAAGCTATGGGAGCGAGTATATCTACCTTTGCAGGCCTTTCAGGTATTGGAGACCTTATTGTTACCTGTACAAGTATGCACAGTAGAAATAGGAGAGCGGGTATTTTAATTGGTGAAGGTAAAGGGCTAGATGAAACCCTTAAGGAAATAGGAATGGTTGTAGAAGGAATAACAACTACAAAAGTAGCCTATGAACTAGCACAGCAATATAATATTGAAATGCCAATTACGTCAGAAATTTATAGTATTATTTACAGTAATAATAATGCTAAAGATGCTGTGTCTAATTTAATGTGTCGAAACCGTACTCATGAGATTGAAGAAGTGGTGGATAGTATAAATACAGATTGGTAAAAATAATACATATAATTAATAGGAAGGGTTATTAACCCTTCCTATTAATTTTTTGAAAAATATTTAGCATAAAGCTACAAAGATTTAAATATAAAATACTAAATAGAATAAAGAACTGGTCTAGTCATATTATTAGTATCCAAGCATATATTTATAATGTTAAAGATATGAATGGGCTATTCCTATTTAGATAAGAAGGAGGGAAAAGTATGGAAAGGTACGATATTTACAGAGATATTGCTAAACGTACGCAGGGGGACATCTATATAGGCGTAGTAGGGCCTGTTAGGACAGGAAAATCTACTTTGATAAAACGAATTATGGACTTGTTAGTATTACCAAATATAGAGAATGCCTATAAGAAAGAGAGAGCAAAGGATGAGTTACCACAAAGTGGAACAGGTAAAACTATTACTACTACAGAACCCAAATTTGTACCTAATGAGGCAGTAGAGCTTGTTTTAAAAGAAAACGCTACATTTAAACTCAGAATGATTGACTGTGTAGGATACTTAGTAAATGGTGCCTTAGGTCATCAAGAGGATGGTAAACCTAGAATGGTAAACACTCCTTGGTTTGAAAAGCAAATTCCTTTTGAAGAAGCTGCTGAAATTGGCACAAGAAAGGTAATTAAAGAACATTCAACAATCGGCTTAGTTGTAACTACAGACGGATCTATTACTGATATTGACAGACAAAGTTATGTTGAGGCTGAAGAAAGAGTTATCAGAGAACTAAAGGAAATTAACAAGCCATTTGTAATGATTCTAAATAGTAGAGATCCTGATAGCCCAGCTACATATGAGTTAAAGATTCAATTGGAAGAAAAGCATAATGTGCCTGTTATTGTAAAGGACTGTGCTAGGCTTAATATGAATGATATCCATGAGGTATTAGAAAATGTATTGTTCGAGTTTCCGGTTACAGAAATTAACATCAATCTACCTGGCTGGTTAGAAAGTATCGAACCTAGCCATTGGCTAAAGAGTTCAATATTAGAAGCTATAAAATCTGCGGCAGCAGAAGTAAAAAGACTAAGAGATATTGAAGTATTAGTAAATAGTTTAAATGAAGTAGAAAATGTTAAAAAAGCTAATTTAGATACAATAAAAATGGGGGAAGGATCTGCATTAATAGACCTTATTACCCCAGATAATTTATTTTATAGAGTGATACAAGAGAAAACTGGATATGAAATAGAAGGAGATTACCAGCTAATTGCTATGATTACGGAGCTTGCAAAAGCCAAAAAGGAATATGATCGAATAGAAAGCGCATTAAACGATGTAATGAATATTGGATACGGATTGGTTCCACCTTCTTTAGATGAATTAACATTGGAAGAACCGGAGATGTTTCGTCATGGCAACCAGTTTGGTGTTAAACTTAGAGCAAATGCACCGTCACTCCACTTTATTAGAGCAGACATAGCTACAGAAGTTTCCCCTGTAGTAGGTACTGAAAAACAAAGTGAGGAGTTAATAAAATATTTATTAGAGGAATTTGAGCAAAATCCAGAAAAAATTTGGGAAACAAATATGTTCGGTAAGTCATTGCATGATTTAGTAAAAGAGCAGTTACAGAATAAATTATTTATGGTACCAGACGATACTAGAGTCAAGCTTCAAAAAACTATTCAAAAAATTGTTAACGAAGGTAGTGGTGGGCTAATAGCTATAATATTATAAATCTATATAAAAGGATGTTTGAGAGAGTGTTGTATAAGGAAGGGTCTATGCCCTTCCTTATATATTTAGACTAAAATGATATATTTTAAATGGGTTTTATACCTTGACAATATTATCTATTAATCTTACAATATAGTTGCTATAACAATACTAGCTTTATTTATATATCTGGCTGTGGCGCAGCTTGGTAGCGCGCTAGAATGGGGTTCTAGAGGTCGCAGGTTCGATTCCTGTCAGCCAGACCAGTTATATGCCTGTATCTTCAATGGATACAGGTTTTATCTATTTTGCTGGGGCTTATTTTTAAAGGTTATAAATAAGATAGATTGATTAAGTTTAGTACAAAATGAGCAGAACAATTCTTACCTAAATTCCGTCCAGAAATAGTTTAAATTCCAGCCCATTCCTGAATAAATATTTTCTGTTTTTATCTCTTCACTACCTTCGATTGTATAGTTAACCTTTGAAGGGCAAGTTAGAGAAACCATATATTTTCCAGGTGGTAATATTTTTCCATACAATCCTTTTTGATCCCATGAAATAATCACTTCATATCCGTAATAAGAGGGAACAATGTTTTACAACATAAATATTTAAATTATATAAAAGGAATCGATGGAAAAATATAGAATAATATGGGCATAATACATTTTAAATATTAAGAAAAGTAATTAGGAGTAAGAGGGGGAAATGATATGGTTTATAGAGTAGATGTACTTTTATTTGATGAATTTGAAACATTGGATGTGTTTGGTCCTGTTGAAATACTTGGGAGTTTGCCAGATGTCTTTAAATTGAATTTCATATCTGCTAATGGAGGGCTTGTTGAAAGTTCTCAAAATGTAAGAGTAGACACTGACTTATATAAAAGTGAAAATGATATAGAGAAAATTCTACTTGTGCCAGGAGGAATTGGAACGAGGGAAAAAGTTGATGATAATAATTTTATTAATCTCATTGAAAGTATTTCTAATCAATCAAAATACGTAATTAGTATATGTACAGGTTCGGCTTTACTTGCTAAAACTGGAATACTAAATGGTAAAAGAGCAACAACAAATAAAAGGGCATTTAAATGGGTTACAGAGCAAGGTAAAGATGTACTGTGGGTAAAAGAAGCAAGGTGGGTAAAGGATGATAATATATATACATCTTCAGGGGTATCGGCCGGAATCGATATGACATTGGGTTTTATAGCGGATCTTATTGGAAAAGAAAAAGCATTGGAGATTAGTCAAAGAATTGAATATTTTTGGAATGAAAATAGCGAATATGACCCATTTTCTAAGATGTATGAATAATAGGATTTTAGAGATGGATTTTGTTTTTATAGTATACTCCTAAATAGTGTGAGTACGTTTTATGCTATAATAGCATTAAAACAAAAAAAGGAGATTAAATATGTCTAATAAGAAGCAATTTGTTTATTTACAAATATATGATAAAATCAAGTCAAATATAGAAAATAATATTTGGAAAAATGGAAAACAAATACCTACTGAACATGAGTTAATGGACATATTTAATGTTAGTAGGGATACTATAAGGAAAGCTCTTTCAAAGCTTTTACAAGATGGGTATATTTATAAGCAAGCTGGTAGAGGGACTTTTGTAAGAAAGATTAAGTCAAATTATAGCCTAACACTGCTAGAAAGTTTTTCAGAACAGATGAAAAAGCGGGGCTTGGAGCCTAGTAGTGAAATAATTAAAATAACAAACATAATGCCAGAAAAGTATATACTAGACCGTTTAGAAGTTAATGCTGAAGAAAATATATATAAGATTGAGCGATTAAGAAAAGCGGATAATGAGCCTATGTGTTATGAAATTGCTTTTGTCCCCGAGTCTTTATGTAAAGATTTAGATAAAAAAATTCAAAATAATGCATCGCTATACGACCTATATGAGAATTATTATGGATTAAATCTAAGCTATGGAGATATGTCTTTAGAAGCTAAAAATGCTTCGGAATATGTTAGTAAAGTATTAGAGATTAGGCCAAAAGATCCTATATTAGAAATGCGTATTACGGTTTATTTAGATTTTGGAAGACCTCTTTATTATGTAGAGGCGTATTATATTGGTGAAAAATATATTTTTTCTACAACTTTACCTAGAAAAGTTTAGAAAGTAAAAAAGATAAAGCTATCATCTTAAGCAATACTTATTAATAATATTTACCTATATATAAAATAATACCTGAATAAAAATCCTTAAGAATTAATTTTTCTGCTAAGTTTACATCACTTTTTATTAACTAATAAAAAGTGATGTAAACTTAGCAATAAGCTAATTATTAAGGGTTTTTTATTTCAAATGTTTAGAACTATCTGAAATAAGAGTTGAAATGTACGTACAATTAGTATATAATCAAATTAAACAATTGTACGTACATTTGCAAAAAGTGTAAAGGAGGGTAATTATGAAAAAACGTATTGCTATTATAGGAAGTAGCGGAGGGAATCTTTATAATCTAGGAGGAAAAGAACCAAGAAAGTTATTAGGTGAAATACAAATACAAGCATCTGCTTCTGAAGTAGAAGTAGTAGAAGTTCAATTTATTGCCGCACAGGCATCGATGGATTATGTGAAAGAAAATACAAAAGCTAGGCTTTTCTACTGGGATGATGCAGAAAAGAATATTACATGTACAGATGAAGATACTTTAGAAAATATAAATAAAAAAGCTAGCGACTATGATGAAAGACTATCAATTAAAATCAGTAATGGAGAAATAGATGGATTGGTTGTTATGAGCTGTGATCCTAATGGGACCAACATTAAGGCTATAGAAGCGGCAACTTTAAATAAAATACCTATTGTAGGAACTGGTGGAACTTCTATGGCTACAATTTCATCATTAGGTGGAAATGTAATTTCAACATCTGGAACTACTGGGACAACTAATCGGACCAGAGCTGTAGCTGCAATTTCAGCATTAAGTAAATTTTGGAGTTTAAAATATAAGCCTGTAATTGGTGGAGGGAGTCAACAAACTCAAGAGGATGGCAATATATTTTCTCGAATTAGTTTTAGAGGTATTATGATGGCTGCAATTCCAGGATTTATTTCTATGGCTTTAATTTTAGCACTTAGTAAAATTCCTTTATTTGCAGAACTTGGAGATGTTTTTAATGTTTTAATAGGTGCTTTGCCAGTTATTGTTGCTGTAATTGCATCAAAACAAGTTTCAGGATTAGATGAAGTAGGAATTGTAGCTGGAGTTGTGGCAGGAAGTCTATCTACTAAAGGTGGACTAATTGGTGGTATTATAGGAGGTATTTTGGCAGGTATTCTTGCTTTTTATTTTATAAAGCAATGTTTTAAATGGAATTTTCCAGCTACAACAGCAAATATTGTGGCAGGAGGTTTATCGGGATTAATTTCTGGTCTGATAGTATATTTTTTAATTGCACCTATTGCTTTAAAATTTGGAGATGGTATTAGATTGGCCATAGAAACAGCAACGGGATATAATTTAGCTTTGGCAGGAGCATTAGCAGGGATATTAATTTGGCCAGCTATTATTGGTGGTGTTTATCATGCCGCTATATTACCTATAGTACTTCTTGAAATGGAAAAGACAGGAATGAGTTTTTTAGGTGCTATAGACATGACAAGTCTTGTAATGGTTTCAGCTGGTATTATGCTAGCAAATATTGTGTTTCCAAAAGAAAAAAGCGAAGCTACAATAGCAGCGCCAGGTTTTTTTATTAATATTGTATTTGGTACATTTGTTGAAGCAGCATATCCATTTATGTTTTCCAACAAGATGGTTATGCTTGGTGCAATTCTTTCAGCTGGTTTATCTGGTTTGATGGTTGGGATATTTAATGTAAAAGGAACTGCTTATGTACCTGCTTTAGTGGCACCAACTCTTTCTAGTAACTCAATTGGGTTTCTAATCAGTATGCTAGTAGGATTAACCTCGGCTTTCATATTTACAGTATTTGCAAATAAATTAAGTAGGAATGTATCTTCTAACAAATAAAAAATAGAAATGAACAACTAGTAAAATACAAATTATAAATATATATATGTGTTTTAAAGATATATAAATCTAGACAATAAGTATTGTAAAGAAAAATTTAATCTACAGAGGGAGGATTACTATATGATTATTGGAGATATGGATAAAAAGCGTCAATCAGGATTGAAAAAAGTTCTTGATGCGTTAAAGTTGCATAATAATATGACGATATTAAGTACAGGAATTACTGGAGATGACGCTAGATTGGCAAAGGCTGTAACTGATGTAGGAGTAAAGTTGATAGAACCTAATCATCCTGCAGTGGCACTAGCAAGAGGATATAAAGGAGTTTCCTCTATGCACAAAGCTGAAATGGTAAGGCATGAGATTCCAATGGAGGAAATGATTAAAGTGACACGAGGAATTCGTAGTGTTGTACCAGATGATGTTTTTATAACTGTAGGTGTTCCAGGTGGTTTTACAGAAATATTACCTGTTATTTTAAAGGAAGAAGATTTTCTTAATATATCACTCGCTGGGGCAGATGGCCTTCATATTCATAAGTCAAACCTTAAAGATTTAGAAGAAGTAGTAACATTAGCACACAAGTATGGATTGTTGGTAGATGCTTATATTGGTCATCCTGATGATCTTCATACTTTTGGAATACCTGCAAGAACACCTGAAGAAGTGAGTAAGGTTGCAAAGCAAATGGAATCTATTGGAGTTGATTTTATTGGATTAATGACAGGTATGAGCTATGAAGGTGTTATAGCTGGTAGCATTCATTCTGAAACTAGAGAAAGACTTGTAGCTTTAACTTCAAGTGTTAAAGTACCTACACTAGCAGAAGGCGGTATTAACCTAGATAATTATCAGGCATTTGCTGAAACAGGTGTTAATATACTTGTTATAGGTACTGCTATTGATAATATGGTTAATAAATCAGCTCAAGATGCTGTACTTTCATTCTTAGGTAAATAAAATATATTTTTATGAGCTAGCATTTTATTATGCTAGCTTTGCTTTTTAGAGAACTAACTTTTTAAATTAATCTAAAGAATAGACTTAGATTACAAATGATAAAGATAGTAAGTTAGAAAAACAAAAAACTTGAAATAAATTTTTATTTTTAATCAATTTTTCTCTTTACAACAAACGTGTGTTCGGATATAATGATATCAAGAACATATGTTTGACGGGAGGAATTATTTATGAAATCAATAGTATTTGTAGGAACAGTAAAAGAATTAAGAGAATATTTAACTACATGGAAAAAATCAAAGTAATATATATTGTAGATGTATCACCTCTAAAATAAGTTAGAGGTGAATTTTTATTTTTTTGAAGGATACTATAAGTTTTTGTCTAATATATTATAATATACAAATATCTATTAAGATTGAACTAGTTAGGAGGTAAATTATGGATATGTTCCACATTATGAATGCAATTTTCCCTTTGTTTTTTATTCTTGTATTTGGTATTATCATATTTACTTTAATTAAAGGAGTTAAAGAGTGGCATAAAAATAATCAGCAACCAGTTTTAAACGTAGAAGCTAAAATAGTTGCAAAGCGCAATCATACTTCAAGAAATAGTAGTAATCATGGAGGACATCATCATCACCATACTTCCACAAGCTATTATGTTACCTTTGAGGTAGAAAGCGGAGATAGAATGGAGTTTAGAGTTGCTGCAAAGGAGTATGGTATTTTAGCAGAAGGAGATATTGGCAAGTTAACTTTTCAAGGAACACGCTATCATAAGTTCGAGAGAAAAATAACATTATAATCGAATAAAACAATCAAATTTGAGCAGATTCAGCAATAGGTAATAGTCATTTTAAATGATTAATGCCTATTATTTTTTTATATTAAACAAATTTATGAATATGTCAAATACTATTGGGTAATATCATTAATAGCTAAAGAATATATTAAGACAGTGTATGGTCTCTAATTATTTAGTAAATATATGTAAGTATTACAACCATAAAAAATTATTAATTTACATAATAACTAGAAAGGAGAATTTAATAATGGAAAAAGTTAAATTAGCGGTTATTTATTATAGTTCCACAGGGACTAACTATCAAATGGCAAAATGGGCAGAGGAAGCTGCAATAGAAGCTGGTGCTGATGTTAAGGTTGTTAAGGTACAAGAACTTGCTCCAGATGTAGCTATTGACTCTAATCCTGCTTGGAGGGCTCATGTGGACAGTACAAAGGATATACCAACGGCTGCTTTAGCAGATCTTGATTGGGCAGACGCATATATTTTTAGCATGCCAACTAGATTTGGTAATGTTCCTTCTCAAATGAAACAATTTTTAGATACAGCTGGAGGAATTTGGGCTCAGGGTAAACTTACGAATAAGGTAGTAAGTGCTATGGCTTCTGCTGGAAATTCCCACGGCGGACAAGAGATAACTATTAAAAGTTTTTATACAACAATGATGCATTGGGGTGCAATTATTGTTCCACCTGGATATACAGACCCATCTACTTATGCAGCTGGAGGAAATCCTTATGGAACAAGTGTAACAGTAGACCAAGAAGGAAAAATGATAGAAGATATAAAGGAAGCTGTTAAGCATCAAGCTAGAAGAACTGTTACAGTCGCAAACTGGATTAAAAAAGGAAAAGAATAATTTTAAAGCCCTTAGGTCGCCTTAAGACTGAGGGCTTTAAATCTTTAGGGTGATTATTTCTAATGATAAAAATTCTAATTCGCTTCTTAAAAACCTTTGTATTTAGACTTCAGTGTTGGTATAATACTATTTCAAATACAAATATTAATAGACATATAAGATGTTATGAAAGAAGGTTATTTTATGAGTGATAATCAATATATGTTAGATAACTATAAAATAATAGGAAATAAATTTAAAGAAGAGGATCAGTTATTAAAAGCACTAAAATTTTATAAAAAAGCATATGGCTGCGAAGGTGGAAATGAGGATATAGACTTAATTTTAGATATAGGCCTTTTATATGATGAACTGGAGGATTATGAAAAGGCTGAAGAATATTATAGTAAGGTTTTGAACATAGATCCGGAAGATGCTAGGGGGTATTATAGTTTAGCTACTCTATATGACAACCAAAAAGACTTTACCAAGGCTATTAGGTACTATGAGAAGGCTATAGAAATGGATGAATATTATGATAAGGCATATTTTTTTCTAGCTAATATTTATGATGAACTTGGAGAAAAGGATAAGGCTATTAAGTATTATAAAAAGGTAATAGAAATAAATCCTTTTGATTTTTGGGCCTATGTAAATGTAGGATCTATACTTGAAGAGATAAATCAGAATGAAGAGGCTCTTGAAATGACAAAACGAGGACTGGAAATTAATCCTGAAAATTTTAAAGCTCTATTTAATATGGGAGTTATATTAAATAAATTAGGGGAAAAGGATGAAGCTGTAGGCTATTATGAACAAGCTATAGATAAAAATCCCCGGTTTCCTAATAGTTTTTTAAATCTCGCAATTATCCATAAGGAAAGAGAGGAATATGAGGATTCAGTAGAAGTACTTACTATGGGTATAGAATACAATAGTGATACAGCCGTACTTTACTATAACCGTGCATGTCTTTATGTATATCATTTTGGGAAAGTAGAGAAAGGTATACGGGATTTAATTAAAGCTACTAGCTTGAGCCCAGATCTTATAGATTATATGAAGCATGACAATGAGCTAAGTCCAATAAGAAATTTAGATGCGTATAAATTGCTATTTGAAGAAAATATTGGTATAGATTAATTTATAGTTCATTTACAATTAGTAGGTAGATGAACTTGAATATGGTATAATTAAGTAAGGGCGTAGGGTTTTCGACTTTATTCGATAAAATACATAAAAAAAGAAAACAGAATAGTATAAAATGTTGAAATTTCACTATTTCCATGGCAATAAAATTAAAATAAATACAAGGGGTGATATGAATATGATAGAAAAGATGATCTCATATTTTCAATTATTAACTAGCAAGCTGGTTACAAGCATAAACCGGTTTCCAGAAACAATTTTACTAGCAACATCCACAGTAATTACTCTAATTTACATGAATCATTTAGATTATGGAAATGTAAATGCTCGTGAAGATTTAACTCGTATCGCTATGGTTTTAGCTATCGGTATTCCACTATGTTTATGTATTAAGGTATTTTTTGAAAGAAAGCAAAGTCTGAATAAAGGAATAAAATTAGGTATATATTTAAGTGCAATAGTAGCACTCATTTTATATTACTTATTTATGCTTAAGGACGTGAATAATATATCTATATCTAGATATATCGCCTTTAGTATTTCATTATATTTAACTTTTTCTTTTATACCATATTTTTTTAAAAAGGAAAATTATGAGCTTTATGTAATTACACTTTTTAACAGATTTGTTACAACCTATCTATATTCAGTTATATTGTTTTTAGGTTTAGTTGCAATTATATTTACAATTAATATCTTATTTACAGCTAATATTTCAGCTAGAATTTATTTTGATCTTTGGCTAATTGTTGTAGGAATCTTTGCACCAGCATTTTTCTTGGCTGACATACCAGAGTTTGGACAGAAACTAAATATAAGAGAATATTCTAAGGTTTTAAAGGTACTTTTACTCTATATAGTGATGCCATTAATAGTAGCATACTCTGCCATCTTATATGTGTATTTTATAAAAATATTAGTAACGGCTCAATGGCCTCAAGGAATACTTGCAAATCTTGTACTGTGGTTTTCCATTATAAGCACTATTGTAATATTTTTTATTTATCCACTTCGTAATACAAACCAATGGGTTAAAACCTTTATATCTTTCTTTCCAAAATTATTAATACCACTATTAATAATGATGTTTGTTTCTATAGGTATTCGGATAAATGCCTATGGAATAACTGAAAATAGATATTTTGTATTAGTTGCTGGATTATGGGTAACTGGTTGTATGTTGTATTATATTTTAAATAGAAATCCTAAAAATATCGTTTTTACTATTTCCTTAGCAATAATTTCTGTAATGGTAGTTACAGGTCCATTGAGTGGTTATTCTGTTTCTAAGTTTAGTCAAAATATGAGGTTTGAAAAAATATTAAAGGCAAATAATATGATTTCAAATGATAAAATAATAAAACCATCATCGGCTATAGCTAAAACTGATAGGGAACAAATTAGCTCTATACTTTTATACTTTCAAAACAAGCATGATCTAGAAGACTTAAAATATTTACCAAAGGATTTTGAAATAGGTCAAACTAAAGATGTATTTGGATTTGAACTAGAACAGTATTATTGGGGAGGATCGCAAGACAAATATTTTAATTATCGTATTGTTAAAAATGGAGAATTTTTAGATATTAAAGATTATGATTATTTTTGTGATTATACCTACTACGGGGAGATAAATATAAAGAATACAGAAAAACCTATTTCAATATCTTATTCTGAACAAAATAGAAAGTTAGAAATATTAGAAAACAATAATGTAATTTACAATGAAAATATTGATGATATCGCAAATAAAATCTATAGTAAGATTAATGAAAGTAGTGTTAATAAATTTGATGTTAGTATAGATGAGATGACATATGTTGATAGTAGATCTAATATTGAAGTAATGTATATTTTTAACGACATTTCAGGTACTGAAAGCCCAGATGGTAATAAAACAATACACCCACCTATGTTCTATATATTTGTAAAAATAAAGTAAATAATTATAGGTAAGGGCTACAAACCCTTACCTATAACCATCTATAAATATATGTTATAATATGTATGTAATGAAATTTACTGAAGATAGGGGTAGGAAAATGGAGCTCATTAATATTAAAAGTAATTTAGGGTATATTGAAAATTCATGTAATATAGGTTATATTGTTATTGGCGAAGATGTAATATTAATAGATAGTGGTCTTGAGGATGCAGTTGCTAAAAAGATACTTAAACTTTTAGATGGTGAAGGTTATAAAGTAAAGGCTGTTATTAATACCCATTCTCATGCAGATCATTGTGGCGGTAACTATTATATGCAAAACAAATTAGGGGCATTAATCTATGCTCCAGAATTTGAATCAGCAATTATAGAAAATCCATATTTAGAGCCTATATATCTTTCTGCGGGAGCTACACCTTTAAAGGAGCTTACGGGTAAGTTTCTTATGGCTAAGCCTTCAAAGGTAAACTATATTATTAATAGAACTGATACAAAGCTAAATATCGATTCAGTTGTTTTAGATGTTGTGCCATTATTAGGTCATGCTATTAACCATATAGGTATTGGTATAGATAACGTATTGTTCTGTGGAGATTCTATTCTTAATGAAATGCTGCTAACAAAGCATAAGATTCCATTTAATGTAAACATAGAGGAACAAATTAAAACATTAAATTTTTTGCGAGAAAGCAAGTACCAAGTTTATATTCCTTCCCATTGCTCTCCAATGAATAAGGAAGAACTTATTAAGGCAGTGGACGAAAATTTAAGAACATTAGAAGATATAAATAATATTATAGTAGAAAATTTGAAAACTTATAAATCATTAGAGGAGATTGAATACCATCTTTTTAAACATTATGAAATAGCAATCACAAACCTTACTCAATATTCTCTATTAAAAACAGCAATAGTAGCTCATGTTAACTATTTATTTAATCAAAAGCGTGTAATTAAAACAGTAGAAAATAACAAAATTTGTTGGATGAATGCGACTCTATAGTAAAATGCAATATTAATAAGTCGCATCCCGAATATTATAAAAATGAATCTTAGCTATAGTTAGGGAGTGAGACAAAATATGATAGATAGTTTAATATCAATATCTATTACTATGTTTGTTTTAGCATTTAGTGGTTATGTACTTATGATTTTAAAAGAGAAAGTATACTTAAACAACAATATTGTTTTTCTTGACCATAAAAACTTAAATCAGGAAGATCTGGAAAATTTAGACATTAAGCATTTTATGTTAGGATCTACAGAAATTATGGTGGGAGATGAAGTTAAAATAATGCTTGAAAACGATAATAAGTTTGTTGGAACTGTACTTGGTGCTAATAAATCCAATAACACAATTGCTATTATTACTAAAGGAAGGGATATCAAGGAACTGAGTATTAAATCTATTAGAAAATTAAAAGTTATAAGCCGTTATGGGAAATTTTTTACTAAATTTTAGAAATTTTAACAAAAGTAAATAATTTTAAAATAAAGAGATATAACTCTTTAGTAGATAATATTTTTCCCTTCATTATGAAGGGTTTTTTGTTTTGATGCTTAAGAATTATAAAATATATATTGATATTTGAAGGATTTTTTATGGAAATGAAGAATTATATTATTTAATATTGATGGTAGGTGATTTTTTGAGTCAGGCTAAAGAAAAGAAGAGAATTAAAAAAAGAAGAGCTAGGAAAAAAGGTCCATATATAATTGTTCTTATAATTGTTCTATACTTCATTTCCAGAATGCCACCTCTACTTTTAGCATCATCACAAAGTACATATCCAGCTGAATATGGAAAGATTGAAAAAAATATAGAAGCTATAGGCTATGTTGCAAGAGAAGAAAAAATATTTACAAGTGTTGGAAAAGGTGATGTAAAGTACTTTGTTTCAGAAGGAGAAAAGGTCGCAAAGGGAGAAAAGCTAGCTGAAGTATATTTAGATCGCTTGGATGATAAATCTAGAAAAGACTTAGAATCTATTAACTCTAGATTGCAAAATATTAAAGAAAAACAAGACGATAAAAATATTTTTCAAGGCGATATTCAAAAACTTGAACAGCAAATATCGACTTTATTAAAATCTATTCAACAAGATTTAAATGATGAAAGATACGATAGAATAACTTCTATGAAGGAAGAGCTTGAGGATTTACTAAATAAAAAAAGTATTATTGTTGGTGAAAAGAGCTTTTCAGGAAAAAATATAAGTCAATTGGAGCAGCAAAAGGTTCAACTAGAAGATAAGGTAAATTCTTCGATTCAGGTAATTTATAGTGATTCCCCAGGTTTTGTTGCCATGGGTAGCGATGGATTTGAGGAATTATTAAACTATAAAACACTACATGAAATTAATAGCGATCAGTTAAAAATGTTAAAGAATGCCAAGTTAAATCTTCCTTCAAAAGACCTTGAGGAAAATGCTCCGGTTATTAGAATTGTAGAAAATTATAAATGGAGCATTATTGTAGAACTTGATGCTAAGCAGGCTGATACAATAGAAAAAGGCAAGGTTGTTAGAATAAGGCCTACAGATAAAAATAAAGAGCTTAGAGCTACTGTTCGTAATATTATTGAAGAAGAGAATAAAAAAATAGTAATATTTGATTTAAATGAATTTATAGATGATTTTTATAATATACGAACATTAACAGTAGAGATTATACAAAGCCGATATGAAGGAGTAATGGTTGCTAATTCATCTATAGTAGAAAAAGATGGAATAAAAGGAGTATATACTGTAGATGTTAATGGTATAGCTAAGTTTAAGCCAATAAAGATTAAAACTTCAAATCAAGAATATTCTATACTTCATCATGGCTATTTTGAAGCTAAGTCTAAAGACAATCCTGAAAAGACTGAGAGGGTAAATACAATTAATCTTTATGATGAAATAGTAATGAATGGTAATAAAGCTAATGAAGGACAAAGAGTAAGATAACTAGGAGGGGTTGGATTGACATTAGAAAAAAATATTGAAGATGTCTTAGATAGGGTAGAAAGGGCAGCAATTGCTTCCAATCGAAATCCTGAGGAGGTTAAATTAATAGCTGTAACTAAAACCGTAGATATAGATATTATGAAAAGGGCTATAGAATATGGTATTGTACATGTAGGAGAAAACAAAGTACAGGAGTTAGTAAGAAAGTATGAAGCAATTGGTCCTGTGGTAAAGTGGCATCTAATTGGACATCTTCAGCGTAACAAAGTTAAATATATTATTGATAAGGTAGACCTTATCCATTCCTTAGACTCTTACAGATTGGCTGAGGAAATTGATAAAAGGGCTAAGGAGATAAACCGTGTTGTTGAATGTTTGCTGCAAGTAAATGTATCAGGTGAAGAAAGCAAATATGGTATAAGTGTTAAAGGTGCAAAGGAACTTTTGAAGGAAATTGTTATTCTTAATAATGTAAAGATTGTTGGATTAATGACAATGGCCCCCCATGTAGAGAATCAGGAGGAAACTAGACAATATTTTAGCGCATTGAAGACTTTATCGGAAGAAATCTCTGAAATAGGTTTAGAAAATGTTGAAATGAAATATTTATCCATGGGAATGTCTAATGACTTTGAAATTGCTATAGAGGAGGGGGCAAGTCTTATACGAGTTGGAAGTTCTATATTTGGCGAAAGAGATTACTCTAAGTAGGCAAAGGATAAAATTAATAAGGAGGGACAATTATGTCAGCAAAGATAATTGATAAAGTTAAGGTATTTATGGGGTTTGATGTTTTTGAGGAAGAAGAAATAGAAGATGAAATAATAGAAGAGGAAGAAGAATTAATTCCGGTTGTAAATAATAAGAGAAACAAAGTTGTTAATATACATACTACTACTCAAATGAAGGTTGTACTTTATGAACCAACTAATTTTGAAGAAGCGCCAAGTATTGTTGATAATTTGAAAAATAGAAAACCAGTAATTATTAATTTAGAAAATATTGAACCTGATTTGGCCAAAAAGTTTTTTGACTTTTTAAATGGAGCTCTATATGCACTAGATGGAAGTATTCAGAAGGTTTCTTCAGGAATTTTTCTACTAGCACCAAATAATGTAGATATTTCTGGCAATATTAAAGAAGAGTTAAAAAATAAAGGTGTATTTCCTTGGCAAAAATAAATAACCGAATTAGATAGAATTTAGAACTATTATATATTAGAAAAAGAGGAGGGTGATAGATTTTGTTTGAACCACAAGTGATAGCAATGGCTTTATACTATTTAGTTAGACTTATCAATATTTTAATTTTAATTAGAATTATTTTACCATGGATAAGTCCCAACCCATCAAACCCTATTGTGCAATTTATATATGGTGTAACGGAGCCGATTTTAGCACCAGCTCGTAGTATCATTAATGGTGTATTTGGATATACTGGATTTTTAGATTTTTCTCCTCTATTAGCAATGTTGATAATTCAAGGAGTATACATTCTAATTTTAAGAATGTTATAATTGTAAGAGGTGGATTTGGTGTTAGATAAGGAAAAACTATTAGAGCATGTTCAAGAACAAACATTAAAAGATGTAATGCTTAAGATACTAGATAAAGCTGATGGTGTACTTAAAAGGCATGACGTTAAATCTACAGATTTCCTAACTCCCTATGAAACAAAGGCAGCATGTGACTTACTAAATGGTATTCAAGATATAAAATATATAGTAACAGGCGGATATGAGGAAGCTGAAAGAAAGGCAATGGTTCTTTTTCCTGATTATTTAGATGAGTATACGGTAGATGCTCCTATAGTTGCATTTGAGATTAAGAGCACATCTCAATTTGAACATTTAGATCATAGGGATTATTTAGGTGCAATTTTAGGTATGGGACTAAAACGTGAAAAAATTGGAGATATTATAGTACATAACAATACATGTCAAGTAGTAGTAAATAGTAGCCTTAAGGATTATATTTTATATAATTTAAGCAAGGTTGGTAATGCTTCTGTAAAAGTAAAAGAGTTAAAATTAGATGAAATCACTCCATCTCAAATAGAGTATAAACAAATTAATGGAAATGTAGCTTCTCTCAGATTAGATGCAGTATTAAGTCTAGCTTTTAAAGTTTCGAGGACAGAAGCTCAAAGCTTAATATCTAAGGAGAGGGTCAGCGTTAATTGGATGCAAGTTACAAAGTCTTCCTATGAAGTTATGGAGAAGGATATTATATCTCTTAAAGGAAAGGGTAGAGTAATAATAGCTTCAATAGAAGGAAAAACTAAATCTGAAAGAATTTTAATTAAATTACATAAACCTATTTAAATAGATAATGGGGGTGCACACTAATATGATAACGCCTTTAGAAATACAAAATAAAGAATTTAAAAGAGGAATTAGAGGCTATAAAGAAGACGAAGTTGACGAGTTTTTAGATCAAATTATGATTGATTACGAAAAGCTTTATAAGGAAAATATAGAGCTAAAGGATAAGCTAGAAGCTGCTCATCATCAAATGGATCAATATAAAGGAATAGAAGAAACGTTAAAAAATACATTGATAGTAGCTCAAAATGCAGCAGAGGATGTTAGAGCTAGTGCTCATAAAAAATCAGAGCTTATTATCCAAGAAGCTGAGTCAAAAGCTGGAGATATTATAGCCAAGGCTCATAGAGAAGTAGAAGACATTAGAAATGAATTTGAAAGCACAAAAAAGCAAATGCAAATTTTTAAAACAAGGTTTAGAACATTATTGCAATCTCAATTAGATTCTCTTATTGAATCTTCTGATGAGTTAGTCGAAGAAAATCAAGATAGTCAAACAGCTTGACTATTAGTTTGATGATATATATAATACAACTGAAAATGCATTAGATAAAAGCCGCATAGAGATGCGGCTTTTGTGTGGTGAAGGATTTAAGAGATAGGAAATATAATAAATAATTTGGATATCATATAGTTAAGGAGGTTTTTTTATGGGTAGAATAGGTATTATAGGTGCAATGGATGAAGAAGTGGATGTTTTAAAGAGTGAAATGGAAGTAAAAGAAGTAAGATCAATAGCCAATATGGATTTTTACATAGGAAATCTTGAGAAAAAAGAAATAGTTCTTGTTAGATGTGGTATAGGTAAGGTGAATGCGGCTATATGTACACAAATTTTAATTAGTGAGCTAGATGCAAATGTAATTATAAACACTGGAGTAGCTGGTGCTATAAGTAATGATTTAGATGTATTAGATATAGTTGTTTCTACAGACGTACAGCAACATGACTTTGATGTAACTGGGTTTGGACATAAATTAGGCGAAATTCCTAGAATGGAAAAGTCTATTTTCCCTGCAGATGAAAACTTGATAAATAAGGCTTTGATTGCTTCTAAGCAAGTACTAAAGGCAAATAAGGTAGTGAATGGTAGAATTGTTTCAGGTGATATATTTGTTAGTGATTCTAAATTAAAAGAAAATCTATTAGAAAACTTTGGTGCCCACTGTACAGAAATGGAAGGTGCGGCAATAGGCCATACATGCTATGTTAATAATATGCCTTTTGTTATTATTAGGGCTATGTCGGATAAGGCAGATGGATCGGCTCATAGTAATTTTAATGAATTTGTAGAGCAGGCAGCAGATCACTCGAAGGATATTGTAAAAATAATGTTAAAACATATGTAAGAAGGAATAAAATATGAAATTAAAATTAGTAGGAAAAAATAATAATGAGAAAACTAAAGTTATTGTAGTAAAAAGCGTAAAAGTAGGTGAAGAAAATCCTGTAATAATAGCAGGGCCATGTTCTGTTGAAAGTAAAGATCAAATTCAAAAGGCGGCATATACTGTAAAAGAGCTGGGAGGACATATTTTAAGAGGAGGAGCTTTTAAGCCTAGAACTTCTCCATACTCATTTCAAGGACTTGGGGAAGAGGGACTAAGGCTCTTAAAAGAAGCAGGAGATGCACATGGATTACCTGTAGTTTCTGAAGTAATGGACACGCGAGATGTAGATATGGTTTGCAAATACGTTGATATATTACAAATTGGATCACGAAATATGCAAAACTTTAGTTTGTTAAAAGAAGTAGGAAGGACTAACAAACCTATTTTACTAAAGCGTGGTATGACTGCTACTATAGAAGATTGGCTAATGGCTGCGGAATATATAGCATATGAAGGTAATTCAAATATTATATTGTGTGAGCGTGGGGTTAGAACCTTTGAAACCTATACTAGAAATACATTAGATATTACAGCTGTTCCTATAATAAAGAATTTATCTAATCTCCCTATTATAGTGGATCCGAGCCATGGAACAGGTAGGAAAGAGCTTATATTACCTATGTCAAAGGCTTCTTTGGCAGCTGGAGCTGATGGAATTATGTTAGAAATCCATCCAAATCCATGCGAAGCTTTGTCAGATGGTGAACAGTCTTTAGATTTTTATGAGTTTAATGCTTTAATGAAAGAAATAAAATAAAGGAAGCCTTAGAAGTCTTAGCTATCGGATAAAAATCAGTTTATAGGATAAAATAATATTGGGGTGATTAATTATGTCTCAAAACAAACAAAACCATACTAGTGAAATAGCTAGTGAAATAACTAATATGAGTCAAATAGAAAGATTATCAAGAAAGATGGATAATATGAGAGTGGCAGAGTATGTAGAAATGATATCTAACCCTAGAAGAATCATTTTTATGAACTTTGTTGCAGGATTAGCTAGAGGACTAGGAATGGGTATTGGTTTTACAGTTTTGGCTGGTATCGTAATATACTTACTGCGGAGCTGGGTTAATCTCCCTTATATTGGCAAAATAATTGCTGACCTTTTAAATATTATAGATGGCTACAGATAGGAGGATTTCCTTGGATAAAAATAAATTAGAATACTTTAAAAAAAGATTATTAGAAGAAAAAAAGGCTACAATGAATACACTTAAAATGATGGAAGAACATCATCCAAAAGATGCTTCCATAAGGGAATACACAGCAGAACTTTCAGCCTATGATAATCATCCTGCAGATTTAGGTACAGAGATGTTTATGATATCTATGCAGGCTAATCTAGAAAATCACGAACGGTATAGGATTACCGAAATAGATAGAGCTCTTGAAAAGATAGAGAATGGTACCTATGGTAGCTGTCAGCTTTGTGGCGATGATGTTCCGCAAGAAAGACTAGAAGTTATGCCAGAAGCCAATATTTGTATGGAATGTGCAAAAGGAAAGCTAGAGGCACATAGATTAAGTACCGACAGACCAGTAGAGGAAGAAGTAATGTCTCCGTCTTTTAGAACAAGCTATAAAGATTATGACGATTATACTGGATTTGACGGAGAAGATGCATATCAAGCTGTAGCGAAATTTAATGATATAAAGAATGACCCATCCTTTGCTACAGGAGATCATCTAGGTATATTTGATGATTATAATATTGGAACTGTTGAGGAAATAGAAAATATATCAGAGGATTATTATAAATCTCAACTCCCATATACTGGTGACGGAATAATGGATGCGAAGGAACAAATGGACAAGGAAAATAGTTGATAAAAAGATACATTTTGTATCTTTTTTCTTTTAATAATGATATAATCATTTATTGAAAGAAAATATAGGAAGGGGAGTACATATGAACTATATCATTGTTATTGCAGTACTTATATTAGATCAATTGAGTAAAATATTAGCCTTGAAATACTTAGTGCCAGTTGGAGATATTCCTATTATTAACAATATATTTCATTTAACCTATGTAGAAAATCGTGGTGCTGCCTTTGGACTTTTTCAAAATCAGAAATTATTTTTTGTTATTACTACTCTTTTAGTATTAGGTTTCATATGGTTTTATGCACATCATAATAGGCTAAATAAAATGATGATAGTTGGACTTAGTTTAGTAGCAGGTGGAGCTATTGGAAATTTAATAGATAGGGTTAGATTAGGGTTTGTTGTTGATTACTTTAATGCTATAATTATAAATTTTCCAGTGTTTAATATAGCTGATTCTGCTGTTGTAGTTGGTGCAGTTTTAATAGGTATTTTTATTTTAAAATATGACAGATAGACAAAGAATTAGTTCAAGTGGAATATTAGAATTACTAACTATCGGATAATTTGTGTAAAAAGGAGAGATAACCTTTGGACCAGGAAAAATTAATAGTAGCAGAAGAAGATATAGATAATCGATTAGATGTTTATTTAGCGGATCAATACGAAGAATTAAGTCGTAGTCATATACAAAAACTTATAAAAGAAGAACTTGTTAAAGTTAATGGAAAATTAGAAAAATCAAAGTATATAGTCAAAACTGGGGATGAAATAGAGATCGAACTTCCAAGGGTGCAAGAGATATTAATAGAATCAGAAAATATTCCCATCCAAATTGTTTATGAGGACGATGATGTACTTGTGGTTGACAAACAACAAGGCATGGTGGTGCATCCAGCACCTGGTAATTATTCGGGTACTTTAGTTAATGCACTTTTGCACCACTGTGGGAATAATCTTTCAAATATTAATGGAGTAATGCGTCCGGGAATTGTTCATCGTATAGATAAGGATACTTCTGGACTATTGGTAGTGGCTAAAAATAATCATTCTCACGAAATATTGGCAAGGCAGTTTAGAGAGCACACTAATACTAGAAAATATCATGCCATTGTTGTAGGAAATATAAAAGAAGAAGAAGCTACTGTAGATGCTCCTATTGGTCGTCATCCTGTAGATAGATTAAAAAGAACTGTTATTAGTGACGGTAAACATGCTATTACTCATTTTAAAGTATTAGAACGATTCAGAGACTTTACATATATAGAGGCTAGATTAGAAACGGGTAGAACTCATCAAATTAGAGTTCATCTATCTTATATTGGAAATCCTTTGTTAGGCGATCCTATGTATGGAGCTAAAACCTCAAAATTTAATCTAAAAGGTCAGGTTCTTCATGCAAAAACCTTAGGCTTTATTCATCCTGTTAGGAGAGAGTATATGGAATTTACATCGGAGTTACCAGATTACTTTAATAAGCTATTAAGAATATTTAATAATAGCTATTCTATAAAACAATAATTTTAGGGAGAGTGTTGGAATGAAAAGGCAAGTTCAACTTTTGGACGAAAAGGCGATTAACCGTGCTATTACTCGGATTGCCCATGAGATTCTTGAGAAAAATAAAGGGGCAAGGGATGTTGTTTTAGTTGGAATAAAGACACGTGGAGTACCATTGGCTAACCGATTGGCAGAAAAGATTAAAATGATTGAAGGGGGAGAAGTATCTGTAGGTATATTAGATATTACATTATACCGTGATGATTTAACAAAGGAACAAATGGATCCTATTATTCATGGATCTAATATTGAAGCAGATATTAATAATAAAATTGTTATTTTAGTGGACGATGTGCTTTATACAGGAAGGACAACAAGGGCTGCATTAGATGCATTAGTAGACATAGGTAGACCAATGATAATTCAGCTAGCTGTACTTATAGATAGGGGACATAGGGAGCTCCCAATTAGAGCAGATTATGTTGGTAAAAATGTACCAACTTCAAAGGATGAAATTATAAAAGTACAACTAGAGGAAATAGATGGGGATAATATTGTAATAATTGAAGGCGAATAGATTGAGTGTGAGGTATATTATATGAAAAATTCAAAGATAAAAAAAATAATATCTCCTAAATTACCAAGTAAATTAGAAGAGATACAGTTGCAGGATAAAAACATTGAAAATGAAGGTCTATTTTTATCTGGAGTTATAAAGGATTGTTTATTTGAAGATAAAATTACAGAAAAACTTACTTTTAAAGAGATTGTGTTTAAGAATGTAGTGTTTAAACAAGTGATCTTTAGGCAAATAGACTGTACAGATGTTAGGTTTGAAAACTGTGATCTATCAAATGTAGACTTTAGAGAAGGGGTTTTTCATAGAGTAGAGATACTAAATAGTAAAATCCTCGGTGCTAATTTTAGTGAAGTAGCGTTGAGAAATGTTATATTTAATAGTTGTGATGCTCGCTATGCTTTTTTTAGGTTTTTAGATTGTAAGCAAGTAGGTTTTGAAAATTGTCTCTTACAGAAATCAGATTTTCAAGACTCAAGTTTTAAGAATATATATTTCCAGGATTCTAATTTACAACAAACTGAAATGTCTGGTACGAAACTAGAAGGTATAGACTTTACAAGTTGTGACATTGATGGAATAGGAGTTAGGCCTGAAGACGTCTATGGAGCTACAGTGTCGTCTATACAAGCTGTATCGCTTTCCAGGCTTTTGGGAATAAAGATTGTAGACTAAAATAAGTGCAAATATAAATAGGTTCCGCCAACAGCGGAACCTATTTATATTTGCACTTATTAGGAAGTATTATAAATTTTGTCTTAAAATATTTGCAATAGATTTGTCATCACTATCAACTAATACAGTTGAATAATTATCATAAATTACCATTCCTGGCTTAGCTCCACTTTGTTTTTTTACATTTCTTCTTTCGGTATAATCCACTGCAACCTTAGTAGAGTTTTTACCCTTACTATAATAGGCTGCTAGTGTTGCTGCTTGTAATATAGATGAATTTCCTGGAGTTTTATCATTTTGTTTTAATATTACATGGGAACCAGGCATATCTTTAACATGGAACCAAAGATCATCTTTAGAGGATACTTTAAAAGTAATTTCATCATTTTGCTTGTTGTTTTTACCGACAAGTATTTCAAATCCTTCAGAAGACATGTATTTAAGATAATTAGATTTTTTATTTTGATTAGAACTCATGCCTTTTTTATTAATTCTACGTTTTATAAATCCAGTTTCTTCAAGTTCTGTACGAATTTCTTCAATATCAGAAATATGTGTACATTGGTCAATACTTATAAGAATTTGTTCTAAATAATTAACTTCCTCTTTAGTTTTTTCTATTTGATGATTGACTTGAGAAAGTGCAGTTTTAGCTTTAGCATATAGTTTAAAGTATCTTTGAGCATTTTGAGCTGGAGTTAATCTTTTGTCTAATGAAATTATAACTGTACTATAATCTGTATCATAATAATTAGTTAGTTCTGCTTCCTCTTGCCCTTTTACCACTTGATAAATATTAGCTGTAATTAAATCTCCATAAAGTTTGTATTTTTCGGCCTCATGAGCCTTTTTTAAGTCTTTGTTTAGGTTGCTTAGTTTGTTATATAATCGGTCTAATTTAATAGAAACACTTTTGCGCAAATCATGTGTCCTTTGTTTCATTCGTTCCTTAGAATCTCTTTGAAGATAAAAATTCTCTAGCATTTCACTAGATGATTCTAAGGACTGTTCTTCATAATAATGAAGATGGGTAATATTAATAGAGCTAAAGTCTACATATTTCCCTGTTGTATCATCGTAGTAAATAGATGGATTAAAATTATTTGTTTTTATCATATTAATTATATCTACAAAGGAATTATAAATTATGTTTATCATTTCTTCATCCAAATTTGATAATATTATATTTTCATCTATAGATGATCTGTAGCAAATTTCCATAGAAATCAGTGGGGATACCCCAGTAAAACTACTATATACTGCTTTATATAGTGAAGTACGTTGATCTTTACTCTTAATAATAGAGTTAAATTCATCTTTTGTAACAATTTTTAAAGGATTAACTTTATCCTGGGAAGGAGGCATAGCGTACTCTAGCCCAGGTAATACCTGTCTATATCTACTGACATCAAAGGGAATACGTTTTATACTATCTATTATCTTATTAGTTTCTGAGTCTACTAAAATTATATTACTGTGTTTACCCATCATCTCTATTATAAGCTCTTTAGATTTTAATATATTAAGCTCATCATGAGATTCTATAACTAATTTAATCATTCTTTCAAACTCAGGCTGCAGTATATCTATAATTCTTCCTCCAAGTAAGTGTTTTCTAAGCACCATACAAAAATTAGGAGGAGTTGCTGGATTCTCTTTGCTAGAATTTGTAAAATGAACTTTAGGATAGTTACTATTTGTAGATAATAAAATTTTATGATTTTTTCCACCACTTCTTGCAGTTAAAATTATTTCATCTGTTTCTGGTTGATAGATCTTATCTATTCTACCATTACATAGTTTAGATCTTAATTCATGTGTTAATGCAGCTACAACAAATCCGTCTAAAGCCATTAGTATTACCTCCTATTTAATTTGTAATCATAATAGCATAATTTGATAAAGAAAACTAGATTCAGATAAAATTTTAACTTCAACTGAATCTTAACAATACACCAAAGATAAAGTATGTAAAAATAGAGATTTAAGAAAATAAATTAAAAAAATGTAATAATTAAAAGGAAAATAAGATTTAAGGTTGAATTAAATTAGTTAGAAATTTTAAATTACTATTATATAATTATTAACTAAAAAATACAATATTAAAAATATGAATTTTATAAGATAGAACTAATAATTATAATAGTAAAGGGGTAAAAATATGGAGAATAGGGGTATTGTTTTTAAAAAAATGCATGGCACAGGAAATGATTTTATTGTAATCAAATATGAAGATTTTCCTTTTGAAGAAAGATTTAAGGAGTTAGCTCAAAAAACTTGCCATAGACATTTTGGGATAGGTGCGGATGGACTTCTAATAGTTAATAAGTCTAATATTGCAGATTTTAAAATGCAATATTATAATAGTGATGGTTCTTTAGCAGCTATGTGCGGAAATGGTATTAGATGCTTTGCTAAGTTTGTATATGATGAAGGCTTAATAAATAAATCACTATTTACAGTCGAAACCTTATCCGGTGTAAAAAAAGTTAGTCTTAATATTGATGATGACAAGACTAAAAGTGTAAAAGTTAATATGGGAGAGGTGATTTTCGAGCCAAGTAAAATTCCAGTTACTTCTGAAAAAGCTAGTTTTATTAATGAAACAATTATGGTAAATGACAGAAATTTTACGGTTACTACAGTTTTGATGGGTGTACCTCATACTGTTATTTTTACGGATACCTTAAATTTAGAAGAGATTAAAGCCTATGGTCCTTTAATTGAAAAACATGATATATATCCTGCAAATACAAATGTAAGCTTCGCTAAAATAAGAGACGAGGGCAATATAGAAGTAAGAACCTGGGAACGAGGAGCAGGATACACACTAGCTTGTGGAACTGGTGTAAGTAGTGTTGTTGGGGTAGCCTATAGATTAGGTCTTGTAGATAATAAGGTAAATATAAATACTGAAGGTGGTAATATTAAAATTGAAGTTATGGAAGATGACAGTGTATTTATGGATGGGCCTGCCCAAGATATTTGTTCTGGAGTATACTTCATTTAGTTTTAGATTAAATTAATGTTAAATGCACTTGTAATTATTAGTATATAAATATAAAATAGTAGGCGAGAAACACAAACGGAAGGATGAGTAGGTTATGATAAAAAGCATGACAGGCTTTGGCAGAGGTGATTCTCAAGTTGGAGATAAATGTTTTCAGGTAGAACTTAAATCTGTTAATCATAGATATATGGATGTAAGTATAAAGTTACCTAAAAAATTTACATACTTAGAGGAAAGCATCCGTAAAGTTATAAAATCAAATATACAAAGAGGTCGTATAGAAGCTTACATTACTTATGAAAGTATTGGGGAGAGCGATATTAATGTAGCTGTAGATATGCCCTTAGCAAAAGAGTACTTAAAAGCATTACTAAGAATAGAAGAAGAATTATCCATAGAAACTGATGTCACAACATCTGTAATAGCCCGTTTTCCTGACGTAATAAAGATAGAAAAAAAAGAAGAGAATGAGGATGAAATTTGGCAATGCTTACAAGAGGCTCTTAATAATGCTCTTAACCAATTAGTAATAATGCGGCAAGAAGAAGGGGACAAACTACAGGTAGATTTATTAAAACGTCTGAACAAAACTAGGGATTTTGTTGCTCAAATAAAGGATAGAAGTCCTATAATTGTTCAAGAATACAGACAAAAACTAATAGAAAGAATTAAGGAAATATTGGATGAGGAGTTTTCATTAGATGATAATCGTGTGGCAGCAGAGGTGGCATTGTTTGCTGACAAAAGCAATATAACAGAAGAAATTGTTAGACTATATAGTCATATAAATCAATTTAGCAACACTTTGCAAGAGGATGATGCAATTGGGAGGAAATTAGACTTCCTACTTCAAGAGATGAACAGGGAAGCTAATACAATTGGTTCTAAAGCTAATGATTTAATTATAGCTAATTTGGTTATTAATATAAAAAGTGAGTTTGAAAAAATGAGAGAGCAAGTACAAAATATTGAATAAGGGGGAAATACTAATGAATATAAAACTAATTAATATAGGATTTGGTAATATTGTATCTGCCAGTAGAATTGTAGCTATTGTAAGTCCAGAATCAGCTCCTATTAAAAGAGTTATTCAAGAGGCTAGAGATAGAGGGATGCTTATAGATGCTACTTACGGTAGAAGAACTAGAGCAGTAATAGTAACAGATAGCGATCATATTATTCTTTCTGCTGTTCAACCTGAAACTGTAGCACATAGATTAAACTCTAAAGATAATACAAAAGAAGCAGAAAATGTTGTTGAAGGAGAATAATATTAGACAGGAAGAGGAGAAAAGCATGGTTAGTAAAGGCTTGCTAGTTGTGGTATCTGGACCATCTGGAGCGGGAAAAGGAACTATTTGCAAAGAATTATTAAAAAATAATTCTCAAATTAAGGTTTCAATATCAGCTACTACTAGATTACCCAGGACTGGAGAAGAAGATGGAGTAAATTATTTCTTTATTAATAGAGATAAATTTGAAAACATGATAGATGGTGATGATTTTTTAGAATATGCCATGGTCTATGATAATTATTATGGAACACCTAAAGAATATGTTATGAATAACTTAGAAAATGGCAATGATGTGTTACTAGAGATAGATATTGTAGGTGCCCTGCAAATTAAGGAAAGATTTGAGGATGCAGTATTTATTTTTATTTTACCTCCTTCCTTAGAGGAATTAAAAAATAGAATTATAGGGAGAGGAACAGAAACTCTATCGGATATTGATAAACGTTATGGCTCTGCTATTTCTGAAATAAAACAGGTGATTAAATACGATTATGCTGTTGTTAATGATGATGTATCTAGGGCTGTCAAAGATATCGAAGCTATTATAAGAGCAGAAAAATCTAGGGTTTTAAGAAATTATGAAAAAATATTATCAAAATTTTAATAGGAGATGATAAAATGTTATATCCACCAATTAATGAATTATTAGATAAAGTAGATAGCAGATATACTTTAGTTGTAGCTGCGGCAAAAAGGGCAAGACAATTAATCGACGGGGATGAAGTAAAGATTGTTGATCCTTATTCTACAAAACCAGTATCAATTGCTACTCAAGAAATATTTGAAGATCAAGTGCTTTACACAAGTGGAGAAGAAGAATCAAATTAAGAAGGTGAAGATATGTTGAAAAATACAAATGTTGTACTTGGTGTAACAGGAGGAATTGCAGCATATAAAGCCTGTGATATTGTTAGTCGATTAAAGAAACTTCAGGCAAATGTGGATGTTATTATGACTAAATCTGCAACGGAAATGGTTCAAGCCCATACATTTCAAGCCTTAAGTCAAAACCCTGTAATTACAGATACATTTAACACACCAAGATATTGGGATATCGAACATATTTCATTAGCCCAAAAGGCCGATATCTTACTAGTAGCACCTGCAACTGCCAATATTATAGGTAAAGTTGCTAATGGTATTTCAGATGATATGCTTTCTACTACAATTATGGCATCTACTGCGAAGGTTATTTTTGCACCAGCTATGAATACTAAAATGTATGAAAATAGAATTGTACAACAAAATATAGAAAAGTTAACTTCATTAGGATATCAATTTATTGAACCAGCTTCAGGACGCCTTGCATGTGGTGATATTGGCAGAGGAAAACTAGCCGATGTAGATGAAATTATTGAATTTGTAATAAATATAGCTAAACCCAATAGGGATTTAGAAGGAAAAAAGGTTTTAATAACAGCTGGTCCAACTAGGGAATCCCTTGACCCTGTTAGATTTATTACTAATCATTCATCGGGTAAAATGGGGTATTCTTTGGCTGAAGCAGCTGTAGAAAGAGGAGCCGATGTAACCCTTATAAGTGGTCCTACTAACCTTTCTCCACCTATGGGGGTTAGGCTAATTAAAATAAATACTACTTTAGACATGTACAATGCAGTAATGAAGAATTATATAGATCAACATATCATTATTAAATCTGCAGCTGTTGCAGATTATCGTCCAGAAACAGTATCCACTACTAAAATAAAGAAAAATGAAGGAAATTTAACATTAACTCTAGTTAGGAATCCTGATATTTTGAAGGAACTTGGTTGCTTAAAGGAAGACCGCGTTTTAGTTGGATTTGCAGCGGAAAGCGATAATGTTATTGAAAATGCTAAGGGTAAGATTAATAGAAAAAACTTAGATTTTATTGTTGCAAACGATATTACAGAGGAAGGTGCTGGCTTTGGCACCGACACAAATATTGTTAATATTATCGATAAAAATGGTGAAATAGAAAAAGTAGAAAAATCAAGCAAAAGAGAAATTGCGCACCGTATTTTAGATAAAGCAAAGAAATTTATTAAATAAAGTACAATAAAAGGGCTTTTATAGTCCTTTTATATTTTCATTATCTAGGAAGGTGTACTTTTTAGTTGTTGAGGTTTTTTTAAGAAGCAGAAGGCTTGTAATATTTTGAGAGCTTGAAATTTTTCAACGAAGTTTAAAAATTTAAGTGCGACATGAAGCGTTGCGAAAGCAATAGCATAATTTTGTTATAAGGAGGTGGGCTCTTGAACAAGGAATTTAAAATAGTACAGGTAATAGTAAATAATAATAGCTATCAAACTGATAAATTATTTGACTATGAAATCCCCACCCATTTATATAATAAAATAACTAGAGGAATGCGAGTAATGGTTCCATTCGGCAGAGGAAACCAAAGACTTGAAGCCTATGTATTTAATGTAACTACCTCGTCTGCCAAAGACATGAAGTTAAAAAAAGTACTTGCGGTTATAGATGAGCAACCTATTTTATCAGAACATCAATTAAGACTAGCATTTTGGATGAAAAATCAATATTTATGCAAATACATTGAAGCTATACATTGTCTAATACCTAAGGGTATGATAAATAAAGAAAGAAAATTAATTATATTAGTAAATAATCAGTGGGATACATTAATTTCCCCTAGTCAACGTAAATTGAAAAATATACTTACTACAATAAATGATTTAGGTGGAAAGGTATATTTAGATTTGTTAATGCAACACGTAGATTATAAGGAAATTAACGATGCTATTAAAACTTTGCTTGAAAAAAATATAATTGATATAAAATATGAATTTAATAGTAAAATAAATATAAAGACAGAGCGATATGTATATATAAATGTGAAGGATAACAGATGGAATGAAGTTTTAGCTTCGTTAAAAAATGCTAAAAAGCAAAAAGTATCCTTAGAAATATTAAAACAACAGGGTGAGTGTAGTGTAAAAGAATTGTTATATATGGCCAATACTGGAATGACAACATTGAATAGTTTAAAAGATAAAGGGTATATAGGTTTTATGGATGTAGAGGTTAAGAGGGATCCATTTGCTAATAAAAGCTTTTCAGCCTTTCCAAAGCCTGTTCCTAATAAAGAGCAGCAAATGGCCATAGATAGAATAGGTAATTCTATAAAAAATAATATAAATGATAGATACTTAATACACGGTATTACAGGTAGCGGAAAAACTGAAATTTATCTACAATTGATAGAAAAGGTATTAGAAAAGGGCAAACAAGGAATTGTTTTAGTCCCTGAAATCTCCCTTACCCCTCAGACTGTATCAAGATTTATGGGAAGATTTGGCGACAGAATAGCTGTACTTCATAGTAGTCTTTCTGATGGAGAAAGATACGATGAATGGCGAAGAATTGCAATGAATGAGGTAGATATCGTGATAGGTGCACGATCCGCTATTTTTGCACCTCTTAAAAATCTAGGAATTATTATTATAGACGAGGAGCATGAACATACTTATAAATCTGATCAGACTCCACGATACATGGCTACTGATATTGCGGAGTATCGTAGTCAATTAGAAAACACGGTACTAGTTTTGGGATCTGCTACGCCATCCATGGAAACCTACCATAAAGCTTTAAATGGTAAGCTAGATTTAATTACTTTAACAAAAAGAGCTACAGATGCAAAGCTTCCCCATATTGAAGTAGTTAATATGACAGAAGAACTAGAACTAGGAAATACAGCAGTTTTTAGCAGTCAATTAATAGCTGCAATGGAGGAAAATCTTAAAAACCAAAAGCAGACTATTTTATTTTTAAATCGTCGGGGACATTCTAGTGTTATATCATGTAAAAGCTGTGGTTACGTTTTGAAATGTGAGCATTGTGACATTACAATGACATTTCATAGAACAGATGAAAGACTGAAATGTCATTATTGCGGGCAGATGAAGCATGTACCAGCAGTATGTCCTAGTTGTAATAGTGATAGCGTTAAATATTCAGGGACAGGAACCCAAAAAATTGAGGATTTAGTTAAGCACTATTTGCCAACTGCAAGAATTATGCGGATGGACATGGACACTACAAGCCGTAAAGGTTCTCATGAGAAAATACTTGAAAGTTTTAAAAATCAAGAGGTTGATATTCTTATAGGTACTCAGATGATATCTAAGGGGTTAGATTTCCCTAATGTTACTCTTGTAGGTATTATTTCAGCTGATTCTGCATTGAATTTACCAGACTTTAGGGCAGCAGAAAGAACCTTTCAGTTGGTTACTCAAGTAGCAGGTCGGGCTGGTAGAGGCTTAGAAGAAGGCCGAGTAATTCTTCAAACCTACGAACCAAATCATTATAGTATTATAGCATCACGAAATCACGATTATGAAAAGTTTTTTCAAGATGAATTGATAATTAGAAAAGAATTTTATTATCCACCATTTACTAACTTAATTTTATTAAACTTTTCTGGTAAGGATGAAAAAACAGTTGATTATGCAGCTAATTCAGTTGCAAATCACATTAAATATATTTTAAATTCTCAAGGGTACAATACTTTTGATTATAATATTTTGGGTCCTAATCCAAGTATGATAAGTAAAATAAAAGAAAACTATAGATATCAAATTTTACTAAAGGATGTGGAGGTACCGTTTGGATTATTAAAAAAGGCTGTAAAGTACTTATTAATAGATAATAGAAATAAATATATTCCACAAAATTTAACTTGTAGTATTGATATAAATCCATTTACAATTATTTAATATCGGAGGTAGAAAATATGGCAATTAGAATTATTCGTAAAGAAGATGATCCAGTACTTAGAAAGACTTCAAAGATAGTTGATAAAATCGACGATAAAATTCTTTATTTACTAGATGATATGATAGAAACAATGTATGATGCAGATGGAGTAGGACTTGCCGCTCCACAGGTTGGAATTTTAAAAAGAGTCATAGTTATTGATGTAGGCGAAGGTATAATAGAATTAATAAATCCTGAGATTATATATGAAGAAGGTAGTCAATGTGATTCTGAAGGATGTCTTAGTTTACCTGGAGCTACAGGAGAAGTTATAAGACCAGCTATTGTTAGAGTTAAAGGTCTAAATAGAAAAGGACAGGAAATTATTATTGAAGGTGAAGAATTTTTAGCTAGAGCACTCTGTCACGAAATTGATCACTTAAATGGAATATTGTTTACAGATAGAGTTGAAAAGAAATAGGGGTGATTTAATGAAAATAATTTATATGGGGACTCCAGAATTTGCTGTTCCTTGCTTGGAGACTTTGGTAAATAGTAAACATGAGGTAGTTGGTGTTTTTACACGGCCAGATAAGCCGAGTGGCAGAGGTCAAAAAGTTAATATAACTCCTGTAAAGGAAAAGGCTTTAGAACATAATATTCCTATATTTCAGCCAACTACTTTAAAAAATGAGGATGTAATTAATGAAATAAAAGAGTTAAATCCAGATATTATTATAGTTGTAGCCTATGGTCAAATTTTACCTAAAAAAATTCTTCAAATACCTAAGTATGGCTGTATTAATGTCCATGCTTCACTATTACCAAAATATCGTGGTGCAGGACCTATTAACTGGGTTATTATTAATGGTGAGAAAAAGACTGGAATTACTACAATGTATATGGATGTTGGTCTAGATACAGGTGATATGCTGTTAAAGGAAGAAATCGAAATAGGTAAGGATGAAACAGCCAGCGAGCTGCACGATCGTTTAATGGAACTTGGCGCTAAGGTATTAGATAAAACAATAGAACTATTAGAAACTAATGAAATAATGGCTATTCCTCAAAATCATGACAATTCATCCTATGCACCAATGCTTACTAAAGATCTTGGTAAAATTGATTGGAGTAAGTCTGCAAAAGAAATAAAAGATCTAATTAGAGGAACAATTCCATGGCCGACCGCTTACACAACTTATAATGGTCAGGTTATGAAAATATGGAAAAGTAGAATAATTGAAAGTAACAAGGAGCATGCACCAGGAAAAATTTTAGAAATAACAAAGGAATATATACTTGTTGCTACGGGTAAAAATATATTAGCTATTGAAGAAATACAATTTAGTGGCAAGAAAAGAATGAGTGTAAAGGATTATTTAATAGGGAATAATATTGAAGAAAATAAGAATTTAGGTGAATAGTATGGAGATTCAAAATGAGTCAAAGAAAAACATTGTATATAGGAAATTTGTTTTTCTACTAGTACTCATGTTTAGTATAATAGCCCTTTCTGTAACAACTTTAATGTTACTTGCAAAAGGACAAAATCAATATTTTTACAAGTTTACATTTTTCATTATAACTATAACTCTAGCTGGAGTAGGTGTATTGTTATTATCTATTATTATTACAGTTATTCTTTTGTGGTATGACTATCCTATACCTAAAGCTTCTAAAAGAATATTGGAACTCTCCATTACAGTGATATATCCAATGATACTTTTTTTAGGTAAGTTATTAAAATATAACGAAAATACTATAAGAAGAGCTTTTACGGAGCTAAATAATAAGTTAGTATTTAGTAATGAATATAATATAGAGGGAAAGAATATATTAATTTTGACCCCCCATTGCATTCAAAAATCTTTATGTCCTCACAAAATTACTACAGATATTAAAAATTGTAAACGATGTGGTAATTGTAATGTAGATAATCTTATAGGTTTGGAAGAAAAGTATGGAGTAAACTTTAGAGTAGTGACTGGGGGCACTTTAGCAAGAAAGATAATTGTAGATGCACAACCTAAAGCTATTGTTGCTATAGCATGTGAAAGAGATTTAATTAGTGGGCTACAGGACGTAAAAAAGCTACCAGTTATTGCAGTAGTAAACAGACGGCCAGAAGGCCCATGTGTTAATACTTTAGTTGATTTAGACGAAGTTGAAAGAGCGATTAAGCATTTTTTATTATCTAAGAAAGAATAGATTTTGTAATCATTAAAAGTTACTAAACATGAAGCCTTGCGAGAGAAACAGCACAATTTTGTAAATGTAAAGGAGTGATACTATGTTTTATCCATATGGATTTGGTTTTGATCCAACTATGATTTTTCTGATTCCATCTATTATATTTGCTATGTATGCTCAAGCTAAGGTTAGAACAACCTTTGCAAAATATTTAAGAGTAAATGGAAAAAAAGGATATACAGGATATCAAGTTGCCCGATATATATTAGATCATAATGGAATGAGAGATGTTCCAATTGAACTAACTAGGGGTCAGTTAAGCGATCACTATGATCCAAGGAAAAGAGTCGTACGTCTATCTAATGAGGTATACCATAGTACATCATTAGCATCCATTAGTGTTGCAGCCCACGAAACAGGTCATGCAATTCAACATGCTCATGGATATATACCTCTTAGTTTTAGAAATGCAATTTTCCCAGTAGCCAGCTTTGGATCACAAGCGGCGTGGTTCTTTGTTATTTTTGGTCTTATAATGTCAGCCCCAACCTTGGTAAATATAGGAATATTACTATTTACGGCTGCTGTGCTATTTCAAGTTATTACTCTTCCTGTGGAGTTTAATGCTAGTAGTAGAGCGATGAGATTATTAGATGAGGGTGGTTTTATTGTAGGAGATGAATATAATCACTCTAAAAAAGTACTAAGAGCAGCAGCTCTTACTTATGTAGCAGCTATGGCTACAGCAGTATCTCAATTAATCCGATTACTTCTTATAAGAGGTCAGCGAAGAGACTAAAAGGCGTCGAGCACGCCTTTTTATTTTTATAATCTAAGGAAATATAAATTTTTTAATTTATACAGGAGGCAAGAATATGAACCCAAGAGAAGGAGCATTAATAACTTTATATGAAATAAATGAAAAGGAAGCCTTTTCAAATATCGCTTTAAATAAGGAATTGAGAAGAAATTCTTACAATCAATTAGATAAAAATTTATTGACGGAGCTTGTTTACGGTGCCTTAGAAAATCAAATTTATATTGACTATATAATAGGACAGTTTTCAACCTTTGCCATAAAGCAAATGAATCCATATACATTAAACCTATTAAGGCTTGGAATATATCAATTACTTTTTTTAAATAAAGTACCTAGCTTTGCAGCTGTAAATGAAACTGTAAATCTATCAAAAAAGTATTGCAAAAAAACAACAGGATTTATAAATGGAGTCTTAAGAAATGTTCAACGAAATATGAAAAATATTAAATTACCCAACCCTGAGGAGAACATTGTTAAATATTTATCTGTAAAGTATTCACATCCAGAATGGTTGGTTAAAACATTTTTAAATAATTTTGATAAGGATTTTGCAGAAGAACTTTTAAAAGCTAACAATACTAAGCCAGAGCTGTATTTTCGTATAAATACACTAAAAATATCCATAGATGACTGTATAAGGCTCCTTACTGATGAAGGTTACACAGTAAAGCAAAGCTCATTGATAAAGGAGGCAGTTGTTGTTAAAGGATTGCAGAATATAGAGCAATCTAATTTATATAAAAAAGGATATATTCAAATACAAGATTTTAGCTCCATGCTAGTTGCTAAAATTCTAGATCCTAAGGAAGGCGAATATGTAATTGACGTATGTAGCGCTCCAGGAGGTAAAACCACCCATATGGCTCAAATAATGAACAATAAGGGGACAATAATCGCTAGGGATATTCATGAGCATAAATTAAAACTTGTAGAGAGAAATGCTCAAAGACTAGGTATAAAAATTATTAATACAGAAAATTTTAGTGGAAATAATTTAGATGAAAAACTATTAAATATGGCGGATAAAGTACTGGTAGATGCCCCTTGCTCTGGACTCGGAATTATTCGTAGGAAACCCGAAATAAAATATAGAAAACAAGATGAAGATATAAAATCCATTACAGCTATGCAGTATGATATACTTAAAAATGCAGCTAAATACGTAAAAATAGGCGGGGAATTAGTCTATAGTACCTGTACTATAAATACTAGAGAAAATGAGGATATCGTACAGAAGTTTTTAAAGGACAATCCTAATTATGTTCTAATTAACATTAATGAGGAGTACAAAGACTTTCTTCCAGGTGAGCATAATAATGGTACTGTACAACTTTATCCTAATTTGCATAATACGGATGGATTTTTCATTTCCAAGATAAAACGAATTAAGTAGAGAATTCGGGAGGCTAATTATAATTATGGAAAAAAAAGATTTATTAAGTTTAACATTGGCAGAGATAGAAGAACTGCTAGTTAGTATGGATGAAAAAAAGTTTAGAGGGAAACAAATATTTCAATGGATTAATAAAGGAATTAAAGACTTTGATGAAATGACAAATTTATCTAAAGCTCTAAGAGACAAACTAGAGGAACATACCTATATCACTAATATCAAAATTGAAGAAAAATTAGTTTCCAGTATAGATGGTACAATAAAATACTTATTTTTATTGGATGATTATAATATAATAGAAGGTGTAGTTATGAAATATAATCATGGGCTAACTGCTTGTATTTCCACACAGGTTGGTTGTGCTATGGGATGTAGCTTTTGTGCATCTACACTTGAAGGCCTAGTTAGAAACTTAAGAGCTGGGGAAATGATAGATCAAATACTAACAATGCAGAATGATATAGGGGATAGAATTTCTAACATAGTATTGATGGGAAGTGGGGAGCCATTAAATAATTTTGATGAGACTATAAATTTCCTTAACATAATAAATGATAAAAATGGCTTAAATATCGGAAATAGACACATTACTCTATCAACTTCAGGACTGGTGCCACAAATTAAAGCCTTAGCTGATTTACAAATACCTATTAACTTAGCTATATCTTTACATGCTCCTAATGATGAGCTAAGAAGAAAGACAATGCCCATAGCTAAAAAGTATTCTATTAAAGAATTAATAGATAGTTGTAGGTATTATATTGATAAAACTAGTCGCAGAATAACCTTCGAATATGCTTTAATAAAAGGGGTTAATGATGGACAAAAAGATGCTAATGAGCTGTCTACTCTATTAAAGGGTATGCTTTGTCATGTAAATCTAATACCTGTAAATAGTGTAGAGGAAAGAGGATATAAAAAGCCGAGTATAGAGGCTATTAAGAGCTTCCAACAAGTATTAAAAAAATCAGGTATAGAAGCAACTGTTAGAAGAGAAATGGGTTCCGATATTAATGCAGCCTGTGGTCAACTAAGAAGAAAACATTTACAAAACCAACAAAAATGATAAAATAATATGAACAGCAAGATTAGATATAAAGGGGGGCGAGCAAAAGATGAATGTTAGTGCTATTTCAGATATTGGAAAGGTAAGAGATATTAATGAAGATAATTATTGTATTTCTGAAAAGGGTTATGGGTTATTTATAGTGGCTGATGGTATGGGTGGTCATAATGCAGGAGAAATTGCTAGCTTTCTTGCTGTCAATAGTATTAAAGACCATATTACTAAATATGTTTCTATAGATATGGAAGAACAATCTATAAAGGGAATTATATATGAAGCCTTTAATCGTGCAAATGAAAGAATTCTTATTCATGCAAATGAAAATTTGTCTTGTGATGGAATGGGAACAACCGCAACACTAGTATTGAAAATTAATTCTATTCTTTATATAGGACATGTAGGTGATAGTAGGGCTTATCTTATTAGAGATGGTGCTATAGAGCAAATAACTCAGGATCATTCTCTGGTTGCAGAACTAGTTAGAAGCGGTAGTATTACTGAAATGGAAGCAATGAAGCACCCCCAAAAAAATGTTATTACCCGAGCACTAGGAACAAGTCAAAGTATTAAAGTGGATATCTTTACCATTGACTTTAATGCTGCAGATGCTCTAGTTTTATGTACAGATGGTTTAAGTAATTTTGTAGATAATTATGAGATACAAAAGGTTGTATCAGAACTTAAAGATAGTAATGAAGCATGCGAAAGGTTGGTATCAATGGCAAATAAAAGAGGTGGCTATGATAATATTACAGTATTAGTCGCAAAAAATAATGAGAAAAATATAGAGAGTAGGTGAATATATGATTGGTAAAATATTAGGTAATCGATATGAAATTGTTGAAAAGATAGGCGGAGGCGGGATGGCATTAGTATATAAGGCTAAATGCAACCTATTAAATCGTTACGTTGCAATTAAAGTATTAAGACCAGAATTTATTAACGATAAAGATTTACTAGATAAGTTTAGAAAAGAATCCCAAGCTGCTGCTAGCTTATCTCATCCTAATATAGTTAATGTGTACGATGTAGGAGAAGAAGATGGTGTATATTATATTGTTATGGAGTATGTAGATGGAAAAACCTTAAAAGAGTTAATTAAGGAGAAGGGAAAGCTGTCTAAGAATGAAATATTGGATTTTACAAGACAAATAGCCTTAGCATTAAAACATGCTCACTCCAATCATATTGTTCATCGAGATATTAAGCCTCATAATATTTTAGTAACAGAGGATAATAGAGCGAAGGTTACAGATTTTGGAATTGCCTTAGCTGCTACCTCATCTACAATTACCAATACTGGAAGTATAATTGGTTCTGTTCATTATTTTGCTCCAGAACAGGCTAGAGGAGGCTATACTGATGAAAAATCGGACCTGTATTCTTTGGGTATTGTTATGTATGAAATGGCCACTGGAAGAGTACCCTTTGAAGGAGATGCACCAATTACAATTGCATTAAAACATATTCAGGAAAAGCCAGAACCTCCTTCTAAGTATAATCCTTCTATTTCAAAGGGGTTAGAAGCTATAATTATTAAGTTAACCCAAAAAGAGCAGTCTGCTAGATATGCTAATGCTTCTGCATTAATAGAAGACTTATATAAAATAAAAAATAATTTTGATTTAGATGATATTGATAATACTTTAAAAATCGAAGATTCCCCGACTCAAATTATTCCAATGGTTACTGCCAATGAGATAAGACAATTAACTGATAGCCAAGATGAAGTAAAAACTATGAATATAAAAAATAAAAAAGGTAAAAAAGATAATAGTAAAAAAGATAATAAACGTAAACTTGTAATTGGATCTGCTATTGCTGCTGCATTAGTTGCTGCTTTAGTATTTACATTTGCTTTCTTTTATATATCCGATTTATTTAAGGTAGAGGATGTAAAGGTGCCAAATTTTGTTGGTATGAATATTGAAAAGGCTGAAAAATTGGCAGAGGATACAGGGCTAAGATTAAATAAAAGTACAGAATATAATAGTAAGGTTCCAAAGGATGAAATAATCAATCAAACAACTCGGGAAGGCATGATGGTTAGAAAAGGCTTTGAAGTTAAAGTAATTGTTAGTGAAGGAAGTAAACTAGTTCCTGTTCCCGATTTACGTAATGAAAATGCTACAAATGCTGAAAGATTATTAAAAGATGCAGGATTAGAGCCAGGAGAAGTAAGTGAAGATTCTAGTGATGAGTACCCTATAGGAACTATTATTGATCAGAATCCACGTCAAGGGGTTCAAGTTGCTACCGGATCTGCTGTAAATTATGTAGTGAGCACAGGTCCAAAGGTTCAAACTTTTCCTATGCCAAACCTATTAGGAAAAACTTTAGAGGAAGCTCGAAGTATACTAAAACAGTTTAAACTTGAAGAAGGAAGTATTACAGAAGAATATAGCGATGTATATGTAAGAGGCTATGTTATGGAACAAAATATTCCAGCTGATAAAGAAGTAAGTGAAGGATCTGTAGTTAATTTAGTCGTTAGTAAAGGAAGCGATGTGCCAGATCAAATGGAAGAAATAGAAGAAGGTGAAGATCAAGAAGGAACACAATCATCAGGAACTTCGACGAAATCTATTAGTATAAATTTAGAAGAGTATACAGGTATTGTTGATATAGAAATTTATCAAATAAATGGTTTGAAAAGTAAGAAAGTATATAGTGAAAAACATAATGCAGATGAAGCAAAAGGTCCTATTAGAGTAAATGTAAAAGGATCAGGTACTCAACAATTAGCTGTTTATCTAAATGGTGAGAAACAAGAGCCTAATGTAGAAGTTAATTTTTAGGGAGGTATTTAATGTATAGTGGTAGGTTGATAAAAGGGATCGGTGGTTTTTATTATGTTGATATTAATGGAGAAATATTTGAGTGCAAAGCTCGTGGTCTTTTTAGAAAAAAGAAGGTTGTTCCTGTAGTTGGAGATTACGTCGAAATAGATATTATAGATAAGGAAAACAAGAAGGGTGTCATAGAAAAGATTAATGAACGGCACAATGAATTAATTAGACCTTCTGTATCTAATATAGATCAAGCCATAGTTGTATTTGCAGTAACCCAGCCAGATCCCCACCTCTCACTCTTAGATCGATTTTTAGTATTGGCAGAAAGTCAGAAGCTAAATATAATTATTTGCCTTAATAAAATCGATTTACTAAAGGAAGAAGAGTATAGAGAAATTGTTAATATATATGCTTCTGCTGGTTACAAAGTAATACTAACTAGCAGTAAGCAGAATATAGGAATAAGTGATTTAAGAGAAGAGTTAAAAAATAAGACCACAGTGTTTGCAGGACCATCTGGAGTAGGTAAATCTACACTTTTAAATTACATCCATCCTAGGCTAAAGTTACAAACTGGCGAGATAAGTATAAAAATTGGACGGGGAAAACATACAACACGACATGCAGAACTTATGGCTGTTGAGGAAGATGGTTGGGTTGTAGATACTCCTGGATTTAGTTCTTTAAATATGGATTTTATCCATGAAGATGATCTACACTTTCATTTTCCAGAGTTTGTACCCTATATGGATAATTGTAAATTTAATTCCTGTAAGCATATAAATGAACCTAGCTGTGGTGTTAAAGAAGCAGTTGTATTAGGTGAAATATCTAAAAATAGATATACCAGTTATATTCAATTTATTGATGAGATTAGAAAGAGCAGGAGGTATTAACTTATGATGAAATTAGCTCCATCAATATTGTCAGCAGATTTTTCTAACTTATTAGCAGATATAAAAAAAGTCGAAGAGGCAGGCTGTGACCTTCTTCACATAGATGTAATGGATGGGCACTTTGTTCCAAATATTACAATAGGTCCACTTGTTATGGAAGGTCTTAAGGGTAAAACTAAGCTTCCTTTTGATGTACATTTAATGATAGAAAATCCAGATAGATATATTCCTCAGTTTGCTAAAGCAGGAGCTCACATAATATCTGTCCATAGTGAGGCTTGTATTCATTTGCATAGAACTATACAACTTATTAAAGATAATGGTGCAAAGGCAGCTGTTGCACTTAATCCTGCCACACCTTTAAATGTAATAGAGCATGTACTTGAGGACTTAGATATGGTTCTTATAATGACAGTTAATCCTGGATTTGGAGGACAAAGCTTTATTGAATCAAGCCTATCAAAAATAGAGGCATTAAGAAAAATAATAGATACTAGGGGACTTAATGTTGATATTCAAGTAGATGGTGGTATTAAAGTAGATAATGTTAAAAAGGTTATAGATGCTGGTGCCAATATAGTTGTTGCTGGTTCTGCCATATTTAATAGTGAAAATATTACACAAACAGTAAAACAATTTAGAGAAAATACTAATTTATAAATTGTAGATATGGAGGCAAAGATGAAAGTAACCGTAGTAACAAATGGTCATATTGAAAACATGAACATTTTAAAATCTGTTATTGAAAACAGTGATTATATTATTTGTGCAGATGGTGCAGCTAAATACTTAATGAAATTAAATATTTATCCAAATATATTGGTGGGAGATCTCGACTCCATTAACAAAGATGCCTTTCAGTGGATAGAAAACGGTGGAGTCAAGGTTCAGCAGTTTCCTGTAAAGAAGGATATGACAGATACGGAGTTAGCTATAGAATTTGCCTTAGAGCAGTCACCGAGTACAATAACTATTGTAGGTGCCATAGGCTCTCGTATGGACCATAGTTTAGGTAATATAATGTTACTGTATAAAATTCATAAAATGGGTATTAAGGCAAATATCATTAATGAGATAAACCATATTACTATAACAGATAGTACTATAAATGTAGCAGGGAAAATAGGACAAACTATTTCGGTAATACCTATTAGTGGAGATGTAAAGGGTGTTACATTAGAAGGGTTAGAATATCCTTTAACTAATCACGATATCGATATGGGAAGCTCTTTAGGTATTAGTAATAGATTTATAAAAGATAGGGCAACTATTTCAGTTAAAGAAGGAACTGTTTTAGTTATTAAGGTTTGTGACGAAGTATAATTTAAATGTCACTAAAAGTTGTTAGGACTTTTAGTGACATTTTTTACTGTTTATGAATAGAATAATAATATACTATTCTCTAAGGTAGGTGGTGATATGTTTAAAAGGAGAAGAAGGCATTCTTCATTAAAACTTACTGGATTAATAATTACAATAGTTGGAGCATTAATGTTCCTATATATTATTCCATTACAAATATGGTATCTTATTATTGCTGGTCTATTCGTAACAATAGGATTACTAATATTTAAAATATGTTAAATAAAAAAAGATACTCAATATAAAAAGCCGCCATTTAAATGGAGGCTTTTTTATATAAAATTATAAAGCTCTTTCAACTTTTCCAGAACGTAGGCATCTTGTACATACATTGATTCTCTTTGCTGTACCTTTAACTATAGCTCTAACTCTTCTTAAGTTAGGTTCCCAAGTTCTTCTGTTATGACGGTTGGAGTGACTGATCTGATTACCTGAAACTCTACCCTTATTACAAACTTCGCATACTCTTGCCACTACGAACACCTCCTTCAAGCCTAGCTCATCCTCTAAAACATAATAATAGTATCATATATAACAAATTTTTGCAATAATAATATTTTAATATATGCAAAATACAATGTTTTAGTAAATTGTTGATATAAAAATTTATTATGATTATGGTTATTGTTGAACTATTTTTGGTATTCATATACAATATAATATTATAATGTGATATTCTAGCTATCAGTATTTTAAAACATAATATATAATATGATATTATATATTATAGATATTTATACAACTATCACTATTTTAAGTATAATATTGTAAGTAAAGTGGGGAATAAATATAAGATAGAAGAAAATAAAGGAGGTTTTTTAATGCCAGGAAAATTAGTTACTAAATTAGGTACAATTATAATTGATGACCATGTTTTAACATCCATTGCAGGTGTTTCAGCTATGGAATGCTATGGAGTAGTAGGAATGGCTGCTAAATCTGCGGCTGGAGGCCTTGTAGAATTATTAAAAAGAGAGCAGTCTGGAAAAGGTGTGAAGGTACATACTGAGGAAGATGAAATAACAATTGATATATTCGTAATTGTAGAATTTGGTACCCGTATATCTGTAGTTGCAAATAATATCATAGAAAAAGTAAAATATAACATTGAGCATTTGACAGGAATGAACGTTAAAAAGGTTAATATTAATGTTCAGGGTGTCAGAGTGCAAAAGTAACTTAAGGAGGTACTAGTTGTGAAAATTGAATATATTGATGGGCATCTTTTAAAGAAAATGATAATATCTGGAGCACAGTCTCTGGAGACAAATAAAGAAATAGTTAATGCGCTTAACGTATTTCCTGTGCCTGATGGTGATACTGGTACTAATATGTCTTTAACTATGCAGTCAGCAGCAAAGGAAGTGAAAGGAACACAATCAGATTTGCTAGAAGATATTGCTAATGCTGCTGCTAATGGTTCTTTAATGGGTGCTAGAGGTAACTCTGGAGTAATTTTATCTCAGCTTTTTAGGGGATTTGCAAAGGGAGTTAAAGGCAAAAGTCGAATTCATACGAAGGACTTAGCAGAAGCGCTAAAATCCGGGGCAGATACTGCCTATAAGGCTGTAATGAAGCCAATAGAAGGTACTATTTTAACCGTTGCTAGAGAAAGTGCAGAAGCAGCTTTAATAATTGCTAACAAGGAAAAAGATATTGTTACATTTATTGAAAAAGTTATTAAATATGCGGAAAAATCATTAAGTAGGACACCAGAAATGCTTAAGGTGTTAAAGGATGCAGGGGTTGTTGACTCTGGTGGTAAAGGACTAGTATATATATATTTAGGTGCTTTAGGCGCAATTACTGGCAATATGCCTGTTATTGAAGAGGAAGCTATTGTAGATAATAGTTATATACATAATATAGAAGAAATCGACGGAGAAATTGAATTTGGATATTGTACAGAATTTATTATTCGTTCTAGTGCTGCAGATATTAATAAATTTAAGAAGATTATAGAGGGATATGGAGACTCTATGTTAGTTGTTGGTAATGATAGTGTTATAAAAGTACATATACATACTAATCATCCAGGTAAAGTTATGGAACATGCTTTAGAACTTGGATCTTTAAGCGACATTAAAATAGATAATATGAGATTACAACATAGACATGAGATATTTAAGCAAACTGAAGATAAAAACAATGTAAATACTGAAAATGCAATAGAAAAAGAAACGAAGAAGTATGGTTTTATTACAGTTACAATGGGAGAAGGTCTAACTAAAATATTTAAGGACTTTACTGTTGACCATGTAATAGAAGGTGGTCAAACTATGAACCCAAGCACAGAAGACTTTGTTAAGGCCATTGATAATATTAATGCTGAAACAATATTTATTTTACCTAACAATAGTAATATCTTTATGGCGGCTAATCAGGCTAAAGCTATTTCAAGTAAAAATATTATTGTAATTCCTTCAAAATCTGTGCCACAGGGATTATCAGCTTTATTAGCGTTTAACCTTGAATCTACTCCAGAGGAAAACGAAGAGACAATGATAGATGCAATTAAAGTAGTTAAAACAGGTCAGGTTACTTATGCGGTTAGAGATACTAGTTATAATGACTTAGAAATACATGAAGGTGATATTTTAGGAATTGGCGATAGCGAAATAAAATCCGTAGGAGAAAATATTAAAGAAGTATCTATAGAGCTCATAGAAGAAATGATAACTGACGAAAGTGAAATAATAACTATTTTTTATGGGTCTGATGTTACAGAGGAAGATACTAGAGAATTGCTTGAAGTATTAAAAAATAAATATGAAGATATAGATATTGAATTGTACTATGGTGGACAGCCATTATATTATTATATTTTCTCTATTGAATAGGGAGGTAGCGTGAGCTACTTCCCTTTAACATTATTACAACATTCTGTTATAATAGAGACAAAAAGATATTTGGAGTGTGTAGTATGAATATTTTAAAGCAGGATATTCAGTATATTAAAGGTGTTGGACCAAAGAAGGCTTATCTTTTAAAACGACTTAATATTAATACTGTTGAAGATATGATATGGTATATGCCTAGGGACTATGAGGATAGGAGAAATATAAAAAGGATTGCTAATTTAAGACCAGGAGAAAAGGCTACTTTCTATGGAATTATACTCGGTGAAGGCGATGTATCAAAGCCTAGAAAAAATCTTTCCTTAATTAAATTTAATGTTAAAGATGAAACTGGCAACATTGAAGTTATATTTTTTAATAAAACATATTTGAAAAAAACTTTAAATTCTGGTCAGAGAGTAATGATAAATGGAGAAATTAAAAAAGGATTCAAAGGCTTGCAAGTAGTTAATCCAATTATAGAAAAGGTAGATATGCTAGATACGGATAATAGACAGGGTATTGTCCCCATATATTCATTAACCGAAGGTTTAAGTCAAAATGAAATTATTTCAATACAAAAAAGGATTCTTCAAATAGTTAATGAATCCATAGAAGAATATTTACCAGAAGAAATTATGAATAGATGTAGGCTTTGTAATATAAAGTTTGCTCTAAACAACATTCATTTTCCAAGTAATGTTCAAGCCTTAAAAATAGCCAAATATAGATTGGTGTTTGAAGAATTTTTACTCTTACAGCTTGGACTTTTTAAAATAAAAACAGGTATAGTGCAAGATAAAAAAGGTATACCTCTTAAAAACAATAATGGAATAGAAGCCTTTATTAAAAAGTTACCATTTAAACTAACAAAAGCTCAAGAAAAGGTTTTTAATGAAATATCTAAAGACTTAGAAAGAGATACACCGATGAATAGGCTGGTTCAAGGAGACGTGGGCTCCGGAAAAACCATTGTGGCTATAGCAGCATTATTAAAATCAGTAATAAATGGCTATCAAGGTGCTTTTATGGCTCCCACAGAGATATTAGCAGAACAACACTATGTATCTTTAACTGAGTTACTCGAGCCTCTTGGAATTAAGGTAGGTCTTTTAGTAGGAAGTCTATCTAAAGGTGAGAAAAATAAAATATTAAATAAGGTTGAATCTGGGGAAATTAATATAATAATTGGTACTCATGCGCTTATCCAAGAAGGTGTAAAATTTTGCAATTTAGCCTTAGTAATTACAGACGAGCAACATAGATTTGGAGTAAGACAAAGAGCAATACTTGCTAGCAAAGGACAAAATCCTCATGTTTTAGTTATGACAGCCACGCCTATCCCTAGAACTTTAGCTCTAATATTGTATGGGGATTTAGATATATCAATTATAGATCATTTACCTCCAGGTAGAAAAACTATAAAAACCTATAGTCGTACTTCTAACAAAAGAGATGATATTTATAATTTTGTAAAAAAACAGTTAGATGAAGGTAGACAGGCTTATGTGGTTTGTCCATTAGTAGAGGAGTCGGAGGCTATAGAAGCTAAGTCAGCTACAGAAATTGCACATGAACTTTCCTATGATCTGTTAAATGGTTATAAAATTGGACTTCTCCATGGGAAAATGTTAGCTAAAGAGAAGGAAGAAATAATGGGTAATTTTAAAACAGGAAATATAGAAGTTTTGGTTTCTACTACGGTCATTGAAGTTGGTGTAAATGTTCCTAATGCAACTATTATGGTAGTAGAAAATGCAGAACGATTTGGTCTAGCTCAGCTCCATCAGTTAAGAGGTAGGGTAGGAAGAGGTAGTTATCAATCTTACTGTATTTTAATAAATAATAGTAAGTCGGAAATTTCTAAGGAACGCATGGATATAATGGAAAAAACGACTGATGGGTTCGTTATATCTGAAAAGGATTTAAAACTTAGAGGTCCTGGAGAATTTTTTGGTACTAGACAACACGGGTTACCAGAACTAAAAATCGCTAACTTGTTTAGACATATATCAGTACTAAAGACAGCACAAAAAGAAATAGAAAAAATGACTCATGCTGATCCAGATTTAACACTAAATAATTATCCATTGCTTAGAATAAAATTAGAAGAAAAGTTTCTATCTGTAGAAGAGGTTTTATAGAAAAACATTTTGTCTACTAATGTGTAGTGTGCTAAAATAATTATAGAGTTAAAGTAGGAGGATACATATGAGAGTTATTTCAGGAAAAGCAAGAGGTCATGCTTTAAAGGCACCTCAAGGTTTAAACACTAGACCGACTGCTGATCGTGTAAAGGAATCTATATTCAATATTGTTCAATCAAAATTGTATGGTAGTATTGTAATTGATTTGTTTGCAGGAAGTGGTAATCTAGGTATTGAGTCTTTATCAAGGAATGCTAGTAAAGCTTACTTTATAGATAATAATAAAAATAGCATTCAATCAATTAGAGAAAATCTTAAAAAAACTAATTTAGGTAATAGTTCCATAGTAATTCAGATGGATGTGCTATCTGCTATAAAAAAATTAAGTACTCAAGGTGTAAAGGCAAATATTATCTTTTTAGATCCACCCTATTCTAAAGGATTTGTTGCACCTACTCTAGAGGACATTTTTTCTTTTGAAATACTACAATCAGATGGTATAGTTGTTGTTGAACATAATAAAACTGATGAAATCCCAGAGAGTGTGCATAATTTACAAAAATATAGAACTAATAATTACGGAGATGTAGCAGTTTCTTTTTACGAGTTGAGGGAGGAGATATAGATGAGAGTAGCAATTTACCCTGGTAGTTTCGATCCTATTACAAATGGGCATCTAGATATAATTGAAAGAGCTTCTAAAATGTGCGATAAATTAATTGTATCTGTCATATATAATCCAAATAAAAATCCTTTATTTACTTTAGAGGAGAGAAAAAAACTAGTTGAGGAATCGGTAAAAAATTATCCAAACGTTTCAGTAGATTGTTTTTCGGGATTATTAATTGAATATGCAAAAGAAAATGAAGCTACAGCTATTATTAAAGGCTTAAGAGCTATATCAGATTTTGAATACGAGCTTCAAATGGCATTAATGAACCAAAAATTATGTCCTAGCATTGAAACTGTATTTTTAATGACTAGTAGTGAATATTCATTTTTAAGTTCTAGTTTAATTAAAGAAGTTGCTAGATTTGGTGGATGTATAAAGGGATTAGTTCCTGAAGTTGTTTATAAAGCAGTAATGAATAGATTTTAATATTAACTTTATAGTACGTAAGGGGGATTATTTAATGAATGTATTGAAGTTGCTTGAAGAACTAGAAGATATAGTTGAAAATGGGTCATCAATACCTTTTGCACAAAAAGTATTAGTAGATAAAAAAGAAATATTAGAAATTATTAAAGAAATTAGAATTCATTTGCCAGACGAAGTTAAACAAGCTCAGTGGATTAAAGAAGAAAGACAACGTATATTAGCAGAGGCTCAGCAAGAGGCAGATACGATTTTAGAGGAAGCAAATGATCATATTTTATTAATGATTGATCAAAGTGAAATTACTAAACTAGCTAATAATCAGGCCGAAGAAATAATTACGCAGGCACAAAATAGTGCTAAGGAAATGCGATTAGGTGCAAAGGATTATGTAGATAGTCTGTTAGAATCTGTACAAGAAAATTTAGTAGAACTTGTAAATACGGTAAGAGAAAATAGAGATGAAATAAAAGGGATGAAGTAGTTATTACTTCATCCCTTTTCCTTTGGAAAAATAAGTTTGGATTTTTAATAGAAGAGCAGTTATTAAAGATACAATAAGTAAGCTTATTAAAACTGCAATAAATAATTCTATTGATAATTGACAGTTAAATAAAAATTTTTTATGAAGACTCATTTCTTGGTAAGAATTATATACTGGAAATGATAGAACAAAAAAATTGCTGAAAATAGGGAAAAGAAAATAGGTTATTAATGAGGAGAGAGCGGCATGTAAAAATTTAGCAAACAAATATAAAGAAGTCTTTATATCTGTTAACCCAATAATACTTGAAACTTGCGCATGTACAGAAAAACCACTCCATCCTATTACAAAGCTAGCTATGGCAACCTTAGTGCGTAGATCCATACCTATGCTATCTGCAACCATTTTTGCTCCCATTGTCACTTCAAAAAGTCCAGCAACAAAAGAACTAATAATTGAAGGTGATATTTTAAAAGGTATAAGTAGCATAACTAGAATTGAAGTAATTAAATCGATTATTTTCAGAAGTTCTAACATACGGATAACAACAGCAAATAGAATAATAAAGCCTCCTACCATTAATATGGTGTTTAATGAATTTTTCACAGCGTTTCCAAGAATTATTCCTATAGAGAAATTTGAATTATTACCTTTAGATAGCTGATGAAAGGCTCTTTTAAGTAAATGTTCCTTTGATTTGGCAGCTCTATAATTATCTGATGATTTTTTATAGAAACTAAAGATTATACCTACTATAATAGTCCCAATATAGTGGGCAGCTACTATAAGAATACCTATCTTTGAAGATTTAAACATTCCTACAGATACAGAACCAATCATAAATAATGGTCCAGAGGTGCTACAAAAGGATATTAATCTTTGTGCTTCTACTTGAGTTAAGATTTTATCTAAACGAAGCTTAGAAACAATTTTAGCTCCTACAGGATACCCGGAGGTGATACTCATTGCGAAGGCAAAAGAGCCTTCACCAGGGACATTAAATATTGGACGCATAATTGGTTCTAGAAGTATACCAAAAAACTTAACTACACCAAGATTAATTAATAATTCTGATCCAATAAAAAAAGGAAGTAAAGCAGGAATAACTAATGTTGTCCATATTACTAGTCCGTCATAAGCTGCATCTACAGATTCGCCAGGGTATATTATAATGGAGGCTATTAGAAATAATGTGACTAATATTATGAAGTAGTAGGATAAATTTTTATAGGACTTACCGCGAGTAAATTTTCTAAACTGTGATAAAATCAAAAAAAATATTAAGAGCAAACTAACAATTAAAATAATATTTATAGACATAATTATCCTCCTAGATGAAACTATATTATAGTATATTAAATTAGGAAATTGCATATTTAAACTAAGCCGTGCAACTTCCAAAATTCTATACTAAATATATATTTTACAAATAGGAGGGTTATTCATTATTAGTTTAGTAATAAATACTTATTTGATTATTTTTGATAATATGGACTAGTTATATAATCTAACTGTCCTGTTATATTTGCTTTATTTTTAAATGCTAAGGAATAGATATTTGTTGCACGGATATCTATATTTAGCATTCTTTCTGCAATCATATTTTGTGGTTTATAGTGTTTTAAATTAGATATTATTGGAATAGAGGAGCTAGATTTTAAAGTCTGTAATATTTCTCGTCCTTTGTGATTAAATGCTAATACACGTGCATATTGGGGCCCCTTATTATTGTTAAAATAGCAAATATCATCTTTACTTATATTCAACAAAATATGCATTAAAATACGTTGTATCCTTGTTAATGTATAACGCTTGCTTTTAATGCAATTATAAAGATCAGAAAGTGAATTTACATTATTAGAGCATTGATATATTCTATTCTCTAATCCTTCTACTACATCAAAAATATTTTTTATATCATCCAACTTACTTCTTCTTAATATAGCAAAAATGGATTCCTGAAAATCTGTACTAAAGATAGGAGCTATACCACTATCTATGTTAGAAGATAGAATATTAAAAGTATCATTTGGCACAACAGAGCTAAGGTATGATAGAGGCTCGTTCTTAAGTAGATGTTCTCTAATTGCGGTAGCACTGGCAATTGAGCTGTTAGTAATATATCTGTTATGATAATCGGCAGATTTTCTAGTAATAGTATAGGGTATAATTGAACTTTTAAGCTTTTTAATGGTTTTTAAATATTCTATACCTAAAATATTATTAGGGTTTTTTATAATATTATTTATTAAATTTAATTGCTCTTCATTATATGATCTTACTTCTTCAAAATATTTAACTATAGCAATGGATCTTGCTACAGGAAATGTGAAACCTAAATTAACATAGCCTTTTAATATTTTTTTAAATTCAGAGGAAGGACTAGTTAGTACATCTGCAATTTCTAAAAGCAAATCTAAATTACCAACTTCGCTACCGAAACTAAAGCAGTCAACAGCCCCTAAGCTATTAAGTAGGCTTATTGACCCATAAGCAAATAACTCTGCAGTTGCACATGCATAGGGAGTAGGAATTTCAATTATTAAGTCCACACCTGATTTTACAGCCATTTTAGCACGTTCCCACTTGTGCACAATAGCTGGTTCACCTCTTTGAAGAAAATTACCACTCATTACTGCAATCGTATGAGTAGCACCTGTAATCTCTTTAGATACATTTAAATGATATAGATGTCCATTGTGGAAAGGATTATATTCTGTAATTAAACCTAAAATTTTCATATGACCTCCTAAAAAAATTTATATTACTATTTTAATAAATATTATGGAATTTGGTAAGACTTAAAATTAAATATAAATTTTACTAAAAAATGTTTAAATATCTTGATAAATTACTTATAATTTATTATGATTGATATGTTAGAATTTTATGTTATATCAATTATATGAAATATGTACATACAAACGAGGAGGTTTTAAAATGAAAATTTTAGTGGTTAACTGCGGAAGTTCTTCATTGAAATATCAGCTTATTAATATGGAAAATGAAGAGCTAATAGCAAAAGGTTTAGCTGAAAGAATAGGAATAGATGGTTCAGTAGTTAAACATGAAACTATTGGTAAAGAAAAGGTTGTTATTGAACAAAACATGGATAACCATAAGGCAGCAATTCAAATTGTATTAGATGCATTAGTAGATCCAAATCATGGTGCTATAAAGTCAATGGATGAAATATCAGCGGTAGGACACCGTGTTGTTCATGGTGGCGAGGAATTTTCTGATTCCGTACTTATAACAGATGAAGTTAAAAAAGCATTAGAAAAGTGTTCAGATATTGCACCATTACATAACCCTCCAAACCTTATGGGAATTCATGCTTGCGAGGAAATACTTCCTAATGTACCTATGGTAGGAGTATTTGATACTGCATTCCACCAAACTATGCCTAAGGCTTCCTTCATGTATGCATTACCATATGAAATGTATGAGAAACATAAAATTAGAAAATATGGATTCCATGGAACATCTCACAAGTATGTAGCAAACAGAGCTGCTGAAATCCTGGGAAAACCTATTGGAGATCTAAAAATTGTTACTTGTCACTTAGGAAATGGTGCAAGTATTACTGCTGTAGATGGAGGAAAATCAATAGATACAAGCATGGGCTTTACTCCGCTTGAAGGGTTAGCAATGGGAACAAGATGTGGTGATATGGACCCTGCTATTGTTACTTTTTTAATGGAAAAAGATCACTTATCCTGCTACGAAATTAACGAAATGATGAACAAGAAATCAGGAGTTTTAGGAATTTCAGGAGTTAGCAGTGACTTTAGAGATATCGAACAGGCTGCTGCTAAAGGAAATGAAAGAGCACAATTAGCTCTTGATGTATATCATAAATTAGTTACAAAGTATATAGGAGCTTATGCTGCTGAAATGGGCGGAGTAGATGCTATAGTATTCACAGCTGGTTTAGGAGAAAATTCTCCAGACACCCGTAAAGAAGCTTGTAAGAATCTTGAATTTTTAGGAGTAAAAATTGATGATGAGAGAAATAATGTAAGAGGAAAAGAAACAATAGTAACTACTGATGATTCTAAGGTTAAAGTATTGTTAATACCTACAAATGAAGAACTTGCAATTGCACGAGAGACTAAGGCTATAGTTCAATAATATTAAAAGGTAGGTATACCTACCTTTTAAAGTTTTTAAAATAAATATTTGCTAAGATATGGAATTACAACTGTCTGCTATCAAGATAAAATACTTGACAAACAAAAAAATCATTTGTATAATCTATCTTAGCGATATGATCGAGGTGAGAGCTATGAAACTTGATATAGATAGTATAAAAAAAGGGGATAAGAACACTTTAGATTTAAACTTCGCCTTAGATCTTAACACCATTGATTATTATGGTGATATTATAGATATAATATCACCTGTTGACGTGAATGGTAAACTGTACGTAATTGATGATAGACTATATATGAATTTGGGAATAAAAACCCACATGCAGGTAAACTGTAGTAGGTGTCTAGAATCCTTTACCTACCCCTTTAAATCAAGTATCAATGCAGAGTTTGTTCATGAAAATTTATCTACTGATCAAACTGATGAATCAGATGAGGATATAATTTATTACCAAGAAAGCACTATCGATCTTGATGAATTAATTAAAGAAAATATTATCATGAACATTCCAATGAAACTTGTATGTGATAAAAGCTGTCAAGGGCTTTGTTCAAATTGTGGGATCAAATTAAAAGACAAATCATGTGATTGTAGTCATACACAGTCTATTGATGAGGATATTGACCCTCGATTGGCTAAGCTTAAGGAATTGTTAGAACAAGATTAAGGAGGTGTTAAGCATGGCGGTACCAAAGCGAAAAACTGGAAAATCTAAAAGAAATATGAGAAGAGCTGCTAACTCAAAATACACTGCACCAGGGTTTGTAAAATGCCCACAGTGTCACGAGCCAAAGTTACCTCACAGAGTATGTCCTGAATGTGGATATTATAAAAACAAAGAGGTTGTTGCTGCTCAATAATATATTATATAAATATAGGGAAAATAGTAATGCGTACATTGATTTATGTTATGCATTACTATTTTTTTATTGAAAAAAACATATAGTACTTGATTTTTTTATAAAGTGAATATATACTTTATATTATAACCAGGTACTAAATTTTAGTACTAAATCGAGGTGATAATGGTGAGTAAAACCGGAAGATTAAGTAAAGTAAATAGACAAAGTAAGTTATTAGAACTATTAAGAGAAGACCCTTTTGTAACCGATGAGGATTTATCCGAGAACTTTAAAGTAAGTATACAGACTATTCGATTAGACAGATTGGAACTAGGGATTCCAGAACTTAGACAACGTATAAAAAATGTGGCTGAAAAAAATTATGAAAAAGTACGAAGTATTATAGGGGCTGAAATTGTAGGAGAGTTAGTAGACTTAAACCTAGGTGTTAGTGGAATATCAATTTTAGAAACTACATCTGAAATGGCCTTTAGTAAAACCAGTATAGTTAGAGGACACCATATTTTTTCACAGGCAGAATCCTTAGCAATGGCTGTAGTAGATGCAGAAGTAGCTCTAACTGGGGTTTCTAATATTAAATACTTAAGTCCTGTCAGTGCAGGGGATAAACTAGTAGCAAAGGCCGAAGTGATAAGAGTACGGGGAAATAATCACTTTGTTCATGTTAAAATATACGTTAATCAAATACAAGTATTTCGTGGTAAATTCATATTGGTAATAATTAAAAGTAAATAAGGAGGCCAAATATGAAAATCGTTATTGACGCAATGGGAGGAGACAATGCTCCATCAGTTACTGTTGAAGGAGCTATAGAGGCTGTTAAGAGTTATGACGTAAATATTATTTTAACGGGTAACCAGCCGATGATAGAAAATGAATTAGCAAAATATGATTATCCAAGGGAAAAAATAGAAATAATACATTGTAGTGAGCAGATTACAAATGAAGATAAACCTGTAATTTCAATTAGAAAGAAAAAGGATTCTTCGATGGTTGTAGGATTGAAACTGGTTAAGGAGAATAAGGCAGATGCTATTATATCTGCTGGAAATACAGGAGCTCTATTAGCAGGTGGACTTTTGTTGCTAGGTAGAATTAAAGGAATAGATCGTCCAGCACTTGCTCCTGTATATCCTACTACTAAAGGAATCTCTGTACTTATTGATGGAGGAGCTAATGCCGATTGTAAACCGAGAAACTTTTTAGAGTTTGGAGTTATGGGAAGTATTTATGCTGAAAAGGTAATTGGTATTAAAAAGCCGAAGGTATGTACTGTTAATATAGGAATAGAAGAAGAAAAGGGAAGTGATGTTGTAAAGGCAGCACATAATCTTTGTAAGGATGCATCCTTTAACTTTAAAGGCAATGTAGAAGCTAGAGATATACCTAGTGGGTATGCGGACGTTATCTTATGTGATGGATTTACGGGAAATGTTATTTTAAAACTTACAGAAGGTTTGGCATCGTCTATTTTTGGTTTATTAAAAGAAGAATTTGTTAAGAATACTTTTAGAAAGATTGGTGCCCTATTATTAAAATCCGGATTAAGGGACTTTAAAAAAAGATTTGATTATACAGAATATGGTGGTGCGCCATTTCTAGGTGTTAATGGAGTACTAATTAAAGCTCATGGAAGTTCAGATGGAAAAGCCATAAAAAATGCAGTACGACAGGCAATCAAATTCGTAGATAATAATATAATTGAAGATATTACTACAGAAATTACCAGTTTGGGAGTTGATACACTTGAATAAATTTTTATCTGTAGGGATTACAGGCACAGGTAGCTATCTTCCTGAAAAAGAGTTAACTAACTTTGATTTAGAAAATATAGTAGATACAACTGACGAATGGATTAAAACCAGAACAGGCATATCCAAGAGAAGAGTTGCAGAAGATAAAATAGCTACATCAGATTTAGCTACAGAAGCTGCTAAAAGAGCTATTGATAACGCTGGGCTATCAGCTGAAGATATTGATTTAATTATAGTAGCTACTGTAACTCCTGATATGGCCTTTCCCTCTACTGCTTGTATTGTGCAAAAAAATATTGGCGCAAAGAATGCAGCGGCTTTTGATATTGAAGCAGCATGTTCTGGCTTTATTTATGGCATCACTATTGGAGAGCAGTTTATTAAATCAGGTGTGTATAAAAATGTCTTAGTAATTGGTGCAGAAACTTTAAGTAAAATTCTTAATTGGAAGGATCGTAACACCTGTGTTTTATTTGGTGATGGAGCTGGAGCAGCGATATTACAACCAGTTAAGGAAGGCTACGGTATACTTTCTAGCAGCTTAGGAGCTGATGGTTCCAGTGGGGACTATTTGACACAGCCAGCAGGTGGTTCTCGAATACCAGCATCAATTGAAACTGTTGCAAATAACTTACATTATGTGCAAATGGACGGAAGTGAAGTATTTAAGTTTGCTGTGAGAATAATGGCAAAATCAACATTGCAGGCCATAGAAAGTAGCGGTCTTAAATTGAATGATATAGATTATATGATTCCTCATCAAGCTAATATTAGAATTATAGAAGCTGCTGCAAAGAGACTTAATCTGGATATGGATAAAGTATATGTAAATTTAAATAATTATGGGAATATGTCTGCAGCTTCTGTACCTGTTGCATTGGATGAAGCTGTTAGAAAAGGTAACATTAAAACAGGAGATATAGTGACCTTGGTTGCATTTGGTGGAGGTTTAACTTGGGGATCATCTGTAATTAGGTGGTATAAATAGTTTGTTATTAGAGGGTATATACTCTGTAGTTAAGACGTGAAGCAGGCATATTGTATTGGAGGCAAATATATGATTAAAAATAGACTTTGTGAAATATTAAATATTAAATATCCTATACTACAAGGTGGTATGGCTTGGGTTGCTACTGCGGAGTTGGCAGCTGCTGTTTCTGAGGCAGGGGGATTAGGTATAATTGGAGCTGGCAATGCTCCTGGTGAAATCGTAGAAAAGGAAATTTTAAAAGCAAAAAATATGACAAATAAACCTTTTGGTGTAAATATTATGTTGTTATCTCCTTTTGTTGACGAGGTAGTAGAAGTTGTTTGTAAAAATAAGGTTCCTGTAGTTACTACTGGTGCAGGGAATCCTGGAAGATTTATGGAGAAGTTTAAAAGTGTTGGTACAAAAGTAATTCCAGTTATCCCATCGGTTGCCCTTGCGAAGAGAATGGAGAGTCTGGGAGCAGATGCGGTCATAGCTGAAGGAACTGAAGCTGGTGGACATATTGGAGAAGTTACTACGATGGCACTGGTACCACAAGTTGTAGACATAGTTAGTATCCCTGTTATAGCAGCTGGAGGAATTGCTGATGGTAGAGGTCTATTAGCATCACTATCCCTAGGTGCAGAAGGAGTGCAGATGGGAACGCGATTTATTTGTGCAGAGGAATGCATAGCTCATAATAGGTATAAGGAAATGATAATAAATGCCAAGGACAGAGATGCAGTAGTTACGGCAAGAGTTACAGGTCACCCTGTAAGAGTGTTAAGAAACAAGCTAGTAAGAGAATTTAACAAATTAGAGAAAGGCGGAGCTACTGCGGAGGAAATTGAAGGACTTGGACAAGGAAAACTGAAAATAGCTGTAATTGATGGAGATATAGAAAGCGGATCTGTAATGGCAGGACAAATAGCTGGTATGATTACAAAAATTCAGCCCTGTAAAGAAATAATAGAAGAAATAATTTCAGATGCAAATGAGCAGCTTACTTTAGTAAGCAATCTCAATAGGGAGGCATAGTTATGGGGAAAATTGCATTTGTTTTTCCGGGTCAAGGTGCTCAATATGTAGGAATGGGGAAGGATTTTGTTGAAAATTTCCCAGTTGCAAAGAGTATTTTTGAAGAGGCTAGTGATGAAGTAAATATTGATATGAAGAAACTTTGTTTCGAAGGACCAGACGATGAATTGATGAAGACCGAAAATACCCAGCCAGCTATTTTAACTACTTCAATTGCTATGCTAAAGGTATTAGAAAATGAAGGACTTAATTGTCATATGACTGCTGGTCTAAGCCTAGGGGAATATACCTCCTTAGTTAAGTCAAATGTATTTTCATTTAAAGATGCAGTTAAATTGGTTAAAAAAAGAGGTAAATATATGCAGGAAGAAGTACCAATGGGAATAGGTACTATGGCGGCTATTTTAGGATTGAATAGAGATCAGATACAACTATGTATAGAAAAAGCTAGACAATATGGAATAGTAGAAGCGGCTAATTACAATAGTCCTGGACAAATAGTTATTTCTGGTGAAATAAAGGCAGTTGAGGCTGCTGTAAAAATGGCAGCAGAGCTTGGTGCTAAAAAAGCTGTTATATTACCTGTTAGTGCTCCTTTTCATTGTAGTTTGCTTAAAGGTGCTGGTGAAAAACTTCAACAAGATCTTGAGTTGTTAAAAATAAATGATCCAGAGGTTCCTGTTATAACTAATGTAGAAGCATCGATACTATCATCAAAATTAAAGGTTATACCTTCTTTAGTTCAGCAGGTAAGTAAATCCGTACTATGGGAAGACTCTGTTTCTTTAATGTTAGATGAAGGAGTAGATAATTTTATAGAGATTGGACCAGGTAAAGCCTTATCTTCATTTATAAAAAGAATAGCCAAGACTAAAGAAAAGAAGGTTAATATTTATAATGTTGAAGATGTAAACAGCTTTAAACAAGTATTACAAGTAAAATTGGAGGTGTAATTTTGAACTTAACAGGCAAAACAGCTTTAGTAACAGGGGGATCCAGAGGTATAGGTAGATCAATTGCTTTAGCCCTTGCTAATCAAGGTGCAAATGTTATTATAAACTACACAAGCAATGAAGAAAGTGCAGCAAAGGTTGTAGAAGAGATTGAAAGTTTTAATGTTAAAGCTTTAGCAGTGAAGGCAAACGTTTCAAATGCTGAAGAAATAAACGACATGATGGACAAAATAGAAGAAATGTTTGATGGAATTGATATCCTAGTAAATAATGCTGGAATTACACGCGATAACCTATTTATTAGAATGAAAGAGGAAGACTGGGATCAAGTAATGGATATAAATTTAAAAGGTGTATTCCTATGTACAAAGGCAGTTGTTAGAAAAATGATAAAACAAAAGTATGGTAAAATTATTAATTTATCATCAGTAGTAGGGGTTGTAGGAAATCCGGGTCAAGCAAACTACTGTGCATCAAAGGCTGGTGTTATCGGTTTTACTAAATCTTTGGCTAAGGAAATAGCAGGTAAAAACATTACAGTAAATGCAATTGCTCCAGGATTTATAGAAACCGATATGACAAAGGTTTTACCTGAAAATGTAAAGGAAAGTATGCTGGAAATTATCCCCATGAAGAAATATGGTAAGCCCGAAGACATTGCAAATCTAGTATTATTTTTAAGTAGTGACAATGCTAGCTATATTACTGGTCAAGTAATTCATGTTGATGGCGGTATGGCAATGTAAGTTTTTAAATACTCTAAAATAACAAAGGCTTCTATCGAAACTATTTAAACTAAAGAAGCATTTGTTGAAACGCATTTTACAGAAAGTGTATATTAAGTAGTTTTATACTTTCTTATGCGTTATAAAAAATATAAAACAATTAGGAGGAAATTTATATGTCATTCGAAAAGGTTGTTAAGATTATTGCGGGTCAATTAGGTGTAGAAGACGTTAGTGAAATTACTAGAACCACTTCTTTAATGAACGATTTAGAAGCAGACTCATTAGATGCTGTTGAAATAATTATGGAAATTGAAGATGAATTTGGTATTGAAATTCCAGATGATGAAGCTGAAAAGTTTAAAAATATTGGTGATATTGTTGATTATGTAGAGTTAAATAAATAGTAATATTAAATCCCGATATAATCGGGATTTTGTAATAAAGGAGGTAGCACTATGGAAAGAAGAGTAGTAATAACAGGCATTGGATGTATTACACCTGTAGGTACTGGAAAAGAAGAATTTTGGAAATCATTAACAATGGGTGTTTCTGGCATAGATTATATTACAAAATTCGATACAGAAGATTTTACTACCAAGATTGCTGCAGAGGTAAAAGATTTTAATGTTGAAGATTATATTGATAAAAGAGAAGCGAAAAAGATGGATCGCTTTACTCAATTTGCTGTTGCAGCTGCACAAATGGCGGTAAATGATGGCCAATTAAATATTGAAAAAATAAATGCTGAGCGTTTTGGAGTTATCCTAGGATCCGGCGTAGGTGGAATTGAAACATTGGAAGAACAGAGTAAGAAATTATTTGAAAAAGGTCCGAAGAGGGTTAGCCCATTTTTTATCCCCATGATAATATCTAATATGGGATCTGGCCAAGTATCTATTGCTCTAGGAGCAAAGGGGCCAAACACAACAATAGTTACCGCCTGTGCTGCTTCCACAAATGCTATTGGTGAAGCTTTCCGTACAATTCAAAAGGGTGATGCAGATATTATGATTACAGGTGGAGCTGAGGCTTCTATTACACCATTATCTATAGCTGGATTCTGCTCCATGAAGGCTATGTCAACTAATAATGATAATCCTAAAAAAGCTAGCAGACCTTTTGATGCCAATAGAGATGGATTTATAATGGGAGAAGGGGCAGGGATACTTTTAATAGAAGAGCTAGAACATGCCCTTGAGAGAGGCGCAACTATTTACGGAGAAGTTATAGGCTATGGTACAAGTGCTGATGCATATCATATCACTGCTCCTGCCCCAGGGGGTGAAGGAGGTGCTAGAGCTATGTCTAGTGCATTAAAGGATGCTAATATTAATTACGATAGCATAGACTATATTAATGCCCATGGTACAAGTACACCATACAATGATAAGTTTGAAACTGCTGCAATTAAAACTGTATTTAAGGATCATGCATATAAATTAGCCGTAAGCTCAACGAAGTCAATGACGGGTCATCTTCTAGGTGCTGCTGGCGGAATTGAAGCTATTGCATGTGTTATGGCGATTAAAGAGGGAATTATACCTCCTACAATTAATTATGAAACACCAGACCCAGAATGTGACTTGGATTATGTTGCTAATGTGGCTAAAAAGAGAGAGGTTAATTATGCCCTTTCAAACTCATTAGGTTTTGGTGGTCATAACGCAACTGTTATTTTTAAAAAATATGAATAGCCTTATATAAATATACTTATTATAGGAAGAAGGAAAAACTTCTTCCTATAATTTTTGCAATTTAAACAATATAATAGTACAATTAAAACAAATTTATTGTTGATTGTTATTAATACATATATAAGAAATGGTGGAGGTAAGAAATGAAATTAGATACAAGTCGTCTAGCACAAATAAAAGAATTTCAAAAGATAATAGGATATAAATTTAATGAAATAACTGTGATAAATGAAGCATTGACTCATAGCTCCTATGCTAATGAGAGTCGTAATAGATATATTCATAATAATGAAAGACTAGAATTTCTAGGAGACTCGGTTTTGAGCATTGTAGTTAGCGAGTATATTTATTTAAAATATAATACTTTACCTGAAGGAGAGTTGACGAAGGTAAGAGCTAATGTTGTATGTGAGCCTTCTTTAGCACACCAAGCTAAGAAAATAAAGTTAGGTAAATATCTGTTGTTAGGAAAGGGCGAAGAGGTGACAGGTGGAAGAGATAGAGTGTCCATATTAGCTGATGCCTTTGAAGCGGTTATAGGAGCTTTATATTTAGATGGTGGAATAGAAATAGCACGCAAGTTTATTTTGAACATGTTAGCACATAGTATAGAACTAGCTAGTACTGGAAGTTTATTTAGGGATTATAAAACTGATCTTCAAGAGTTATTGCAAAGAAAATATGATGATAAAATCAGTTATAAAGTAGTAAATGAAACTGGACCTGATCACAATAAAACCTTTGGGATTGAAGTAATATTAGGAGATCGAGTTCTTGGAGCTGGAGAAGGTAAAAGCAAAAAGGAAGCAGAACAAATGGCTGCGAAAAAAGCATTAGAGAAGGTGAATATGGAAGATGAATAAGAATAAGAATAAGAGAAAAATTATTATTCCTATATTTATACCTCACAAGGGATGTCCTCACGACTGCAGTTTTTGTAATCAAAAGAAAATCGCTGGAGAAGGAACTGATGTAACTGCCGATAAAGTTTCTCAAATAGTAAATCTTCAACTTGAAAATTTAAAAAAGGTAGATGGAAGTAAGGAAATAGCTTTTTATGGAGGAAGCTTTACGGGGCTACCAAAAGAACAACAAAGCCAGCTTTTAACAATTGCATATGAAAAGAAAAAGCAAGGACTAGTTAATGAAATTCGTATTTCAACAAGACCAGACTACATTAATGAAGAGATTCTTGATTTTTTACTAGATTACGGCGTTTCAATAATTGAATTAGGTGTACAATCAACAGACGATGATGTGTTAAATTTAAACAATAGAGGCCATTCAAGAAAAGATGTTTTTAGATCAGTATCTTTAATAAGACAAAGGAACATTCAGCTTGGACTTCAAATGATGGTTGGCTTATATGGTGATACGGAAGAAAAACTTCTAAAAACAGCAAGAGATATTATTGATTGCAAACCTGATTTTGTTAGAATATATCCAACAATAGTTATACAGGATACGTTATTAGAAAAATTGTATTTAGATGGAGTATACAAACCAATCAGCCTTAATGAGGCTGTTTATTTGTGCAAACAGCTAGTTTTAGAATTTAACAAAAATAATATACCTATTATTCGTCTGGGGCTTCAAGCAACGGAAGAAATATCTATAGGGAGGGGAATTGTGGCAGGTCCATACCACCCTGCCTTTCGAGAAATTGTAGAAACAGAAGTGTACAAAAATATTATAGAAAATAAAATAACAAAGAATGAGAAATTAGAAGGAATGGTACTAAATATATATTGCAATTCTAAAGACTGTTCAAAGGTTTCTGGTTATAATCAGTCTAATAAGCATTATTTTGAAAATAAGTATGGATTTAGAAAGATTAAAATTTACCCCTTAAGTAATATTCTAGCTGGAGAAGTAAATGTAGAGATAATAGCAGCTTTATGATAAAATAAGACTACATTCAGAGAGAACTTTTTCTCCCACTGAATGTTAAGTCGTTTCGTTCCAGGGTCTAACAATTCTCACTCCCTCTTGTATAAGAGGGAGTCTTAGAGTTGTTAGCTTCAGATGAAATATTTCAGTAACTATAATATGTAGCATATGTAATAATGGGGGGATATCTTTGCATCTTAAAAGATTAGAAATTCAGGGATTTAAATCCTTTGCTAATAAAATAGAAATTAACTTTGAGTCTGGCATAACTGGTGTTGTTGGACCTAATGGTAGTGGCAAAAGTAATATTTCAGATTCTATACGTTGGGTACTTGGAGAACAAAGTGCTAAAACCCTTAGGGGAAGTAAGATGGAGGATGTTATTTTCTCTGGAACTACTAGTCGTAAGCCCTTAGGTATGGCAGAGGTATCCATTACACTGGACAATAGTTCTAAAGCCTTACCGATTGATTATGGTGAGGTAACAATTACGAGGAGAGTCTATAGATCAGGAGAAAGTGAATATTATTTAAATAAGTCTTCCTGTCGTCTTAAGGATGTACGGGAGTTGTTAATGGATACTGGAATTGGAAAAGATGGATATTCTATAATTGGACAAGGTAAGATTGATGAAATACTGAGTAATAAATCAGAAGATAGAAGGCAAATTTTTGAAGAGGCAGCTGGTATAGTTAAGTATAAAACTAGAAAAGATGAAGCTGAAAAAAAATTATCTTCTACAAAGGAAAATTTACTAAGAGTTTTAGATATACTAAATGAACTAGAAGGCCAGTTAGGTCCTTTAGAGAAGCAGAGCACTAAAGCAAAAAAGTTTAAGGTATTAAAAGAAAAACTATTAAAATTGGAAGTGAATCTTTTTATTAAGGAAATAGACAAAATAGATGATGAACTAAAACATATATACGAACAGATAAATGTACTAAAAAAATCTATTGAAGAACAACAGGGACAAAAACAGTTTTATACTTCTAACTTGGAAGATTTAGAAAAGGTAATCAGCCAGTATGATATGGAAATATCTAATAAGCAAGATGAATACTATAATGTCCAAAAAATGATTGAAAAAATAGAAGGGCAGATCAATTTAAAAAAAGAAAAATCTAACAATAATGATTTAAACATAGAAAGAATTAAATTAGAAATAAAGGAGATTCAAGATACTCAAGCTGATGTTTCTAAAAAACTTGAAGAGAAACTAAAAGAGTTTAAAGATGTATGTATCGATTTAGATGATATTAAAGAGCGCCTTAATAATCAAAATAAAGAATATAATAATTTATATAATATCAATTCTCAAAAAGAAAAGGATTTAGAGGATTGTAAAACCTTTATTATAGATACCATTAACGAAATATCTGATCGAAAAAGTGAATCTAAAAGCTTAAAAACTTTGTTAGACACAATGGAAGAACGGATGGAACAAGTAAGCTTGGAGTATAGTGGGCATAAAGAGCAAATTGTAGAAAAAACCAAAGAGCTTAGCCTTCTTAATAATAGTTTACAGGAACTAGAAAAGGATAATAAAAGTATTGGAAATGATGTTATAGAAAAGAGTAATAAGAAAAATAGTTTAATAAAAAAGTTAAATGAAGTTTCAAGTGAGGTTAATGAACTTCAAAACAAAGGCAGGAATAAAGAAACTAGAAAAAATATTATAGAAGATATGGAAAAAGAACATGAGGGTTTTAATAAAAGTGTAAAAAACATCCTAATTGCCTGTGATAAAAACAAGGAACTAGGAAATGGTGTATTTGGCGCAGTAGCAGATCTAATTCAAGTACCAAAAGGATACGAGGTATCAATAGAGACTGCTTTAGGGCCAGCTCTTCAGTATATCGTAAGTGAAGATGAGAAGGATGGAAAGCGATTAATTGAATACTTAAAAAAATATAACTTAGGTAGAATTACGGTTTTACCATTAACAACTGTACAAGAACGATCTATTACTAATGATGAACTAAATATTATTAGAAACTTTAAGGATGCTGAAATAGCTTTTGATGTAATTACATTTGATGAAGAGTTTAAAAACATTTTTTCTAGCCTATTATCAAGGGTGTTAATTGTTCCGAACTTAGATAGAGGAATAGAAATTGCAAAGCTACTTAAACATAAATTTAAAATAGTAACTTTAGATGGAGATGTGTTAAATATTGGAGGTTCTTTAACTGGTGGAAGCATTTCTAGTAAAAGTAATAGTATTTTGGGGAGAAAAAGAGAATTAGAGGATTTAATCATAGAAATAGATATTATTAAAGATAAATTAAATATAAAGACAGAAGAGTATACTAAACTGGACAAAGAAATAAATGTTATCGCAGATGAAATAGATTTATTAAACACAAATTTACAAGAAAACCGAATTAAACTTGCTACTTTGTATAGTAATATAGAACAATGTACCAAAGAGAAAAGTCAATTAGAAAATCTATATAAGCACGCTGAAAATGAAATTGGGCAAATAGAAAATACGAAGAAAGAAACTACAAGCAGATATATAGCACTTGAAAGCGAAATAAAGAATTTAGAACTGGAAATTGAAAGTACTAAAACTAAAGCAAATGAAAATCAACAGGAATTAGTAGAAAAAAAACAACAATTAGACAGTATAAATAGTACACTTACTGAGTATAAGGTACAACTGGCGACTGTAGAGGAGCAAAAGAAGGCCTTTTTACAAGATATCGAACGGTTACAGCAATCTATTAAGAATAATGAAATAGCTTTAGAAAATAAAGAAGATCAATTAAAAGAAAATAACAAAATAAATGTACTTTGTGAAGACGAGATTAGTAGCCTAGCTAGTGAGTTAAATAAATTGTCATTGAAATTAAGAACATATGAAGATGAATTAAAAGAACATAGATCAAATAAAGAAAAATATCAGGTTAAAGAGGTAGAAGTTAAAAGGTTATTAAAACAAGTAGAATCAGTTTTATTAGAATTACAGGAGAGTATCCATAAGCTAGATGTTAAGAGAACTAGGTTAGAGATGCAACAACAGAGTTTTTATACCAGACTGTGGGATGAATATGAATTAACCTATAACGAAGCTTTAGATGTTAAAGAAGAAATTTCAGATATCAGTAATACAAGTAAAGAAATAAAGATATTAAAGGATCAAATAAAGGGTCTTGGCACCGTAAATATAGATTCTATAGATGAATATGAAAAGGTGAAGGAAAGATATGATTTTCTAAAGGGGCAGCAGGAAGATCTTAGTCAGGCACAGCAATCATTAGTTAAAGTAATTAGTGATATGGAACAAACTATGCAGAAACAATTTATAGATCAGTTTAAGATTATTAAGGAGAACTTTAATAATGTTTTTGTTAAGCTATTTGGTGGAGGCAAGGCTGATCTTATCCTGGAGAATGAGGAAGATGTATTAGAATGCGGTATTGATATAATAGCTCAGCCTCCGGGAAAAAAACTGCAAACATTATCTCTTTTATCCGGTGGAGAGAGGGCCTTAACAGCAATATCCTTATTATTTGCAATCTTATTAGTAAAGCCAAGCCCATTCTGTATATTAGATGAGATAGAAGCGGCGCTGGACGATGCTAACGTTTATAGATACGCACAATTTTTAGAAGAACTGTCTGAAGATACTCAGTTTATCGTTGTTACTCATAGAAAGGGAACAATGGAAAGTGCAGATGCACTATATGGAGTAACCATGCAGGATAGTGGTATATCAAGCTTAGTTTCAGTGAAACTCTCAGATAATAAAAAAGATGAAATAGCAAGTTAGGAGGAGTATTATGTTTAAAAAGTTTATTGATAAGCTTACAGGAAAAGATAAGAAAAAAGAATATTTGACTAAAGTAGAAGAAAATAATGAGGTTAATGAAGATAAAAAAAGTGATGAACAAATTGAAGATTATTTTAATAAGGAAGAAGCATTTCAGGAAACAATTGAAGAGAACATGGATGACAAAACTAAGCTAGAGGAGGTTGAAAAAACAGAAGAAACAAATGGGCTTCAAGAAGAAGTGCAGGAAAAAACTGACATACTTCAGTTAGAAGATATAGAGATCGAAATAGAAGATAAAATAGAGTTAAAGGAAGTACAAGAAGTAGAAGAAGAAGTAGAAGATGAAACTGGAAAAGTTGAAGAAGAAATAGAAGAAGAAATAGAAGAGGAAATAGAAGAGGAAATTGCAGAAGTTGAAGAAGAGATAAAAGAAGTAAAGGAAACAAAATCTAAATTTAATTTATTCAAAAGATTAAAAGAAGGGCTTTCTAAAACAAAAAGTGGTATTACGGATAGGGTGGATAATTTACTTAAATCCTATAAAAAAATAGATGAAGATTTATTTGAAGAACTTGAGGAAATTCTAATTACTTCTGATATGGGTGTTCAAACAACTATGGAAATAGTAGATGATCTAAGAGATAGAGTTAGGAAGGAAAAAGTTTCTGATCCTATTCAAGTAAAAGAGCTACTTATGGAAAAATTAACAGAAATATTAGAAGATCTACCAGGCTCCGAAATTAAAATTGAACCGTCACCTGCAATTATACTTGTAGTAGGAGTAAATGGAGTTGGTAAAACAACTTCCATTGGAAAGATGGCTCATCGTTTTAAAAGTGAAGGTAAAAAAGTGTTGTTGGCTGCTGGTGATACATTTAGGGCTGCTGCTATTGATCAATTAAAAATTTGGGGAGATAGGGTTGGAGTCGATGTAATAAGACACCAAGAAGAGGCAGATCCTGCTGCTGTTATATATGATGCTATTCAGGCGGCGAAGGCGCGAAACATTGATGTTCTTATATGCGATACTGCTGGTAGACTTCATAATAAAAAGAATTTAATGAATGAGTTAGGTAAAATATTTAAGGTTGTGGATAGGGAGTATGATGGTGCCTCAAAGGAAATATTACTGGTGCTAGATGCTACTACAGGTCAAAATGCTGTGCAACAAGCAAAAACTTTTAAAGAAGTAGCCCAAATTACTGGTCTTGTATTAACAAAGCTAGATGGAACTGCAAAGGGAGGGGTGGTTGTAGGTATAAGTAGAGAATTAAATGTTCCTGTTAAATTAATAGGTGTTGGGGAAAAAATGGAAGACTTGCAAGAATTTAACCCTCAAACTTTTGTTAAGGCAATATTTGGAGAAGAAGAATAAAATGCTTGACATAGGATTATTTTTATTATAAAATTACATCTGTAAAGTGAATATACTTTACAGATAACTAATAGGAAGTGCTGATATGTTACAAAAAACAGTTGAAATTTCGGTTTTGTATGATTTTTACAATCAAATGTTGACTGAAAAGCAAAGGGATATAGTAGATCTTTATTATAATCAAGATCTGTCTCTGGGTGAAATAGCTGATGAATTTAATATATCTAGACAAGCTGTTTATGATATGTTAAAAAGAACAGAAAGACTCTTATATCAGTACGAAGAAAAACTTGGTTTTATAAAATTATTGCAGACTAAAAATGAAAAAATCTTAACAATATTAGATAAAGTAATTGATTTAGAAAATGGACTAGAACTAAGTTCTTCTTCAGAACAATTACAAAAACAAATTAATGAAATTAAGTATGAATTAGATAGTTTTCTAAATAATTAAGCCCTGAGAAGGGAGGTATAAGGATGGTTTTTGAAGGTTTAGCAGAAAAGCTTCAAGATACATTTAAAAGATTAAAGGGTAAAGGTAAACTAACAGAAAAAGATGTAACAGAAGCTATGAGAGAAGTGAGACTTGCACTTTTAGAGGCGGATGTTAACTTTAAGGTTGTTAAAGAATTTGTAAACAAGGTTAAGGAAAGATCTATTGGATCTGAGGTACTAGAGAGCTTAACTCCAGCTCAACAGGTTATTAAAATAGTAAATGATGAATTAACTGATTTGATGGGGAAAGCTCAAAGTAAGATTAACTTTTCATCTAAGCCACCTACAATTATTATGCTTGTAGGTTTACAAGGTGCAGGTAAAACAACTACTACAGGTAAGTTAGCTGGTATGCTAAAAAAACAAGGAAAGAGACCTCTCTTAATAGCCGGTGACGTATATAGACCAGCTGCTATTAAACAGCTACAAGTTGTAGGAGAGAAGGTAGGAGTTCCTGTTTTTACAATGGGAGACAAACAAAGTCCTGTAGATATTGCTAAAGCTGGTATAGACCATGGTATTAATCATGGTAATGATGTTGTTTTAATAGATACTGCAGGTAGGCTTCATATTGATGAAGATCTTATGGGAGAGCTCCAAGATATAAGATCTACGGTGAAACCTCATGAAATTCTTTTAGTAGTAGACTCTATGACTGGACAAGATGCAGTAAATGTAGCGGAACATTTTAATGAAAAACTGGGTATCGATGGAGTTATTTTAACAAAGTTAGATGGAGATACCCGTGGTGGTGCTGCATTATCTGTTAGAGCTGTTACTAATAAGCCAATTAAGTTTGCTGGACTTGGAGAAAAACTTGATGATTTAGAACCATTTCACCCAGATAGAATGGCCTCAAGAATTTTAGGAATGGGTGATATGCTTAGTCTTATAGAAAAGGCACAGGAAAATTTTGATGCTAAAAAGGCTAAAGAACTTGAAAACAAAATTAAGAATCAGCAGTTTACTTTTGATGACTTTCTTGATCAGTTGCAGCAAGTACAACAGATGGGATCTATAGGTCAGCTCTTAGAAATGATTCCTGGTATGGGTGGTAAGCAACTCAAAAATTTAGATGTAGATGAGAAAGAGCTAGTATATGTTAAAGCAATTATTCAGTCTATGACTAAAGACGAAAGACAAAACCCAAGCATTATTAATGGAAGTAGAAGAAAGAGAATTGCAATAGGTAGTGGAACTTCTGTTCAGCAAGTAAACAAACTACTTAAACAATTTGACCAAACTAGAAAAATGATGAAACAGTTTACTGATATGGGTAAATCAGCGAAAAAAGGTGGAAAGTTTAAGATGCCTTTCTTCGGTAAATAATAAGCTTTATTTTTTAAAGGAGGTGAAAAAATGGCAGTTAAAATTAGATTAAAAAGAATGGGTGCACACAAAAAACCTTTCTATAGAATAGTTGTTGCTGATGCAAGATCTCCAAGAGATGGAAGATTTATTGAGGAAATCGGATATTACAATCCAGTTTCTGAACCTAAAGAAATCAAAATCAACAATGAAAAAGCAGAAAAATGGTTAAAAAATGGTGCGCAACCAACAGACACAGTAAAAGACTTATTTAAAAAGAATGGCATCATTGAGTAATTCCTTAATTAGGGGGTATATAAATGGGTCATTTAGTAGAAGTTATTGCTAAAGGATTAGTAGATAATCCTGACCAAGTGACTGTTACTGAAGTAGAAGGAAATCAATCTATTATTATAGAACTTAAAGTTGCCCCAGAGGATATGGGGAAGGTAATTGGTAAGCAAGGAAGAATTGCTAAGGCAATTAGAACGGTTGTTAAAGCTGCTGCCACAAAACAAAATAAAAGGGTAATTGTTGAAATTATTCAGTAAGGATTAGGGAAACCTAGTCCTTATTATATATATAATATGTTTTAAATATTGACTACGGTGTTTATAATGATACTAAATGATTTATTTGAGAAAAGGGTGTATGTATCTATGAAAAACATGCTACGAGTAGGCAAAATAACTAATACTCATGGTATAAGAGGAGATGTGAAGGTACTTCCTCTTACGGATTATATGGAGCGTTTTGAGGAGCTTGAATGGATTTATATAGATGGTTATAGAGAAAAGTTTTATATAGAAAATATAAAATATAAGCCAACTCTTGTTATTCTATCATTTAAAGGATATGAAGATATAAATTTAGTTGAAAAATTTAAGGATAAATATCTACTTATCGATGAAACACAACGAAGAGATTTGCCAGAGGATACTTATTATATTGCAGATATTATTGGACTTGATGTATATACAGTAAAAGATGAATATATTGGCAAGGTAAAGGATATAATCCAAACAGGTTCTAGTGAGGTTTATATTATAAAAAGTACAGATAATAAGGAAATTATGATACCGGCAGTTAAGGAGTTTATACCTGAAATCTCTTTAGACAAGAGAAAAATAGTTATTGATCCTATTGAAGGAATGATAGAATGATTATAAAGGTTATGACTTTGTTTCCAGAGATGTTTGTAGGTCCCTTGGGAAATAGCATTATTCAACGAGCAAAGGAAAATGGAATTGTTGATATTGCGTATATTAATATGCGTGATTATGCTGATAATAAGCATAAAAAGGTAGACGATTATCCATATGGAGGAGGCCCTGGTATGGTTATGACTCCACAGCCGATTTTTGATTGCTATAATGATATAGTGAACACATTAGTCACAGAAGAAAACCAAAGACCAAGGGTTATTTATCTGTCTCCAAAAGGTAAAACATTTGATCAACAGATGGCAATTGAACTTTCTAAGGAAAAGAGTATAGTAATGATTTGTGGTCATTATGAAGGAATTGATCAAAGAGTAATAGATGAAATTGTAACTGATGAAATTTCTATAGGAGATTATGTATTAACAGGAGGCGAAATACCAGCTATGGTTATTATAGATGCTATAGCTAGATTAGTTCCTGGTGTATTATCTCAAGATCAATCTTTTGAAGAAGAAAGTTTCTATTCTGGATTGTTGGAATATCCACAGTATACTAGGCCAAAAGATTTTAGAGGACTCATTGTCCCAGATATACTTACTTCTGGAGATCATAAAAAGATAGAAGAGTGGAGAAGAAGAAAGTCTTTAAAGTTAACTTTTGAAAGACGACCAGACTTGCTAAAGGGTGTAGAACTTAGTAAAAAAGATAAGGTTTTTTTGGAGAGCATTAAAGAAGAAAAATAAATGAAATATTCGCCAATTATATATTGTTATATTTTTATAACTATGATATAATCTACAAGGTAGAACGGACGGTCCTCTATATAGGATTAATATATGAACGTCTACGATGGAAGGAGGGACAACTATGGATATTTTAAAAACACTTACAAACGAACAATTAAAGAAAGATGTTGCTGATTTTAATACTGGGGATACTGTTAAAGTACACGTTAAAATTAAAGAAGGTAACAGAGAGAGAATTCAGATATTTGAAGGTATCGTAATTAAAAGACAAGGCGGTGGAATTGCCGAAACTTTTACAGTTAGAAGAATAGCTTCTGGTGTGGGAGTTGAGAGAACATTCCCTGTACACTCTCCTAGAGTTGAAAAAGTTGAAGTAACAAGAAGAGGTCAAGTTAGAAGAGCTAAACTTTACTATCTACGTGATAGAGTTGGTAAAGCGGCGTTTAAGATCAAAGAAAAGAAGAAATATTAATGTAAAGGGGCTGATATTCAGTCCCTTTATTGTTTATAATATTATATAATATTGTATTATGGGAGGAGTGGGAGTAATGAATATTAACTGGTATCCAGGGCATATGAAAAAAACTAGAGAGCTAATAAAGGAACAGTTAAAGCTTGTAGATGTGGTCTATGAGTTGCTTGATGCTCGTATACCACTGAGTAGTAAGAATCCTGATATCGATGGAATTATAGGTGACAAACCTAAGGTTATTATACTTAATAAGATTGACCTAGCAGATCCACAAATTACATCTAGATGGGTAAACTACTTTAAAGAAAAAGGTATGACGGTAATACCGGTTAATACTATAACTGGTGAAGGTATAAGGCAAGTAATAGAAGAAAGTCAAAAGGCAATAAAGGAAAAAATGGATGCACTAATCAAGAAAGGTAGAAAGGCGAGACCAGCTAGAATAATGATTGCTGGGATACCAAATGTAGGAAAATCATCATTGATTAATAAGTTGGCGGGAAGAAAGAGCACACAAACCGGTGATAGACCAGGAGTAACTAAAGGAAAGCAATGGATTAGATTAAAAGGTGATATGGAACTATTGGATACACCAGGTATATTGTGGCCAAAGTTTGAAGATCCTATTGTTGCTCAAAATTTAGCGTTTTCTGGGGCTATTAAAGATGAAATAATGGATACTGAAACATTAGCCTACAAATTATTAGAAATTTTATGGAATGATCATAAAGAAAAAGTAATTGAAAGATATAAGATTAACGAAGAATATAATTCGACTATAGATATAATGGACCATATTTCAAGAAATAGAGGTTGTATTTTAAAAGGTGACGAAATTGACTATTCAAGAATATCTAACATTATATTAGATGAGTTTAGGTCTGGAAAAATCGGGCGTATTTCATTAGAACGCCCATAATTCTTAAAAAGTAAATTCTAAAGGGGTGATTACATGCCAACATTAGATATTGAAAGCACAATATGGAATACGGGACATAATTATATAGCCTGTTGTGATGAGGTAGGCAGGGGATGTTTATTTGGTTCTGTTCTAGCTGCAGCAGTGATTATGCCAAAAGGTTTAATTATAGATGGTGTTAAAGATTCTAAAAAGTTATCTCCTAAAAAACGAGAACAGTTGTATGAAATTATTAAAGAGAAATCTATAGCTATAGGAGTAGGAACAGTTTCTGCGGAGATTATAGATAAGATTAATATAAAGAATGCTACTAGATTAGCTATGAAAAAAGCAATTTTGTCTATTAAAGATAAATGTGAAAATAGTATTACTCCAGACTACATATTAATTGATGCAGAGAAAATTGATTTACCTATTCCTCAAATGGCTATTGTTAAAGGCGATGATATTAGTCACGGTATAGCTGCCTCTTCTATAGTAGCTAAGGTACTAAGGGATCGACTTTGTCAAAGATGGCATATGGAGTATCCTAACTATAATATTAAACAAAATAAAGGCTATGGGACTAAGGCTCATAGAGAAGCATTAAAGCAGTATGGCATAAGTCCGATGCATAGAATATCATTTTTGAGTAAGATATTATAGTTGATACTAAAATATGGGAGATAGTATTATGAAAATAAAATTAGGTTTGATAGGGGAACAATTGGCTGTAAATTATATTGGAGATAACGGCTATTATATTCTGGATCGGAATTATCGTACTAGGCTTGGAGAGTTAGATATAATTGCTAAAAAAGATAATATTATTGTATTTATAGAAGTAAAAACTAGAACTTCAAATACATATGGAATGCCCTCAGAAGCTGTTAATTACAGAAAACAGAAAACAATACAAAGACTATCTCAGCAGTATATACTGCATAGAAAGCTGAATAATACTTGTTGTCACTATAGATTTGATGTAATAGAAGTAAAGATAATAGGCAAAAAATACAAAATAGACCATATTGAAAATGCATTTTAATTATAGCAGCTATGCTGCTTTTTTGAAAAAAATTTACAAAAAATTAAGAAAATTAAAGGAAAAAAATTTTATATATAGAATCAGTTTATATAATTTATTGTAAAATAGAAGAATAGGAAGTGGATTTATGTTAGCTAAGGTAAAAACCTGCTGCATAACAGGTCTAATCGTTACTATGATCGAAGTGGAAGTAGATATAGCCAATGGATTACCAAATGTAAATGTTGTTGGACTTCCTGATACGTCTATAAAGGAATCTAAAGAAAGAGTAAGAGCTGCCATAAAAAATAGTGAGTTGGACTTTCCCTTAAAAAGAATTACAATTAACCTATCACCAGCAGATACTAAAAAAGAAGGAAGTCATTTTGACCTGCCTATTGCCTTAGGAATTTTAGGTGCATCTATGCAAATTCCTTTAGATGAATTAGATCATACATTGGTACTTGGAGAACTATCTTTAGATGGAAAAATTAATAAAGTAAGTGGTGTGCTCCCTATGCTATTACAAATGTATCGCGAGGGTATTAAAAGAGTGATAGTTCCTAATGGAAATCTAGAGGAGGCAAAAATTGTTGATGATATAGAAATAATTGCCGCTAAAAATTTAAACGATATAGCACTCCATCTTAAACAAGAAGATAGAATATATAGTTGTAAGGGATCTTCCGACTATGAGTATAAGACAGAAATTGTCACTGAAGACTTTAAAGATCTCCAAGGGCAGGAAAATTTTAAAAGGGGATTAGAAATAGCTGCATCTGGAAATCATAATTTACTAATGATAGGTCCACCCGGGTCTGGTAAAACAATGGCGGCTAGAAGATTACCATCAATACTTCCTAAATTAACCTTTCATGAGGCTCTAGAAATTACTAAGATATATAGTGTTGCTGGGTTACTTAATTCTGACGAAGGGTTAGTCAGTGATAGGCCCTTTCGTTCTCCACATCATACTAGTTCGCTAGTTGCTTTAACAGGTGGTGGAAGAATTCCTAAACCAGGAGAGGTTTCTTTGAGTCATTACGGTGTTCTATTTCTTGATGAATTACCAGAATTCAATAAATCAACTTTAGAAGTATTAAGACAGCCCTTAGAAGATAGAACTATACACATATCAAGAATAAATGGATCCTATACCTATCCAGCAGATTTCATGTTGCTAGCTGCAATGAACCCTTGTCCATGTGGCTACTATGGCACTAATTCTGGTCAGGAGTGTAGTTGTACCCCTTATCAGATAAATAGATATGTAGGTAAAATATCAGGCCCTCTTATGGATCGTATAGATATAATTGTTGAAACTTCAGCTGTAGACTATAATGACTTGATTAGTGATAAAAATGTAGAATCATCTAAGGATATAAGATTTCGTGTAGAGAAGGCTAGAGAAATTCAACTAGAAAGATATAAAAAGACTAAGTATTTATTTAATTCTCAACTAAATGGAGCATCAATAAAAAAATACTGCTCATTAACGCCTTCTTCAGAACGATTAATGAATTTAGCTTTCGATAAAATGAAATTAAGTGCTAGAGGTTATAGTAGAATTTTAAAGGTAGCAAGAACTATCGCAGATTTAGGCGACAGCGATGTTATTTGTGAAGATCATTTGGCTGAAGCTTTACAGTATAGAAATCTAAATGGATTAATATTCAAATAATTATGTTGAGAAAATAGAATGGCTATACATTATTATGCAAATTCAGCACAATAGATTTATTATTTTTTCTATATAGTATATAATTAATACTGTATAAAAAACAGTTTAAACCTTCAAAAGCATCACTTATTTCATTAAAATCATAGATTTAAAAGAATCTGTTTCAAACAAAGCAATATTTGGGGGAAATAGTATGGAGTTGAAAGAAAAAGAAATTATTGTATGGTTAAGTTATATAGAAGGCATTACTAATAAAGATATTAGAAACTTAGTAGATTATTTTCATAACCTTGAAGATATTTGGGTAGCAGACGAAAAACATATTAGTAATGCATTGAATAAACGTGGAATAATTATGGATAAAATTATAAAAAATAGGAATGAGCAATTTATCACTAAAATTTTTAAAAATTTAGATGATAACAATATACTTCCTTTAACAATTTTAGATGATAAATATCCTTCTAAACTTAAAAACATATATGATCCTCCCTATGTAATATATATAAAAGGAAATAAAATAAAATTTGACATACCTTTAATAGCTATAGTTGGTGCTAGGAAGTCCACACCTTACGGTAGATGGGCAGCCTATCAGTTTGCAAGAGAGCTAACAAAATGGGATGTTGGAATTATAAGTGGATTAGCTTTAGGTATAGATACATATGGACATAAGGGAGCATTAGAGTCTAATGGCTATACTATCGGTGTTTTAGGATGCGGATTAGATCAGTGTTATCCAGCTTCTAATAGAAATTTAATGGATAAGATGGTTGTAGATGGTTGTATTATTTCGGAGTATTGCCTAGGAATGCCACCATTAAAGTATAACTTTCCAGCAAGAAATCGAATTGTTAGCGGGTTATCTGATGGTGTAATAGTAATTGAAGCATCTGAGAACAGTGGAGCATTAATTACTGTAGAATATGCGTTGGATCAAGGAAAAGATGTTTATGCTCTACCTGGTAATATTAATAATATGCAAAGTAAAGGATCTAATAAACTGATTAGGGATGGTGCTAGAATCTTACTTGAGGTTGATGATGTGATTGAAAATCTTAAATATAAATACTCATTAGGAAAAAAGAGTTTAGAAGAATCCTCAAAAATAGAACTAAGTAAATTAGAATCCTTGATATATGAAATAATAAAAAGAAGACCCATAAATATTGATTTAATTATAAATGAAACAGGAATTAAAGCATCTGAGTTGAATCCAATCTTAACTATATTAGAAATTAAAGGTTATATAAGTCAGATGCCAGGTAAGACATTTACAGTATCGAAATAAATTGATATAATGTAAAGACTTGATTTTGTCTAATAATTCCAGAGGAAAATCACAGCATAATGGAGGTGTATGAATTGGCAAAATCTTTAGTAATTGTTGAATCACCAGCAAAAGCAAAAACCATAGAAAAGTTCTTAGGAAAAAATTATGTTGTAAAAGCATCTGTGGGACATATTATTGATTTACCTAAAAGTAAACTTGGAGTTGATATAGATAATAATTTTGAACCGCAGTATATTACTATAAGAGGTAAAGGACCTGTTTTGAAGGAAATTAAGACTTTGGCTAAAAAGTCAAAGAATGTTTATTTAGCAACTGACCCCGATAGAGAAGGTGAGGCTATTTCATGGCACTTAGCAAGAGCTCTAGGTATAGAAGAGGATACATCCTGTAGAATCGAATTTAATGAAATTACAAAAACAGCTATTACTAATGCAATAAAGAAGCCTAGAGCGATTAATCGCGATTTAGTAGATGCTCAACAAGCGAGAAGAGTTTTAGACAGGTTAGTAGGATACCAAATTAGCCCTCTACTTTGGAAGAACGTTAGAAAGGGACTTAGTGCTGGTAGAGTACAGTCTGTGGCTACAAAGCTTATTATAGATAGAGAAGAAGAAATTAAAAATTTTAAACCTGAAGAGTATTGGAGTTTAAATCTAAATGTAGAAAATTCTAAAAAAGAAAAGTTTCAAGTTAAGTTTCAAATTGATAATTTAGGGAATAAAGAAATACATAGTGAGAAAGAAGTAAATAGGATTTTAAACACTGTAGGGGATAATAAGTTGACTGTTACAAGTGTTAGAAAAGGTGAAAAAAAACGAAATCCTAATTTACCATTTACAACTAGTACCCTACAGCAGGAGGCTGCAAACAAATTAGGTTTCTCTACTAGAAAAACGATGTCTTTAGCACAACAACTATATGAAGGAATTGATATTGGAAAAGAGGGCACAGTAGGTTTAATTACTTATATTAGAACTGACTCCACTAGAATATCTAATGAGGCTACTGAATTAGTTAAAAAGTATATTAATGAAGTTATCGGCGATAAGTATGGGAATAAGGAAGCTAAGAATCAAAAAGAAGCTAAGAGTAAAAAAAGTGTTCAAGATGCCCATGAAGCTATTAGACCTACTTATGTTTATAAACATCCTGATATTATTAAGTCTTCATTAACAAAGGATCAACACCTACTTTATAAATTGATTTGGGAGCGATATGTTTCTAGTAATATGGCTCCAGCCTTATATGATACGTTATCTGTGGATTTAAATATAAATGAAGTGATTTTCAAAGCCACAGGATCTAGGCTGAAGTTTGATGGGTTCCTAAAAGTATATAGCTATGCTAATACATCAGAAAATGTAGATTTGCCTATTTTGAACGAGGGAGAGAAAATTAGTATTCTTGAAAAGTTGCCTAAACAACACTATACACAACCGCCAGCTAGATATACAGAGGCATCTTTGGTTAGAACAATGGAGGAATTAGGAATAGGAAGGCCTAGTACTTATTCCCCAACTATATCTACAATACTTTCTAGAGGATATGTTGAAAAAGAAGGCAAAAATTTAGTTGCTACTGAATTGGGATATATTATAAATGAAATATTAGAGGAATATTTTTCTAAAGTTATTGATGTTAATTTTACAGCGGACCTAGAGCAAAGTTTAGACCACATAGAAGAAAATGGACACGATTGGAAAAAACTTATTTCAGAGTTTTACAATGAATTTCATATAATGTTGGTCTATGCGGAAGAGCATATGGAACAAATTGATTTTGTAGAGGAAAGCGATGAAGAGTGTAAAAATTGTGGAGCTATAATGTTAATTAAACATGGTAGATATGGAAAATTTTTAGCTTGCTCAAACTATCCTGAATGCGAGGAAACAAAACCTTTTCTTCATAAAATCGGAGTAAGTTGTCCGAAATGCGAAGATGGCGAAGTGATAGAGCGAAGATCAAAAAAAGGGAGACTTTTTTATGGATGTAGCAATTTTCCAAAGTGTAGATTTGTATCTTGGAGCAGACCTATTGATAAAAAATGTCCTCAGTGCAACAATATATTGGTACACAAGAAAAATAAAAAAAGTGAAAAAATTATGTGTAGCGATAAAGATTGTAAATATGAGTATAGGATTGAAAATTAAAAATTTTCTTATTTAACAAAATATATATTGAAACAAAATAATAGTTGTGATAATATTGCTAATGTGCTTATATTCAAACTGTTATGGAAAGATATGGGGATATTTTAAAAAATCTATAATTTAACTAACTGTGTTATATTTATTGTTAAATATTAATTAAATAAATTTAAACAAGTACAGTGAGTATAGAAAGTCGATTTTTAGAAAAAGCTATAAATAATATAACCAGGTTAGTAATTTGTATTATATAAAGAGTTATTGTATTATGATTAGATTATTTCCTACATAGGATAAAAGCATAGACTAATATTAAACTATAACATTTAAAATGAAGTTTTCTAAGGAGGAAGAATAATGAGTAGTGGTACATTATTAGAAAAAACAAGAAGAATTAACAAAATTTTGCAACAATCAGGAGACGTTACTATTTCATTTAATGAATTATGTAGGATTTTAAGTGAAGTTTTAGATGCAAATGTATATGTAGCTAGCTCAAAGGGTAAAGTACTAGGTGTTAGCTTAACAGATACTTCAGATTGTCCTATTATTGTTGATGAGAAAACAGGTGAAAAAAGATTTCCAGATGAATACAACCAGCAGTTATTATCTGTAAATGAAACCAAATCCAATATTACTAAAGATGAACTTCTAACATTCTTTAAGTACGATATTGATAGTTACGAAAAGTTAGTGACTATTGTTCCTATAAATGGTAGTGGTCAACGTCTTGGTACTCTTGTTTTAGCTAGATTCGATAGAGCCTTTAATGAGGATGATCTAGTAATGGCTGAGTATAGCTCAACAGTAGTAGGATTGGAAATTATAAGATCAGAATCTGATGCTATTGAAGAAGAAGCTAGAAAAAAAGCAGTAGTTCAAATGGCAATAGGAACGCTATCTTATTCAGAACTAGAGGCGGTTGAACACATATTTAATGAATTAGAAGGAGAAGAAGGATTATTAGTGGCTAGCAAAATTGCTGATCGTGTTGGAATTACACGTTCTGTTATAGTAAATGCCCTAAGAAAATTCGAAAGTGCTGGAGTGATCGAATCAAGATCCTTGGGTATGAAGGGAACCCATATTAGAATTTTAAATGATCATCTTATTAACGAATTAAGAAAGTTAAAAAGATAGTTAATATATATCTTAATTAAATGAAATTAAAACATGAAAATACTAGCTGTGTATATTTAAAAACAGCTAGTATTTTTATGTTTTAATACAATAATGAATCCTATATTGTTTTAGTACATTGTTCTATTAATCTATATATGCATAAAAATAATGTAACTTTCCTACATCTAAATTATTAGGCCTAAATTTTAACAATCTTGCGGTAGTACTCGGGTCCTAAAAGTTGAAAAACCTAAAAAAAAAGAGGATTTTAGCTGATTTTGTCAAATAAATTATGTATAATCAATATGAGGTTTTAAACAATGGTCTATAGGGATGATGCATTTAATCATATTTCATATGTCCGTTACTCTGTAAAATCTTTATTATTGTTATAAGATGATGTATACTTAGCTAAAAAGAAAGTTGGTTAAATGATACAAAACATGAAAAATATCGAAATATATCGATGGAGGGAAATATGTATAATAATATTAATGTTTTATCAAAAGCTTTAGATGCTTCATGGAAGCGTAATGAAATAATTACAAATAATATTGCTAATGCAGAGACACCTAACTTTAAAAAGTCACAAGTAGTTTTTGAAGATATTTTAAAAGATAGTTTGGCAGAAAAAAAATTAAAAGGAGCTGTTACAAACCCAAAACATATACATATAAACGGGGGAAATATTAAAGAACTAAAATATAAAATAAAAACTGAAGATAGTTTTAGTACTCGAAGAGATAAAAACAATGTGGATATTGATGTGGAAATGGCAGAGAGAGCTAAAAATGAAATTTTATACAATACTTTAACAAGTAGAATGCAAAGTGGATTTCAAAAAATAAAATTTGTTATTAATGAAGGGAGGTAGGTATTAGTGTCAATTTTCAACTCAATTAATATTAGTGCTTCAGGATTAACAGCAGAAAGATTAAGGATGGATATAGTTACAAAAAATATAGCTAATGCTAATACAACAAGAACAGCTAATGGCACTCCATATAGAAGACAAGTGGCTATATTCAAAAGTAAGGATAACAACATGCCTTTTTCTGAGTATCTTAGACGATCAAATGGACAAGCATCAAATTTAACAGGAGTAGAGATATCATCAATTCAGAATGATTCGTCACCATATAAAAAAGTTTATGAACCTGGGCATCCAGATGCTGATGAAAGTGGATATGTATTAATGCCAAATGTAGATATAGTTACTGAAATGGCGAATATGATTTCAGCAACTAGAGCATACGAGGCCAATGTTACAGCATTAAATGGAACAAAAAGTATGGCTCTTAAAGCTTTAGAAATCGGTAAATAAAGGAGAAACATACAATGAAAATTAATAATATTAGTCAGCTTAATACAGTAAAGCTTGGATCTATAGACAATTATTCAGAAGAAACATCAAAAAGCACAGTATCTTTTTCTACATTTTTAAATGAGTCTTTGGAGAAAGTAAGCTCACTTGAAAAAGAATCAGAACAATATAGCTTAAAGTTAGCAACAGGTGAATTAGAAAACATACACGAGGCTATGATAGCAGCCCAAAAAGCTGATATTGCCCTTCAGCTAACTATGCAAATTAGAAATAAAGTTTTAGATGCATATAGAGAAATAATGAGGATGCAGATTTAATCGTAGCAGAAGAGAGGTGAGTTAATGTCAGATTCTTTAAGTCAGATTAAAAATCAACTAAATGACTACTTCCATGGGCTTGAAAAAAAACAAAGGATTATGTTTTTCTCAGCCACGATTTTTACATTATTAGCACTAACTGGAATAATTTATTATTTTACCCGACCAGAATATATAGAATTATATAGAAATCTTGCTCCAGAGCAAACCGGTGCAATAATGGAAACATTAGAGGGTAATAATATACGAGCTAAGATTGGTCAAACTAGTGGGACTGTTTTGGTGCCTAAGGCCGATGAAAAAAGAGCTCAAGTTGTAGTAGCTACTCAAGGATTACCATCAGCGAAGTTTTCCTTTGAAGATGCATTTTCTGGCAACTCGTTTATGATGACAAGTGAAGAACGATCGAAGCGTTACATATATGCTCTACAAAATTATCTGTCTAGTATAATAGAAGAAATACGTGGAGTTAAAAGCGCAGATGTCGCGTTGGTTGTGCCAGAAAAATCAGGCTTTATTATTAATAATAATCAAAGTGGAGCAAAAGCATCTGTAAGGCTAGACCTCGAAGGCAATGCCGTTTTAGATAGCAATAGTATAAATGGCATTGCTATTTTAGTGTCAAATGCTGTTGAAGGCCTTGAACCAGAAAATGTTACGATTCATGGAAGTGATGGTAGAGTATTAAATCAAAGTGTAGAAGAAAATTCAGATGTATTTAATTCAAATAGCAATATAGCATTGCAACAAAGTGTTAAAAATGAGCTTGAACGAAGTATTACTAATTTTTTATCTAATGTTTATGGACATGGAAATGTAGTTGTTATGGCTAATGTTAAATTAGATTTTGATAGTGAAGTAACAGAGATAAAAGAATTTGCACCACCAATTGAAGGTGAAACCACAGGTATACCAAGAAGTATGCAGGAACTAAGACAAAATGTAAAAAATGGTGGGAATGGTGGAGCACCTGGAACTGATACTAATACAGAAGATATTCCTGAATATGTAGAGGGTGATGAAGATTACTCAACCTATTCTGAAGCAAGTAAGACAATTAACTATGAGATTAACGAGTTGTATAAGAAAATTGTTAAGGCTCAAGGTCAGGTTAAGGATGTTACTGTAGCTGTTTTTCTTAATAGAGCAGCTCTAGCCGATGGGGATTTAACTGTAGAAGAAAAACAAGATTTAACTAATATAATATCAGCAGCCGCTGGATTGGATACAAAGGTAGTACAGGTTGGTGTTCAGGAGTTTAAAAATGCTTTTGATAGTATCGGAGATGATAACTTGTCAAAAACAACATCTGCAATGCCACCACTATGGGCAATAGGAATTATATTAGCTACTATTTTAGGCGCTACATACTTTATAGTAAGTAAAAATAGAAGATCTAAAGAAGAAATTATAGAACCTATTGAAGAAATGATTATACCAGATACTATACAAGAAATAGATTTGGAATTATCTGGATCTCAAGTTAAGCAGCAGATTGAAAAGTTGGTAAATAAAAAACCCGATGCGGTTGCACAACTTTTAAAGAATTGGCTGAATGAAGATTAGAGGTGAACATATGGCGAGAAGAGTGTCTAAAGGAGATATTACTGGAAGAGAAAAAGCTGCAATATTATTAATAAGCTTAGGACCAGAATACTCTGCTCAAATTTTCAAACATTTGAGTAATGAAGAAATAGAAGAACTTACATTAGAAATCGCAAATATGCGAAAAGTATCTCCTGAAGAAAAAGACAGGGTTTTAGATGAATTTTATGAAATATGTCTAGCACAAGAATATATTTCTGAAGGCGGTATTAATTATGCTAAGGATGTGCTTGAAAAGGCTTTAGGGTCTCAGAAGGCAATGGATATTATAAATAAGCTAACAGCCTCTTTACAAGTTAAGCCATTTGATTTTGCTCGAAAGGCTGATCCGAGCCAATTGCTGAATTATATTCAAAATGAGCATCCACAAACAATTGCGCTAATACTTGCGTATTTATCCTCATCCCAATCAGCACAAATATTATCTGCTTTGCCTCAAGGAAAGCAGTCGGAAGTAGCGCAAAGAATTGCTACTATGGATAGAACTTCACCTGAAATCATTAGGGAGGTTGAAATGGTATTAGAAAGAAAACTGTCTTCTTTAGTTAACCAAGACTACACATCGGCAGGGGGTATACAGTCAATTGTGGATATACTTAACTCCGTTGATAGGGGTACAGAGAAGAATATTATGGATACATTAGAAATTCAAGATATAGAATTAGCTGAGGAAATTAGAAAAAGAATGTTTATATTTGAAGACATCATTGGCTTGGATAGTACATCTATTCAAAGATTTATTAGAGATACTGACAATAAAGAATTAGCAGTGGCATTAAAGGGAGCAACCAAAGAAGTCGCCGATGTTATTTATGCTAATATGTCAAAACGTATGGCAGAAATGATAAAGGAAGATATGGACTTTATGGGACCTGTTAGACTAAGAGATGTAGAAGAAGCACAACAAAAAATAGTTAATATTATTAGAAGATTAGAAGAGGCAGGAGAAATCATCATTTCTCGAGGTGGGGGAGATGAAATAATTGTCTAAAGTATATAAAAGAAATGAAATTGTTTTAGGTGAAGAAAAATTGATTAAGCTTCAAATCAATCAAATAGTAAAGCATAATGAAAATGAAAATTTAGACAAACAAAAAGATGATCAAGTACAAGTAAATGAACAAATGAGTAAAGATGCTGAAGCAATAATTGATAAAGCCAAAAAAGATGCAGATAGCTTGCTAGAGAATGTAGAGTTAGAGTGCAATGAAATTCTTAGTAAGACCCAAGAAGAAAGAGAAGCTATAATTGCAGAAGCTTATACAAAAGCTAGTGAAATTCTAGAGGCTGCAAGAGAAGAAGGATATAGCAAAGGGATAGTGCAGGGTCAAGAGATAGGGCTAAAAGAAGTAGACTCTATAATTGAGGAAGCTAAAGAGATAAAGGAAAATGCATTGTTAGAGAAAAAAGCTATGGCTAAATCTTTAGAAAATGAAATAGTAGAATTGGTAATTTCCTGCGTTAAGAAAGTTTTGAATTATGAACTAGAAAGAGAACATTCTTTATTGCTTAATCTTGTTGAAAAAGGTATTGAAAAGTGTACATATACAGATAGCTTAATAATTCGTGTAAGTACAAATGATCATGAAATAGTTAATTCATCTAAAAACAAAATATATATGATGACAGAAGGAATAGACACTATAGAAGTGAAAAAGGATCCAGCACTGGAAACTGGTAGTATTATTATTGAAACAACTTCAGGTACAGTAGATGCAAGTATTCAAACCCAAATAGCACAAATTGAACAAACATTTCATGATATTCTAAAAGGCGAGTGATAGGATGCACACTATTTCATTAGAAAAATATGAAAATAGACTTTTAAAGTTAGATTTAATTAAATATACTGGCTATGTTTCTCAAGTTATAGGATTAACAATCGAATCTATAGGACCAGCTGTAAAACTGGGTGAAATATGTAAAATATACACACTTAAAGGCACAGAACCCATTTTGGCAGAGGTGGTTGGATTTAAAGAAAAAAAAGTTCTACTTATGCCATTAGGTGAAATGGAAGGGATTGGTCCAGGTAGCAAGGTGGAGGCCTTAGGAACTACTATGGAAGTAAATGTTGGAGAATCATTGCTTGGTCGTGTTCTAGACGGCTTAGGAAATCCAATAGATGGGAAAGGTCCTTTAGATAGTTGCAAAACATATCCTGTTATGGCATCACCACCAAACCCGTTGCTTCGTACTAAAATAGAGGAACCTTTAGCATTAGGAGTTAAGGCAATTGACGGTTTATTAACCTGTGGAAATGGACAAAGGATAGGTATATTTGCAGGTAGTGGTGTTGGTAAAAGTACATTGCTTGGAATGATAGCCAGAAATACCCAAGCAGATATAAATGTAATAGCTTTAATAGGAGAACGTGGTAGGGAGGTTAGGGAGTTTATAGAAAACGACCTACAGGAAGAAGGATTAAAACGATCCGTTCTTGTTGTAGCAACCTCAGATCAGCCAGCCCTTATTCGAATGAAGGGAGCGTTGTTAGCCACATCAATAGCTGAATATTTCAGAGATCAAGGAAAAAATGTAATACTAATGATGGACTCATTAACAAGATTTTCTATGGCTCAAAGAGAGGTTGGATTGGCTATTGGAGAACCACCTGTAACTAGAGGATATACTCCTTCAGTTTTTGCAGTGTTACCTAAGTTGTTAGAAAGATCGGGAACATCCGATAAAGGTTCTATAACAGGATTATACACTGTATTAGTAGATGGGGATGATATGAATGAACCTATAGCGGACACGGTTCGTGGAATATTGGACGGGCATATTGTTTTGTCAAGAAAAATTGCCAACCGTAATCATTATCCAGCTATAGATATTTTAGCTAGTGTAAGTAGGGTAATGCCAAATGTAGTTAGCAAAGACCACACTCAGTTGTCTAATCAAATTAAGGAACTATTATCTATATATAATAGTTCGGAAGATCTAATAAATATAGGGGCCTATATTAAAGGAACAAATAAAAAAATAGATGAAGCTATTAGTAAAATTGATAGTATAAATGCATTTTTGCAACAGGAAAGACAAGATAAAACTAGTTTTGATGATGCAGTTAAGGTTATGCAACAAATTTTAGCATAGGGAGGATAATAATGGAAAAATTTATCTTTCGATTTGATACTATTTTAAATACTAAAGAAAAAATTGAAGAAGATAGAAAAAACAAACTTGGTATTTCAATGAAGAAACTAGTAACTGAGCAGGAGCACTTACAAAGATTATTTCAGAAAAAAAATGATATGGTAAATCAATGGCAAGAAAAGTCAAGTAAAATAGTAAAAATAAGTGAACTTAGAAGTATATCTAATAATTTAGATATAATGCAAAACATTATAGATAAACAGTTAAATGTGGTAGAACAATCGGAACTAGAAACAGAAAATAGAAGAAAACAACTGCTGGAAGCTTCAAAACAGAAAAAGGTGTTTGAGAAATTAAAAGAAAAAGACTATGAAGAGCATAAATACAATCAGCTAAAAAAAGAAGATGCTTTAACTGATGAAATTGTATCCTATAAAGCTGTGTGTAGATAAAGGGGGATCCAATGGCTATAAATAGAGAAGAATTTAAAGAAAAGTCCTTTATTAAAACTTTGTCAATTATGCTTATATCCTTCATTGCTTTACCATTAATAATCATGGGTATAATGTATTTCGGCAATGAAAATTTTAAAGATAATGCCAATAAGATTTTATCTGGATTACCTGGGAGTATAGGAAGTTACTTTCAATCTATACCTACAAAAAATGAGAGAGAACAGCTTAAGAAAAATATTGCTAAGCATTATGTAGATTTGGATCAAAGTAGAATTGTAGATAAGCTGCTTATTGTAAAGGGAGAGGACGAGGAACTATTTAAGGATTTATTAATCCTAATGAGTAAAGAGAATCCAAATAAAATGAAAAAAGTAAAAGAAGATTTGAGGTTATTAAACTTAAAAAATGATCCTATAAATAGAATTTTAAGCGAGATCGATAAAGATAGTGAAGAAAAAATAAATTCGTTGCAAAAGTATTATACATCCTTAACTCTCTCTAAAGGTGTACAGGAAATAGAAAGAACCTATGCAAGCAATGAAATATCAGTAGATGAATTAGTTAACCTGTTTCAAAATTTAAAGCCTGATCAAGCATCTAAATATCTATTTTATTTAGATGTAGAGTTAGGAAGGCAAATTAAATATAAGTTACCTAGTAGTTCATTAAGAAATATTGAAAAAAAACTTCAGGAATTAGAAACAAAACAACAAAAACTATTTGACCTAGCTCTAGCATATGAAAATAAATCTCTTGATGAGGCTGTAGCTGAATTAGGAAATTTAAAAACATATAGTATAGAGGAACTAGCTTTCATATTTAAAGAGTTAACAATTGTAAAGTCATCTAGAATATTATCTAAAGTTGACGATAATGATTTTATGTTAACTTTATTCGATGAGATTAATCAGTTACAAGAGTTATTAAAAGAGACTCCAAATATTTCTCCTGCAATTATAAAAGGAGTTGGGATTTATAAAGATTATGATAAAAAAATAATGGAATTAGCTTCTGTATATGAAAAAACATCCACTGATGAACTAGCAAAAATGCTAGAGACTATGTTAAACAAAAATGAGGTATATCAAAAATATAGTTTAAGTGATACTGAAGATATTGTATTTAATGAAGCACAATTGGTGATTGATGTCTTAAACAAGTTAAAAGCAAATAAGGTAGCAGAAGTGATACAAAGAATGAGTGAAAAAAACAGGGTTGTTCTTTCTAAAAAACTATTAGATTAAAGTTTAGAACAAAGGCTTTTGAATAAGTCTTTTAAATGAAATAAGCCTTTGTTCTAATGGATTTTATGGAAAGTGTATATTAAAGAGATTTATAGTTTTTATGTATTATAAAAAAATAGAAAGGAGGTGAAATTAGAATGATGAATATAGCAGGGATACACAACCTACTTAGTCAGAAAAACACTATTGTAGCTAAGGATCAAATATCTACCGACAAAGACAAACAACTCTTTTCAGATGTTTTCGACAATGAAAAGAAAAGTTTGATTTTCAAAAGGCAAGATAAGAAAACACAAGCTGTGAATAATAGCCAGAATGCAACCAACAATACAAGCAAACAAGTAGAGAGCAGCTCAACATCTTCATCTAACAAAGCTTCTAATAAGGAGACAAAACCTACTAATAAAGATAATAAAGTTTTAGACTCTAAAGAAAATGGACAGTTAGAGCTTGAAGATGGTGAATCTATAGACAAAGATAAGGATGAACTATTAGACCATATTCTTTCTTTGCTTCAAAGTTTAATTGCTAGTATTCAAGTAGATATATCTAAAATAGAAGATGGTTCTAAGGTTGATAGGGAACTAAGTATAGTTGAGATGGAAAGTTTGGCTGATTTAAATAATCAATTGAATCTCTTATTAGATACAATAGATATTGAAGCAGGCGAATTACTTAAAGAGAATATCGACACAACACTTTCAACTATAACTAGACTAGCTGACCAAACACTATTGGATAATAAAGATATAATATTTACACAAAACGAAAATGTAAGTGAGGTATTAAGCAACTTAGAGGAACTTAAAAATAATATAGAACTTGCTTTAACTAATGTTAATTCGGCCAAGAATAATGATCCACAAAAACTAGAAATAAAAAGTGAACTTGACTTAGTGGATGAGGAAACAAAAAACATATCTGAAAATGATACAGCAATAGTTGATGCAGTTGCTATAGATGAAGAAGGTAATACTGAAGCTAAAAAATTATATAAGCAAACTCCACCTGATGCTAAAGAAAAGGATGACTTCTTCAAACAACACGAGAGATATGAAGACATAATAATTAATGATAATGTTTTAGTATCTCAACAAGAAAAATTTGATCAAAAGATTAATGTAAGGGTTATAAAAAATGAAATTATTGATCCAAAGCAATTTGTTGGTGAGATTGCTCAAAAAGCTGGTGCATTTTTATCCAAGGATAGAAATGAAATGAGTATACAGCTAACTCCTGAAAATCTTGGAAAGATATCTATTAAAATAGGATTGAATGATGGAACACTGACGGGAAAAATTTATGCCGAAAACTATTCAGTCAAAGAAATAATAGAGACAAATCTAAACCAACTTAGAGATGCTTTGGAAGAAAAAGGACTTAGTATTTCAGGACTTGAAGTTCATGTAGGTGATAATTCTCAAAATTTTGGAAGTAGGTTATTCCAATCAAGATTAACAAACAAGCAAAAATCTAAAGAAGTTTCTACTGTATCTAATAATACTTTTTTAACATTAGAACAGGAAGTTAACGAAAAAAACCCATATTTAGTTTCAAGTCAATTTGATGGTTTAGTTTAAGGAGGTAAAACAATGCCAAATGTTTCAGAGATAGAAAATAGGTATAGATATTATAATAACGAAAATAACGCACAGCAAAAAACACAATCTAGTAATTTAGATAAGGATGCTTTTTTAAAGCTTCTAGTTACCCAAATGCAGAACCAAGACCCATTAAATCCGATGGAAGATAGAGACTTTATTGCCCAGATGGCTCAGTTTAGCTCATTAGAGCAGATGCAAAATTTAAATGATACATTTACTCTAACACAGGCTACGATGCTAGAGCATATTGCACAAATGAATAATAACTTAGTCAAAAGTCAGACCAATATAGTGGAGCAATTAGAAAAAATAAATGAAGGTCTAAAAAAGTTAAATGGTGAAGATGTTGAAGAACCAGGAGATATTGAAGAGCCAGGAGATGTTGAGGATGGCGAAGTAGTAGAACCTTAAGTTGAATTTGCCGATAAAACCAATAATAGTACTAAAGGCAGTAACGAAGCGTCAGCTTAGGAACAACACTTCTAAAGGAGGGAAGTGAATTGTATCCAATTAAAATTAATCAAATCCGTATTAACCAAAATATTAATCCAAATCAAAATCAAAATAGAAATGTAAATACTATAAACAATCAAAAGGTTACATTTGAGGCATTACTACAAAAAGAAGTACATAAAAATAATAACCTCAAGTTTTCAAAACATGCTTTGGAGAGGTTAGAGGAAAGAAAAATAGAGTTAACTACTCAAGAGGTAGATAAGCTCAACAATGCTATTACGAAGGCAGCTGAAAAAGGTATTAAGGAAACCTTAATTATAATGGACAATAAAGCTTTTATTGCCAGCGTGCCAAATAGAACAGTCATTACAGCTGCAACAGATAAGCAGCTAAAGGAAAATGTATTTACTAATATAGATGGTGCTATATTCGCATAGGCTGGACCCCTAGTGGGAGGCCTTCCGTTTCTGAAAGATAGATGAAATTGGGCACCAAAATAAGAGGAGGTTTATTTAACTATGATGCGTTCAATGTATTCAGCAGTATCAAGCTTAAGAGCTCACCAATTAAAGATGGACGTAATTGGAAATAACATCGCCAATGTTAATACAGTAGGCTATAAAGGATCTAGGGTTACTTTCCAAGAAGTTTTTAGTCAAACATTAAGGGGAGCAGGTAGACCACAGGAAGGTGGACGAGGAGGAACAAACCCTCAACAGGTAGGGCTAGGTGTTGCTGTAAGTTCCATGGATACCTTCCATATAAGAGGAGCTGTAGAGACTACAGGATATAATACAGACCTTATGATAAATGGCGAAGGGTTCTTTATAGTTTCAGATACAGCAGGTGGAGCTAATAAAAGTTATACAAGGGCAGGTAATCTTGGACTAGATACAGATGGTAACCTTATAACACCAGATGGTTATTATGTACTTGGGTACGAATCAGATGGAAAGGGTGGGTTTGTTGAAAGTTTAACAGGTCTTAAAATTTCAAAGTCAATTACAAACCCTCCTAAGGCTACAGACAAAGCTATTTTTGAAGGTAATATTGATAGTAAATTAAAAGCACCAGATAATACTGATCCAGCAAATCCTATTCTTGGTGAAAAATTTAGTACTGTTATGAAGATATACGATAGCTTAGGGAATCCACATAATATTGAAGTGACCTTTGAAAGAACAGATGATGGAAATGGTGCAACAAGAGAATTTGATGTGAACATTACTAAAATTGATGATGTTGAACAAACTGACAATCTAATTGATTTAAAACTTGAATTCAACTCTGAGGGAAAATTGATTTCGACAACTAAATCGATTGATCTTGAGGTACAGGACCCTGCTAATAGTGGGGTATTCCAAGGAGCTAATCCTTTAAATATAAACTTAGATTTTTCAGCTTTAACAAGTTACGCAGAAAAATCCGATGCAGCAGCCCTTAATATAAATGGTTATGGAAGTGGAAAACTAGATGATTTTACAATAGCAGATAATGGAGAAATAGAAGGAGTATTTAGTAATGGACAGATTCAGATTTTAGGAAAAATTAGATTAGCTAACTTTAAAAACCCTGCAGGGCTAATTAAAACAGGATCAAATATGTATAGAGAAACATCTAATTCTGGTGAAGCTATGTTTGGAGATGCAGGTATGGGCGGATTTGGTAGCTTAAGGGCTGGCGCACTTGAAATGTCTAATGTAGATCTATCTAATGAATTTACTAATATGATTACAACACAAAGAGGTTTTCAAGCTAACTCAAGAATTATTACAACAAGTGATGAAATGTTACAGGAAGTAGTTAATATAAAAAGATAATATAATATAACAATCCCTCTCCCTTGATCATATATCAAGGGAGAGAAAGGATGATAAAATGATATATTTGAAGAGAATGAATAATAAGGAGTTTGTCTTAAATGTAGATTTAATAGAAACAATTGAAGAGACTCCAGATACAGTTATTACATTAACCAATGGACACAAAATGATTGTAATAGAAAGTGCAAATGAAGTTATACAAAAAATTATAGAATATAAAAGAAATATATATATTGAAAATATAGATAAAGTAAAACCAAATAAATTAATATAAATTATTAATACTTACATAAGAATTGAGGTGTAGAAGTGGATATAGCTACGATACTTGGTATAATTATTGGTTTAGCATTTGTTATTGGTGGAATATTAGCAGATGGAGCTTTAATGGACTTTGTTAACTTAGCTTCTATTTTGATTGTATTTGGTGGAACAGTTGCATCTACCTTAGTAGCCTACCCTTTAAAGGGAGTAATGGAGGCAGTTAAAATTGCAGCGAAAGCTTTTTCAAACAAAGCAGAAGATCCTAACCAAATAATTGCACAAATTAACACACTTGCAAATATTGCAAGGAAAGAGGGACTATTAGCCTTAGAAGAAGCCTCTGGAGAGATAGACGAACCATTTTTGAAAAAAGGTGCTATGTTAATTGTAGATGGAACAGACCCAGAGTTGGTGAGAAATTTATTAGAAACAGAATTATCTTTTATTGAAGAAAGACACAAAAATGGACAAGGCATATTTGAGGCTATGGGATCATTTGCCCCAGCCTTTGGTATGATTGGTACTTTAATTGGATTAATAAATATGCTTCAAAAACTAGATAATCCTGATGCAATTGGACCAAGCATGGCTGTTGCATTAATTACAACATTCTATGGATCATTATTAGCAAATTTAGTATTTATTCCAATAGCTAATAAACTTAAATTAAAGAGTCGAGAAGAAATTTTAAGAAAAGAGATCATGGTAGAGGGATTACTATCAATACAAGCTGGGGAAAATCCAAGAATTATTGAAGAAAAGCTAAAGGCATTTTTACCACCTAAAGCTAGAGAGGGTTTTCACGGTAAACAGGAAGGTGTGGGAGCATAATGGCAAGAAGAAGATCAAGCCAAGAAGAGCCTAAGGCTGGCGCACCAGAATGGATGACTACCTATGGTGATATGGTTACCTTACTACTTTGCTTTTTCGTTTTACTGTTTTCATTTTCTACTGTAGATGCTCAGAAGTTTCAAGCTATAATGCAATCTTTTCAAGGATCATTAGGTATATTAGATTCAGGTACTGCAATTGAAACGGATCAATTTATAACTGAGGCAATGAAGGAAGATTTAACTACAAATCAAAGACAAGAATTAGAAGATTTTAGAAAACTTCAAGAAGTTTTAGAAGAGTATTTGGAAAGTTATAATCTAGAGTCTGATGTTTTAGTATCTCAAGAAAATGCAGGTCTTGTGTTACGTTTTCAGGACAATGTTTTATTCGATCCTGGAAAGGCTGAATTAAAACCAAGATCAAAACAAATTTTAGAAGATATTTCTGCATTTTTACAAACTCCAGAGTTTCTAGAAAAGTCTATCCGTATAGAGGGACATACAGATACGGTTAAAGTTAACCCGAGTTTATTATACCCTACTAATTGGGAACTATCGGCGGGCAGAGCTTCTAATGTAGTTAGATATTTAATAGAAGATTTGAGTTTGGCACCAGAGCGTTTTTCGATATCTGGTTATGGAGAATACCATCCTATTGCTCCTAATGATACTGCAGAAAATAAATCAAAAAATAGAAGAGTGGATATTGTAATATTAAGATCAGAATACATTACTTCTAAACCTAAATAATATGAAAATGGGGGAAGATTATGGGTCTAAAAAAAATAATTATATACATATTAATTGGCTTTATAGTATCAGGTCTCTTTTTTGGAGTAATGTTTTATTTCATGAATAATAGACAGCCTAGAGAAGTTGCAATAACCTATAAAACATATGAATATAATGCAGGTGAATTCTCTACTAATCTAGGAAGCACAAGAAGTTATTTTAAAGGCTCTATAATAATAGAAACAACTGATAAAAACTTATCAACTAAATTTGAAGAAAAAAATGCTGAACTTAGAGATAGCATTATATCAACTTTAATTGGAAAAAAAGCAGATGAAATATTAGATACTAATGGACAATTAGAGCTAAAAAATGAAATTCTGAAAGTAGTGGCAGACATTGTTAATTCAGATAAAATTACTAATATATATTTTGTTGACTACATTATTCAATAAACAGGAGGTGAAGAAATGTCAGATATTTTATCCCAAAATGAAATTGATGCCCTACTTAATGCATTAAATACTGGTGAAGTTGATGTAGAGGAAATAAAAGAAGATAAATCTGAAAAAAAAATTAAGAGATATGATTTTAAAAGTCCTAAAAAATTAGCTAAAGATCAATTAAAAACACTGCAAATTATACATGAAAACTTCACAAGAACCTTGAATACCTTTTTATCTGGCTATCTTCGTACCTATGTTCAGGCAGAAGTTATAAGTGTAGAGGAACTATCATACTATGAGTTTAGTAACTCAATCGTAAACCCAGCTGTCCTTTCAATTATTGACTTTTATCCTTTAGAGGGACAAATAATTATTGATATGTCATCAGCTATAGCTTTTACACTAATTGACAGAATATTAGGAGGGCAAGGTAGAGCATTAGAAGAGAGTCGTTCTTTTACAGAAATAGAGCTGACATTGATTAGAAAAATTATAAAACAGTTAACCACGTTACTTGTAGATCCTTGGGAAAATGTAATAGAGATTCAACCTAAATTAGATAAAATTGAAACAAATTCTCAGTTTGCACAAATAGTTTCACCAAACGAGACTACAGCACTAATTACTTTACATTTAAAAATAGGTGATATTCAAGGCTATTTAAACATATGTATTCCACATATTGTAATAGAGCCAATTCTTCCAAAGTTAAGCACAAAATTTTGGTTTTCTAACATAAATAAACAAGCAACTGAAAAGGATAAAAATATTTTAGAAAAAAGGTTAACAAATAGCTCTGTTGATGTCGCTGTTGAACTTGGTCACACCTATATAACTGTTAAAGATTTTTTAGAGTTACAGCTAGGTGATGTAGTTGTATTAGATAATAACCCAAATAAAGAATTAGAAATAAAAGTTGGAACCAGACATAAATATTTTGGAGCTCCTGGTACTATTAAAAACAATGTGGCTGTTAAAATTACTAGAGTAGAAGAGAAAGGAGATGAGCTATATGAGTGATATGTTATCTCAAGAGGAAATTGATGCCCTATTAACTGGGACAGACACTCCTAGCAGCAATGAAAGTTCTATTGGATTTACAGAAGAAGAGAAGGATGCCATAGGTGAAATAGGCAATATTAGTATGGGGACTGCGGCTACCACCCTATCTACTCTTTTAGGTCAAAAGGTAACGATTACTACACCTAAAGTAGAAGTTTTAACTCTTGAACAGTTATCAAATGAATATCCTCTTCCATTTGTAGCTGTTGATGTTAAATATAAAGAGGGGTTAGAAGGCACAAACTTACTTATATTAAAGGAAGAAGATGTAAGCATTATTACCGATTTGATGATGGGCGGAAATGGAAACATACAATCAGGTGAATTAACAGAGTTACACTTAAGTGCTATTGGTGAAGCTATGAATCAGATGGTTGGATCATCTTCAACATCATTATCAGAAATGTTGGGTAAAAAAATAGATATAAGTCCACCTGAAGCTTTCATTTTAAATTTATCTGTAGATAATCTATTAGAACATTTTTCAGATTACACAGATTCTGTAGTTAAGATCGCTTTTCGTATGGTAATTGGTGAACTAATAGATAGTGAAATTATGCAACTTATGCCTATTGATTTTGCTAAGGAAATTGTTGAAGGATTATTCAATGACATGACAGATACATCAAACAATACTACTAGCAGCGCTAAGGAAAATTTAAAAAGCGATATATCGATTCAAACTAAGCCCACTAACTTAGGAGAGATAAGAAATACAGAGAGCGCCTATACGTATGAAACTAATAGTTACAATAATGATAAAAGAATAAACCAAGCCAATGAAAAAGTAAATATAAGACCTGTACAATTTCAGTCCTTCGATGAATCATCTATTAAAGCTGGAATGCCTGAAAATATTTCATTAATACAAGATGTGCCATTAAAAATAACTGTTGAATTAGGTAGAACAGTAAAAAAAATAAGTGAAATTTTAGAGTTTGGTCCGGGAACTATTATAGAATTAGATAAGCTAGTAGGTGAACCTTTAGATATACTAGTTAATGGTCAATATGTAGCTAAGGGAGAAGTAGTGGTAATAGACGAAAACTATGGAATACGGGTTACTGATATTGTTAATCCTGTCAAACGTCTTTCTAAGGCATATGAATAATTTAGATAGATTTGAAACTATATAAATTGACTTATCCTATATTCTGTTGGTAATATATACATATATCTACTACCTGATTACTATCTAAATGAAAGAGGAGGAAAAATAATGTCTAATGGAATTTTAATTGTTGATGATGCGGCATTTATGAGAATGATGATTAAAGATGTGCTAACTAAAAATGGCTTTGACGTAGTAGGCGAAGCTGAAAATGGTGCTAGAGCGATTGAAAAGTATAAGGAACTACAGCCTAACCTAACTATTATGGATATAACAATGCCTGAAATTGACGGTATACAAGCTGTAAAAGAAATAAAAAAAATAGATCCGAGTGCAAAGATAATTATGTGTTCTGCTATGGGGCAACAAGCAATGGTTATTGAAGCTATTCAAGCAGGTGCAAAGGATTTTATAGTTAAGCCATTCCAAGCTGATCGTGTAATAGAAGCTGTTAAAAAAGTGATCGGATAAAATGAATAATACTCTATCTGGACTTTTTTTATTGATAGCTACAGTTATTACTATTGTTTTTGCCTATTATATTACTATTATAATAGGCAAAAAAACAAATAAGTTAATGAAGGGACGATATACTCAGGTTTTAGAGAGAACAATGATAGGTTTGAACATAAGCATTACGCTTGTAAAAATAAATAAAAAAATATATATTATTGCTTTGCAAGGAAAGACAATTAAACTTTTAGATGCAATTGATGAATCAGAATGGAGCTTTTTAACTACTGGAAATGAAAATTCATTTGAAATTAACAATAGGATAAATAATTTATTTAAAAATAGATTATTTAAGAAATAAAAATTTTTTTAAAATAAAAGATAGGGCTAGAATGGTAGTGTGAATAATGAAAAATCTAAATTGTAAATTCAAACAAATAATTAATATGAAAAATAAAAATATTATATTACTATGTTTAATAATAGTCTCTTTTTTTCTATTGGGATCAACTAGGGCATTTGCTCAAACTAATATTAGCATACCAAATGTACAATTGAATATTGATGGGGCAAGTAGTCCTGAAGAAACTGCTAGCTCGTTACAGTTACTGGGTTTGTTAACTGTTCTATCATTAGCACCTGCTATTTTGATTATGGTTACAAGTTTTACAAGAATAATAATTGTTTTATCTTTTTTAAGAAATGCAATTGCAACACAGCAAACTCCTCCAACTCAAGTACTTATAGGACTGGCTCTGTTTTTGACATTCTTCATTATGAGTCCTATTGCTTCAGAAATCAACCAAAATGCATTGCAGCCATACTTGAATGAGGAAATTACTCAATCTGAAGCAATTGAAGAAGCTATGGAGCCGTTAAGACAATTTATGTTTAGGCAAACTAGAGAAAATGATATAGCCTTATTTTTAGAAGCCAGTGGTACCGAATTATCAAGTGATCCTCAGTTAGATGATATCCCTACAACTTCACTCATTCCGGCTTTTATTATTAGTGAACTAAAAACTGCCTTCCAAATGGGATTTGTATTGTTTATTCCATTTATAGTATTAGATATGGTTGTTTCAAGTGCATTAATGTCAATGGGAATGATGATGCTGCCACCAGCAATGATTTCACTACCATTTAAACTTCTTTTATTTGTAATGGTAGATGGATGGAATGTTTTAATTAAGTCCTTATTATTAAGTTTTAAATAGAGGTGAAAAAATGAATGAAGCAATGATTATTGAATTAGGCCAGCATACAATGTTTACTATTTTAATTCTATCTGCGCCGATGTTAGTAATTGGTCTAATAGTTGGATTAGCTGTTAGTATTTTTCAGGCCACAACTCAAATTCAAGAGGCAACATTAGCTTTTATTCCTAAAATTATAGCGGTTTTGGGATCTATAGTGGTTTTCGGACCATGGCTTTTATCAATAATTATTAACTTTACATTAAAACTATATACAAATTTAAATAATTTTATTCAGTAAAGAGTGATTAAATATGACAGGTGATTTAATAAGTTTTATACTAGTAAATTTTCAACTGTTTATCCTAATATTGGTTAGAGTAACTGGCTTATTTGTTATATCTCCAATATTTGGTCGTAATAATCTTCCCACAATCATGAAAATTGGTTTATCTATTACAGTAGCATTAATATTACTTCCATTAAAAATTAATGGCTTTTATTTAGAAATTGATAATATGAGAACATTAATGTTTTGGTCAATATCTGAATTTTTGATAGGTATTATTATTGGCCTTATTGCATTTATATATTTTAGTATTGTATACCTTGCGGGTACAATAGTTGATATTCAGATGGGGTTTGGTATGGTAAACATTATGGATCCTCAAACAAATGCACAGATGCCTCTAATGGGAGGGTTTTATAATATATTACTTACCTTGGTATTTTTAACTATTAATGGTCACCATCAAATGATAAAAAGTTTGATATATAGTTATGAAATACTTCCAATAGGGTTTAATATCTCGGTAAGTGAGAGTTTAATCAACTATTTAATAAAAATTTTTACAGACACATTTATTTTAGCATTTCAATTAAGTGCACCTATTTTGATTGCTATTTTTTTGGCTAATGTAATCCTAGGGATTTTAGCACGTACAATGCCTCAAATGAACATTTTTATTGTAGGATTACCTTTGAAAATTGCTATAGGTATTATTATCATATTGCTATCTTTAAGATTTTTTATACCCTACTCTGAAAGTTTGTTTGATAAAATGTTTCAATCCATATATGAACTAATGCAAATTTTGTCTAGAGGATGATTCTATGGATTTTAAAATTAATCTACAGCTTTTTTCTGAAGAAAAAACAGAACAGGCAACCCCCAAAAAGAAAAAGGAAACTAGGGAAAAGGGGAATGTTCTACAGAGCAAAGAAATAAATTCGGCTTTTGTTCTTTTAGCAACATTTATAATGATAAATGCTTTTGCTACATTTATTGGAATAACTCTTAGAAATACGACAAGCTATATTTATGATCAATATTTAGCTTTAGACTTCATATTTTCATTAAAAAACCTCCAAACTCTTTTAATTAATGCTATAATAAGTTTTTTTATTATTGTAGCACCTATAGCCTTAACTAATTTGGTAGTTGGTGTTGCAGCAAGCTATCTACAAGTTGGAGTTTTGTTTACCACAAAACCTTTAGCTATTGATATTAAAAAAATAAATCCAATTGAAGGATTTAAGCGAATGTTTTCTATGAAGTCTATTATAGAGCTTTTAAAGGCACTGATTCGAATTATAGTTATTGGTTATATATCTTATAATTACGTTAAAGGACAAATAGTCACTATTTTAGAGACTATAGGAATGGACATAGGAACAATATTAAAATTAATTTTAAAGATGTCAATAAGTATTGGAATAAAAGCAGGATCAATATTAGTTGTACTTGCCGCCTTAGATTATTTTTATCAAAGATATGAATATAATAAAAATTTAAAAATGTCTAAACAAGAAATTAAAGAAGAATATAAACAAACTGAAGGAAATCCACAAATAAAATCAAAAATTAAAGAGAAGCAAAGACAGATGTCGATGCAAAGAATGATGCAAGATATTCCGAAGGCAGATGTAATTATTACAAACCCTACTCACTTTGCCATCGGAATTAAATATAATCCTAAAGAATTTGATGCTCCAAGGGTTATTGCAAAGGGGCAAGACCTTATAGCACAAAATATTAAGAAAATTGCTTTAGAAAATAACATTCCAATTGTTGAGAATAAGCCATTGGCTAGAACCTTATATGATAGCGTAGATATAGGGCAATTTGTACCACCTGAGCTTTATCAGGCTGTTGCGGAAGTATTAGCTTACGTTTATCGTATTAATAATAAGATTGAATAGGGGAGAGAACATGAAGAAGTATGGAGACATTGTAGTTACACTTGCAATAATAGCTATTATAGTAATTATTATTATACCTGTTCCACTAGGTGCTCTTGATGTTTTGTTAAGTTTTAATATTTCTCTATCCTTGTTGATTTTGATTAAAGCTATGTACACAGAAGAAGCTTTGGAATTTTCAATTTTTCCATCTCTTTTGTTAATTACTACCTTATTTAGATTAGCCCTCAATGTTACTACTACTAGATATATATTATCTACTGGCTCTGCTGGTGGATTAATTGATACTTTTGGTAGCTTTGTTATGCAAGGAAATGCAGTTGTTGGATTTGTAATATTTTTAATAATAATAATTATACAATTTATGGTAATCACTAAGGGCTCTGAAAGAGTTTCAGAGGTGGCAGCTAGATTTACATTAGATGCAATGCCTGGAAAACAAATGGCGATAGATGCAGATCTTAATGCTGGTCTTATAGATGATCAAGAAGCTAGGGAAAGAAGAAAGAAAGTACAAAGAGAATCTGATTTTTATGGAGCTATGGATGGAGCAAGTAAGTTTGTTAAAGGTGATTCTATTGCAGGTATTATTATTACTATCATTAACATTATTGGAGGATTTGCAATAGGTATGTTAGCTGGCGATTTGAGTTTTGGAGAGGCCCTTCAAAAGTATACTATATTAACAGTAGGGGATGGACTGGTTAGCCAAATTCCTGCTTTGTTAATTTCGACAGCTACTGGTATAGTTGTAACAAGAGCTGCATCTGAAGGAAACTTAGGTAATGATTTAATTAAGCAGTTATTTAATAATCATAAAATAATGTTTATAATTTCTGGGGTTTTAGTTGTATTTGCTATTGCAGGATTACCACGGGTACCATTTATATTACTAGCTTTATTATTTTTATATCTAGGTATGAATTTAAGAAAAGCTGTAATCAAAGCTGAAACAGAAGTAGTACCAGATAAAATTACCGAAACAGTGGATGAAAAAAGAAAACCAGAAAATGTTATACCTTTGCTTAATGTAGACCCTATTGAGTTGGAATTTGGATACGGGATTATACCACTAGCCGATGCTAGCCAAGGTGGAGATCTTTTTGATCGCTTAGTTATGATTAGAAGACAATGCGCTCTTGAACTCGGAATTATAGTTCCAATGTTTAGGCTTAGAGACAATATTCAATTAGAGCCTAATCATTATATAATAAAAATTAAAGGTGTTGAAATTACGTCAGGTGAAATAATGTTTGATCATTATTTAGCGATGAATCCAGGAATGGCTGATGGTGAACTAGAGGGTATTGATACGGTGGAACCAGCCTTTGGATTACCAGCTAAATGGATAAACGAGCAAGAACGAGAAAAAGCAGAGATATTTGGATATACCGTGGTAGATCCTCCTTCAATTATAGCAACCCATTTGACTGAAGTAGTTAAAAAACATGCCTACGAATTATTAGGTAGACAAGATGTTAAAAAGTTAATAGATAATGTTAAAGAAAGTCATCCTGCTTTAGTAGAAGAGCTAATTCCTGCTCAAATGAGTCTGGGAGAAATCCAAAAAGTATTATATAATCTATTAAAAGAAGGTGTTTCAATAAGAGATATGGTTACTATTCTTGAAACATTGGCGGATTATTCAAATATGACTAGAGACGCAGATATGCTCACAGAGTATGTAAGACAAGCTTTAAGTAGAGCCATTACTAAACAATTTATACCTAACCAACCTGCAAAAGTAATAACGGTTGATCAGCAACTAGAACAAAAAATTATGGAATCTATTCAACAAACTGATAGAGGTACATATATTGCAATGGATCCAGATTTAATTCAATCGATTTTAAACAATTTATCTTATCAATTACAAAAATTAATTAATCTAGGTGAACAGCCTATTATTATTACTGCTCCAATTGTTAGGCTGTATTTAAAGAGATTAACGGAGCAACTTACTTCTGACTTAGTTGTTTTATCTTACAATGAAGTTGATCCATCTGTAGAAATCGAATCTGTTGGGATGGTGAGAATATAGATGAAAGTAAAAAAATTTTATGGTGTTGATAACCATGACGTTATAACTAAAGTAAAGAGTGAGTTAGGATCAAATGCTGTAATTCTTCATCAGAGAAAAGTTAAACCCAAAGGTATATTTGGTTTCTTAAAAAAATCAGTTGTAGAAGTGGTAGCTGCAATTGAAGAAAATGAAATAGCTACAACAATGACTAATATAACCAATATGGCTAAGGCTCAAGAGATAAATCTAAGAGAAAGAGCAACGTTAAAGTCTAAAGATAAGGAACTACAAATGGAAATAAATGATATTAAATCTATGCTAGGTACTGTAGTCAACCAAATGCAAAGTATTAACTTATCAAAAGCAACCGATGACTTAAATAGTAAAAAAAATAGTTACATATATAACGTGTTGCGTGAAAATGAAATAGATGAGGAATTAATTAATGAACTTTTAAATAATTGCGATATTGATATTAATGATTTAGAACTGAAAGATAAAGAAACTATCAAAAAAATCCTGGCACAGATTATACCAACAACTATTAATAATAATATAGACTTTAATTCAAAGGTTATATTTTTTGTCGGTCCTACAGGTGTAGGTAAAACAACTACAATTGCGAAAATTGCTGCAAACTATAATTTGGAAAAAGGTTTAAATGTTGGATTAATAAGTGCAGATACATATCGGATAGCTGCTGTAGAACAATTGAAGGTTTATAGTGATATTTTAAATATTCCATTGGAAGTAATTTATTCGCCTAAGGAAATTCATACTGCTCTTGAACGTCTTAGTAATAGCGATATAATCATGATTGATACTGCTGGCAGAAGTCATAAGAATAGTGAACATGTAGATGAATTAGCTTTACTTTTAAATGAAGTAAAAAATAAAAGCGTTTATTTAGTAATTAGCTCGACCACTAAGAATAGTGATTTAAAAGATATTTTAAAAACATATAGTTTTATAGAGGATTATAAAATTATTTTTACAAAATTAGATGAAGTTAGCACCTACGGACCGATTTTAAATATTGCTATGAGAGAACCTGAATATATTTCCTATGTAACTACTGGACAAAGTGTTCCTGATGATATTGAAGTGGTAACTTCAAATAAAATTTTAGATATGTTACTGAAGGAGATATAATAAGATGGACCAAGCCGCCAAATTGCGAGAGTTAATTAATAGTAGAAGAATGTATTCTAAACAAATTGCCGCACATAATGAGAATATCACTAAGGATGCTAGAATAATATGTGTTACTAGTGGAAAGGGTGGGGTTGGCAAAACAAACTTTACAATTAATTTAGGTATGGAATTGACTAAATTAAATAATAGAGTAGTTATTATAGATGCAGATTTAGGCCTAGCTAATATTGATGTAGTTTTAGGAACAGTCCCTAAATATACTTTACTTGACGTTATTCATAATGATAAATCCTTAGATGAAGTTATGATAAATGGCCCTAATGATATAAAGATTATATCTGGTGGATCTGGAGTCCTTGAGTTAGTAGATATGTCTTTAGCATCTATACAGCAGTTAATTGAAAAACTCAACTCTATAAATAATTACGCAGATATTATTTTGATTGATACAGGAGCAGGTTTATCTAACTCAGTTCTATCTTTTGTTCTTTCAGCTCAAGAAATTATAATTGTTACTACGCCTGAACCAACATCTATAACAGATGCATATGCTATGATTAAAACTATAAATTTAAAAGATAAAAATAAAAAAATAAAGGTTATAGTTAACAGAGTGGAGAATATAACTGAAGGTAATATTGCTTTTGAAAAACTAAACAATGCGTCTAAACGTTTTCTATCAATGGATTTAGAAAAATTAGGTCATATTTTTGATGATAATAGTGTTAGTAGATCTGTAAAAAAACAAAGACCTTTTACAATGGAATATCCTAATAGCATTGCTAGTAAAAACATTAAAAATATTGCTATAAAACTTGTAAATGATGTTACATTTGAAAGTAGCAATGTTTTTGATAACTTTTTTAAAAAGCTAGTTAATTTTTTAAGATAGGAGGATTAATATGAATATATTCTCTGAGTTGAAAATTGGAGATAAATTAAGTGTAGAGTTTTGTGATGAAGATACTAATCAGGGACAAAACAATATGCTTAATACTCAACTTATTGATATAGATATAAATGATAATTGTTTACATATTTCATCTCCAATTTATAGAGGAAAAAGATACTCCCTCTATGAAGGACAAAAAATTACTATGTTTTTTTATCGTAAAAAAGGAGTATACCAATTTGATGCGAAAGTAATAAAAAAAATAGAATCAAATATCGTAACCTTTGTACTTAAGCTTATAGGAGATGTACAAAAGATTCAAAGAAGAAATTATTATAGGCTACCCATCGTTACTGATGCTATCTTAAAAAAACATAAAAATGATAAAATTCTTGAGTTCGAATGTGTCACTAAGGATTTAAGTGGTGGTGGAGTTAAAATTGCTTGTAAAAATGAAGTGGAAAAGTCAGACAATATTACAATTGACATTTATCTTGATGAAGATCAGGTAATTACTATGGACGGAGAAGTAATTCGTATTACTAAAGATTTAGATAATAATCTTTATGAAATAGGAATTAAATTTAAAGAAACTAACGAAACAGGCACAGATAGAATATTTAGTTTTATTTTTGAGAAACAAAGATTAATGCGTAAAAAAGGATTGATATAGAATGAGTTCTAACAATAAAAAAGTTAAGGTGCTTGTTGTAGATGATTCTGCTTTTATGAGAAAAATCTTAGCAGATATATTAAGTAGTAATGAAACAGTAGAAGTAATAGGCATGGCTAAAAATGGAGTAGAAGCTATAAGACTTATACAACTTTTAAAGCCTGATGTAGTTACTATGGATATTGAAATGCCTATTTTAAATGGAATAGATGCCCTAAAAGAAATTATGAAGACTAATCCAGTTCCGGTAATAATGCTAAGTAGTTTAACGTCAGATGGTGCAGAGGCAACTTTAACTTGTTTAGATATTGGAGCTGTCGATTTTGTTCAAAAGCCTTCTAGTGTTTTTAGAATTAATATAGATGATCTTAAAAAAGAATTAGTTAATAAAATTAATATTGCTTCAAAAGTAGATTTGACTTTTAAGAATAGAAAGCAATCTGTAAAAAACAATAAATTAGAATTAATTCAAAACTCCAACAAAACATCTACTCACAATAGAAAAGACAAACATTATTTTATTGTTATAGGGACTTCTACTGGAGGGCCTAGAGCCTTGCAACATGTACTTCCATTAATGCCTAAAGATATTCCAGCAAGTATTTTAATTGTTCAACATATGCCACCAGGCTTTACAAAATCTTTAGCTGAAAGATTAAATAGTATGTCAAATATTGCTGTAAAGGAAGCCGAGGATGATGAAAAAATTCTCCCTGGCTATGCCTATATTGCACCAGGGAATTATCATTTGGAGATAAAAACAAAGTCTAACAGTGATATTTTTATTAAACTATCACAGGAAGAACCCGTTTCAGGACACAGACCATCGGTCGATGCACTATTTAAATCTGTTGCGAATAATATTGATGAAAATATTATTGCTGTTATTATGACTGGAATGGGAGCAGATGGTTCAAATGGTGTAAAGGAACTTAAAGATAATACGGACTGTTATGTTATTGCACAGGATGAAGATACGAGTGTAGTTTATGGTATGCCAAAAAGTGCAGTAAATATGGGAGTTGTAGATGACATTGTTCCATTACATGAAATTACAAACTATATATTAAAAAAGTTGGGAGTGTAATTCTATGGATATAAATCAATATTTAGAAATATTTATTGAAGAATCAAAGGAGCATTTACAAAACATGAATTCGAATTTATTGTATTTAGAAAATCATCCCGAAGATACAAATACATTAAATGAGATTTTTAGGGTAGCTCATACATTAAAAGGTATGTCTGCAACTATGGGCTTCAATAATATTGCACATTTGACTCACGAGATGGAAAATGTTTTAGATTATATCCGAAGAGGAAATATGAAAGTCAACACAGAAATAACAGATCTCTTATTTGAATGTTTTGATAGATTGGAAGGGTATATAAATAATGTTGAAGCCAATAGTGAAGAAGGAAATGATTCTGCATTAGAATTGATTGATAAGTTGCAAATATCTAAACTAGTTGATATAAATGCTAATGATAAAGATCAAGATGAAAAGAAAATAAAACTTAATGCTAACAAAACAATAAAATCAACTATTGAATTCAATGAATATCTGAGTAATGTTGTTTCTACAGCTATAAAAGATGGACTTAATGTTAACTTAATAAAAATAACATTAGATGGTAATTGTATGTTAAAGTCAGCAAGAGCTTATATAATTATAAGTACACTTGAAAAATTTTCAGATATAGTTCAATCTAATCCTAGTATAGAAGAGATTGAAGATGAAAAATTTGATCTATCTTTTGAATTAGTATTAATAACAAAACACAATGAGGAGTTTATTAGAAAGGAACTAAGTTCTATATCTGAAGTTGAATCTATAGAAATAAGTCCAGTGCTATCAGAAAATATTGATATATCTCAAAAAAATGATGTTGTTAATAATACTGACAAGATACAAGTAGTAGAGGAAAATAAGCAGCAAGAAAATGAAGAAGCGAAAAATAAAAAATCAAAAACAAGTAAAACTGTAAGGGTTGATATAGATCGTTTAGATAACTTAATGAACTTAGTTAGTGAGCTTATTATAATAAAGACCCGATTAGAAGATGCTGGAGATGAAAGAGGTAGACAAAATACGAGTGAAGCTATTGAATACCTCGAAAGGATAACAACAAACTTACATGATGCAGTAATGAAAGTAAGAATGGTTCCGATTGAAAGAGTATTTAATCGTTTCCCTCGAATGGTAAGAGATCTATCTAAGGATTTAGGAAAAGATATAACATTGATTTTGTCGGGGGAAGAAACTGAGGTAGATCGTACTGTAATTGACGAAATAGGGGATCCTCTTATTCATTTAATACGTAACTCCATTGATCATGGTATTGAAGAGATCGATAAAAGACTAGAGTTAGGAAAACAAAGAACTGGAACCGTTAAACTTTCCGCATATCCTGATGGTAACAGTGTAGTAATTGAAGTAGAAGATGATGGTAGCGGAATAAATATTGAGAAAGTAAAAAATAAAGCAATTGAGAGAGGAATAATTACAACTCAGGATACACAATTAATGGACAATAAAGAACTTATACAGCTATTATTTAGTCCAGGATTTAGCACGGCTGATAAAATATCGGATATTTCTGGACGTGGCGTGGGACTTGATGTAGTTAAAACGAAAATAGAGTCCTTAGGTGGAATCGTTGAAGCAGATACAACTTTAGGAAAAGGAACAAAGTTTATTATTAGACTTCCCCTTACACTAGCTATAATTCAAGCATTGTTAGTTGTAGTTGGGTCAGAAAAGTATGCTATACCTTTAAATTCAATAAAAGAAATTACAACTATAGAAAAAAGTAGTATTCGTAGAGTTCAAAAAAACGAAGTTGTTTTATATAGAGATTCAACATTACCTATATTAAGACTTTCTGAGTTACTGAATGTACCTAATACGAATAGTGATATTGATAGTGATAATTTTGATGAGGATGTAATTGTAGTTATCGTAAAAAAGGGAGATAAGGATGCAGGCCTAATTGTAGACAAGCTAATAGGACAACAGGAGATTGTGATAAAATCATTAGGTAAATATCTTTCAACAATTCGGTCAATTGCAGGCGCTACAATTTTAGGTAATGGATCAGTAGCTTTAATTGTAGATACTAATTCTTTCTTTTAATTCTTATAGTCTAATAAAGGATAATTTTTCAAGGGGTGAATAATATGAGTTCGATAAATCAATATGTTGTATTTAAGTTAAATAATGAGAGCTATGGATTATTAATTGAGTATGTCGAAACAATTGAAAAACTTACTGAAATAACTAGAGTTCCTAGTGCGCCATACTACATAAGTGGAGTAATAAATTTAAGGGGAGAGGTTATACCAGTAGTAGATCTTCGAAGGAGATTTCAGTTAGAAAATGTTAGTAACACAGATGAAAATAGGATTATTGTACTTTCTTTTGAAGAGATGAATGTAGGGATACTAGTAGATTCATGTTCTGAGGTTGTTACATTGGATACGAACCAAATTGATAAAGCCTATGATCTAATAAGTTCCTTTGAGGATGACTATATTCAGGGCATTGGTAAGTTTGATGAAAGAATGATCATTATAGTAGATATTCCTAAACTTCTAATAAATAATATTACTGGGTAAGGGGGAATATTATTGGATTTATCAATAGAGGACTTAAATAATTTGCATTTAGATGTATTAAGAGAAATTGGTAATATTGGTGCTGGAAATGCAGCTACAGCCTTAGCTGGATTGATTAATAAAAGAATAGATATGAATGTACCATCTGTAAAAATTTTAGATTTTAATGACGTAAGTGCAGTTTTAGGCGGAGAAGAAATTGTTGTATCTGGTGTTTATTTTGAAGTTGAGGGTGATATTGAAGGTAATATTATGTTTTTACTTGACTTAAGATCTGCAAAGGTTTTAACAAATATTTTAATGGGTAGGGAAGATCCTAGCAATGAATTAGATGAAATGGATCATTCGGCTCTACAGGAAATAGGAAATATTTTATCTGGAGCCTATATATCTTCACTGTCATCTTTAACTAATTTAAACATTAAAATATCTATTCCATCATTATGTATAGACATGGCAGGGGCAATAATCAGTGTACCCGCAATACAATTTGGATATATGGGAGATAAAGTTTTATTAATTGAAACAATACTCCAAGATGGTAACGACACAGTAAAAGGTAATTTTTTTCTCATTCCAGAAGCTAAATCTTTCAAAACTCTATTAAATAGTCTAGGAGTGTATATTTAAATGCAAACGATTACTAAGGTTGGTATGGCTGATATGAATATAGTTCAAGATCCGGGGGTCATTACAACTCTAGGACTAGGATCTTGTGTAGGTATTATTCTATATGACAAAGCCATTAAAACTGCTGGTTTAGTTCATATTATGTTACCAAGCAGCAAACATATTAAAAATAATGAGAACAAAGCTAAGTTTGCGGACACTGGTATACAATTATTACTTGATAAAATGATGGAAAGAGGTTGCAATAAGTCTAGAATTACAGCAAAAATCGCTGGAGGTAGTCAAATGTTTTCATTTCAAACTAATAATGAAATAATGAAAATAGGTGAACGAAATGTATTAGCCACTAAGGAAATATTACAATTACTAAATATACCTATAATTGCAGAGGATACTGGTGGAAATTATGGTCGAACTATTGAATTTTATTCTAATAATGGAAAACTTATTATTAAAACTATAGGACATGGTGTACATGAAATTTAATATTCTTATTATAACAATAAATAAAGCCAGGAGGTTTGAAAATGGAGCATAGAACCCTATGGCATAATTACAAACAGAATAATGATATACAAGCGAAAACATTACTCATAGAAGAGTATGTTAGACTAGTAAAAGTTATTGCTGGCCGATTATATACATCTTATGGCACAAATATAGAATATGATGACTTAGTTAGCTACGGTATTTTTGGCTTAATAGATGCTATAGAAAAATTTGATTTAGATAAACAAGTTAAGTTTGAAACATACGCACAAATACGTATAAGGGGAGCGATCATTGATCATTTAAGAAACTTAGATTGGGTTCCAAGATCTGCTAGACAGAAATCCAAGCAAGTTGAAGATGCTTATTGTAGATTGGAAAACCAACTAGGACGATCAGTTTCTGACTTAGAGGTAGCAAGAGAATTGAGGATTACGGTTAAGGAGCTACAAGAAATTATGCTACAAACAGCCTCCTTTAATGTAATCTCATTAGAGGAGGCTGTTTTCGAAGGATATACATTAGGAAAAATAGAAAATGAAAAACAATTACCTGAAGAGTTAGTGTGTAGCCAAGAGACATATGATACTCTCAAAAATAATATAGTACAATTACCTGAACGTGAGAAACAGGTTATATCGCTATATTATTATAATAATTTAACATATAAAGAAATAGGACAGGTACTAGAAATATCCGAATCAAGAGTGTCTCAATTACACTCTAAAGCCATCTCAAGATTAAAATCTAAATTAACCGTAAAATAGCGCATGATCAAAGGGGGAGAATCATGACAAATGAGTATATTGTTGTTGAAGGTGAGACTTATAATGATGCTTTAACTAAAGGATTAAAAAGTTTAAACTTAACAGATGATCAAGTTAAAGTCGAAGTTTTAGATGAAAAGAAAGGTTTTTTATTTAAAAAAGGATTATTTAAATTAAAAATAACGCCTATATCAATTAGTTATGACACCGATATACAATCGGACAAAAATATAAATGATACAAAAAAAAGTGAATTTTACCTAGATTATCGTCCAGATGGAGTTTATCTCACTATTACAGAGATACCATCAAAAGTTGGTATAGGAAATATATTAGATTTCTTAACTAAAAAATATGTAAAAGACTATGATTATGAGAAAATCGCTCGGTGTTTAGAAAATAAAAATGGCGATCCGGAGAAAATTGCACCTTCTCAAGATGAATTTTTAATTGATAGCAGTTTGCAAATAGATGTGTCTAAAAATAAACTAGAAGTAACAATATTACTGACAGAGCCAAGTGGCGGGAAAATATTATCTGCTACTGAAATTGTAGACAACTTAAATAAAAATAATATTAAATTTGGAATTATCAATAAAAAAATAGAAGAAGTAGTTAATAGACAAGTATTTAATCAATCTATTTTAATAGCACAAGGTAAGGCAGCTATAAGCGGAGAAGATGGACAAATTATTTATCCTTTTAATGATGAAACAGAAAGTAGAAATACAATTATTGATGAAGATGGAAGAATTGATTATAAAAACTTGAATAGAATACGGAATGTGAATGCAGGTACTTTACTTATAGAAATCATTCCTCCTACTGAAGGTATAAATGGGATGGATGTCTATGGAAATGAAATAGTTGCTAAAAACGGTAAAGAAGTTCTTATAAAAAAGGGAAAAAATGTAGTAGAAAGTGAAGATGGTTTGAAAATTTATGCTGCTAAAGACGGAGAGGTACATTTCATAGATGGTACTATATATGTAGATGAAGTTATAAATATCAATGGGGATATAGATAACGAAACAGGCAATATCCAATTTAATGGTAAAATTAATATTAAGGGAAATGTACAGTCAGGGTTTAAGGTTGAAGCAGAAGGAGATATTGAAATTTGGGGAGTAGTAGAAGGTGCTACCTTAATTTCTAAAGGAAATATTATTATTCACAGAGGAGTACAAGGCAATAACCAAGCTTATCTACAATGTTCTGGAAATTTAAACGCAAAATACCTTGAAAATGTAAGAGTAAAATGTGGCGGCAATGTTGTGTCAGATGCTATATTACACAGTGATGTTACTACTAAGGGAAAAATTATAGTTTCGGGCAAAAAAGGCTTGATTGTTGGTGGAGATATAAAAGCTGGTAAGGAAGTAAGGGCTAATGTAGTAGGATCTAATATGGGAACTATTACTAGAATAGAAGTTGGAATTGATCCTGAGGAAAAAAAATATTATGAACAACTTAAAGTTGAAATGCTAGATATTGAGAAAAACATTGATAATTCCAAAAAAGCTATTGAACTATTAAATAAAATATCGAAAAAACAGCAGTTGACTAATGAAAAGCAAGAATTATTAGTTAAATCATTAAAGACATATAAGGTTTTAAATGCTAAGTATGACGATGTTACTAAAGAATTGCAAGAATTATCAGCAAGATTCAAGGAGCCAAATAACGGTAAAATTCATGTTGTAACAACTATTTATACTGGTGTAAAGGTAACTATAGGCAGTAGCTCTCGACAAATTTACGATGAATTATCAAATTGTACCTTATATGTAAAAGATGGTGACGTCTCAATCGGCCCATATGAAAAGTAATTTTAATTTAGTTAATCTGTTTTTGTTAAAATATATTAATGAAAACAAAAGAGGTGTATTATGGAAAGAAGCAATATTTTATTATTAGTAGGCGGGATTGTATTAATAGTGCCGTTATTTATATCTTTTATACTTAAAAATAAGAGAAATTATAATAAACTTGAATTCTATAAAAAAGAAGGAAAATATAGTTCAGAAATAAATAAAGGATCTAAAGTAGAAAATGAAATTATAGTCGAAAGAATAAAGAGATTGGAACAGGAAGTTTTGATATTGAAGCAAGAGAATAATAGGATAATAGAAGAGCATAGAAAAAATAATAATTTAATTAATCAAAATAATCTAAAAAATAACAGTTTTAAGCCTGTATTAAACTATAACTTATTTAAAGAAAAAAATAGTACTATTATTGATTTATATGAAAAAGGTATATCTAAAGAAGAAATAGCTAAAGTTTTAAATAAGAGTATAAGAGAAATAGATATGGTAATAAAATTAGTTAAATAAAGTGAAGTTTTTGATAAAGATATAAATACTAAAAAGTATATATATTATGATAGGTATCTGACCAAATAATAAGTATCGCATGAATAGTTAAGAAAAAAAAGGAAATAATATAGCAGAAAATACAATTTTTAAAATAAACTATTGATTCATACTGGTCTCTATGTTAGAATATTTAAGGTGAGATAACACACATCTTATAATCTACTTAGTAGTGCCTAAATGGTCCTAAGTAGAAATGATTAAGATGGAGGAAAAACTAAGGAGGTAGTAACATGTCAGTAATCTCAATGAAACAATTATTAGAAGCTGGGGTTCACTTTGGACACCAAACTAGAAGATGGAACCCTAAAATGGGTGAGTACATTTTTACAGAAAGAAATGGAATATATATTATAGACCTTCAAAAAACTGTAAAAAAAGTAGAAGAAGCTTATAGTGCTATGAAGGAAATTGCTTCTGAAGGAGGAACAATTTTATTTGTAGGAACTAAAAAGCAAGCGCAAGAAGCTATTGAAGAAGAAGCTAAGAGAAGTGGAATGTTCTATGTTAACCAAAGATGGTTGGGTGGAATGTTAACTAACTTTAAAACTATCAAGAAGAGAATTGAACGTCTTCATGAATTAGAAAAAATGGAAGAAGATGGAATATTCGAAGTATTACCTAAAAAAGAAGTTATTAAGCTTCGTCATGAGCAAGAAAAACTTGAAAAGTTTTTAGGTGGTATTAAAGACATGACTGAGATGCCAGATGCTTTATTTGTAGTAGACCCTAGAAAAGAAAGAATTGCTATCCAAGAGGCTCATACTCTAGGAATTCCTGTTATTTCAATTGTTGATACAAACTGTGATCCAGATGAAGTAGACTATGTTATTCCTGGGAATGATGATGCTATAAGAGCTGTTAAATTACTTACTGCTACTATGGCAAACGCTGTAATTGAAGGAAAACAAGGGGTTCAAACAGAGGCATAAAATAATATAAAACAACTAAGTTATAGAAGGTAAGGGCTACAAGGGATTTTCCCTTACTCCTTACCTTTAATAATATGCTAGGAGGAGTTAGATATGAGTATAACTGCAGCAATGGTTAAAGAATTAAGAGAAAAAACAGGTGCTGGTATGATGGATTGCAAAAAGGCACTAACTGAGACAGATGGGAATATGGACAAGGCAGTTGAAGTTCTTAGGGAAAAAGGTCTAGCTGCTGTTGCTAAAAAAGCAGGTAGAATAGCAGCTGAAGGTTTAGTTGAAGCTTACATACACGGAGGTAGAATTGGAGTATTAGTTGAAGTTAACTCTGAAACTGACTTTGTTGCTAAAAATCAAGAATTTAAAGATTTTGTAAAAGATGTTGCTCTTCAAGTTGCAGCTGCAAATCCTCAATACGTAAGCCGTGATCAAGTAGATCAAGAAATGATTGAAAAAGAGAAGGAAATTTTAAAGAAACAAGCATTAAATGAAGGTAAACCAGAAAAAATTGTTGATAAGATGGTTGAAGGAAGAATTGAAAAATTTTACAAAGAGATATGTTTATTAGAGCAACCATTTGTTAAGAATCCTGATATTACAATTGGGGAATTATTAACAGAAAAAATATCTAAAATCGGAGAAAATATCACTATTAGAAGATTTACAAGATATGAAGTAGGCGAAGGAATAGAAAAGAAAGAAGAGAATTTTGCAGAAGAAGTTGCTAAGCAGATAGGTAATAAGTAATTATTTTTTGTATATTTGTATAAAAGAGAACACAGATGTGTTCTCTTTTACAATAATTAGTCATATAAATTAAATATTTTTATTGTAAAATGAAGGTTTTTTGTTGCAGTTGGCGAATATTAATGTGTGAAGGAGGACTGAGTGTGTTACAACCTCAATACAAAAGAGTTCTATTAAAATTAAGTGGAGAAGCTTTAGCTGGAGATAAGGGCTTTGGTTTAGATTCGAATATAGTTAGCAGTATTGCTGCTCAGATTAAAGATATTGTGAATATGGGAGTTCAGGTAGCTATAGTAGTTGGCGGTGGAAACTACTGGCGAGGTCGAACTGGTGAAGGTATGGATAGAACTACTGCTGATTATATGGGAATGATGGCAACTGTCATTAATGCCCTTGCTCTTCAAGATTCATTAGAAAATTTAGGTGTATTAACAAGAGTTCAGAGTGCTATAGAAATGAGACAAATAGCAGAACCATATATTAGAAGAAGAGCTGTTAGACATCTTGAAAAAAATCGTGTAGTTATATTTGCTGCTGGCACAGGAAACCCATATTTTTCCACAGACACTACAGCAGCTCTACGGGCTGCTGAAATTGAAGCCGAAGTAATCTTATTAGCTAAAAAGGTAGATGGAGTATATTCTGCTGATCCATGTCTTGATAAAACCGCTACGAAATTTGATGAATTAGCATATATAGATGTCTTAAAGATGGGACTAAAGGTAATGGATTCGACTGCAACATCATTATGTATGGATAATGGAATACCGATTAAAGTTTTTGGATTAGAAGAACCTGAAAATATTAAGAAGGTCATATGTGGAGAGAAAATAGGTACATATATTTATAGTTAATATAAATTTATTATAAGGAGGAGATAGAATGAAGTTAGAAATTCATAAAAATCTTGAGGACAAAATGACGAAAACTGTTAATGCGCTTAAAGAGGATTTTGCAAGCATTAGAGCTGGTCGAGCTAATCCATCAATGTTAGACAGGGTTGTTGTAGAGTATTATGGCACACCTACTCCAATTAAGCAGATAGCTTCTGTAACGGCTCCTGAGCCAAGAATTATTACAATACAACCATATGATCAATCATCTATCAACAATATTGAAAAAGCTATTTTACAATCAGACTTAGGAGTTAACCCTTCTAATGATGGCAAAATTATTAGAATTGTTATTCCTCAATTAACAGAAGAAAGAAGAAAAGATCTCACTAAAGTGGCTAGAAAAACAGCTGAAGATAGTAAAATAGTTTTAAGAAATGAAAGACGTAATACAAATGACCGTTTGAAAAAAATGCAAAAAGATAATGAGTTAACTGAAGACGAATTAAAAACTGCACAAGATGAAGTTCAAAAAATAACTGATAAATTTATTAAAATTGTAGATGAACTTACTGAAAAGAAAGAACAGGATATTATGGAGGTATAAATTTGAATTATATTCCAGATGTTACAGGTTACAGACTAGAATCAGGTTTACATATATTGAAGGAGTATAATTACGAAATTATTGTTAGAGAAACATTTGGGAAAAAAAATGTGAAATCTGAGGAAGCAAGAATTGTAAGACAAACAATTTACAAAGATAATAAGTTGCAATTAATCATAGCATATTTTTAAGCCCCCTAACTGGGGGTTTAAAAATGATTGGGGTGGAAAAATGCTTAAAAATCTATGGAATAGTTCTAACAACAATAAAATACCATCTAATATCAATATGGCTTCAATACCTAAGCATATAGCGATTATTATGGATGGAAATGGTAGATGGGCAACAGAGCGTATGTTACCAAGAAATCTCGGACATAGGGCTGGAGTAGAAGCTTTAAGAGATGTGATAAAGACTGCTTCTAATATTGGAATAAAGCATTTAACCCTTTATGCTTTTTCTACAGAAAATTGGAAAAGACCTGCATCCGAAGTCTCATTATTAATGAAGCTTCTAATTGAGTATTTAAGAAAAGAAATAACAGAACTACATGATAATAATGTTAAGATTCAAACTATAGGAGATATTAATAAACTTCATGATGAAGTAATTGAAGAAATAAACAAAGCGACTATTAAAACAAAGGATAATAATGGACTTTGTGTTAATATAGCTTTGAACTATGGTGGTCGTTCAGAAATTATTAATGCTGTAAAAAAAGTTGCTGAAAAAGCTAAAAGCAATGAAATACAAATAGATGAAATAGATGAGGTATTAATTAGCTCTTTACTATATACTGCAAATGTACCTGATCCAGAATTATTAATTAGAACAAGTGGAGAAATCAGATTAAGTAACTTTTTGTTATGGCAATGCGCATATTCAGAATTTTGGTTTACTGATGTATACTGGCCAGATTTCAGAGGAGAGCATTTACTTATGGCAATATCTGATTACCAAAATCGCAAAAGAAGATTTGGTGGAATATAGGGGTGATAAAATGCTCAAGAGAATAGTTAGTGCAATTATTGGATTACCATTTTTATTAGCTATAATATTTATAGGAGGTATGCCTTTATTTATTGCTATTTTAATTGTATCATTAATTGGATTAAGAGAGTTTTATAATGCATGTAAGAACAAATCTTTATTCCCTGTTGAAGTAATAGGATACCTCGGTTCTATAGCTTTAATCGTACTAGTGAATTTTTCCTATAGTCCATCCTATATTTTTTTATTATTTTTTATTTTAATTTTCCTATTAAATAGCATACAATTAATATATGGCAAATATAACTTTTTAGATATTAGTGTTACATTATATGGGTTAGCCTATGTTCCTTTACTTTTGAGCTGTATTTTGCTTATTAGTAAACAACCAAATAATATAGTTATATGGTTGGTATTTACCACTGCTTGGGGTACAGATACATTTGCATATTTTTCAGGATACTTTTTTGGAAAAAGAAAATTGTGTCCATCAATTAGTCCTAAAAAGACTGTTGCAGGAGCAATCGGTGGTGTTTTAGGAAGTATTAGTATATCAGTATTATTTGGATATTTCTTTTTACAAGACTATATAATTGTTGTTGCATTTATTGGTGCTATTGGTAGCATTGTTGCGCAAGTTGGTGATTTAAGTGCTTCTTTAATTAAACGACATACTGGTATCAAGGATTTTGGAAATCTTATACCTGGGCATGGAGGAGTATTAGATCGCTTTGACAGCATACTTTTTACAGCTCCGACAATTTATTTTATTTTAAATTTTGTAATTAACAGGAGATAAATAAGCATGATACTAGCATGCTTATTTTGTAGTCTAAGAAATGAAATGTTTTAATTATTTAAGGATTTTAAAGAAGTAGTAGGCCAGTAGTATTTTTAGCACTTCGAATTTTAAATGAAGGTTAAGAGTTCAAGTGTACCATGAATTGATGAGATAGTATTAGACGAATTTTTATTGAATCATATGAGGTGATAATTTGAAAAATATTAGTATATTAGGATCTACTGGATCAATTGGAAAACAGACACTTGATGTTGTAAAAAACCATAGAGAAAGATTTAAGGTTGTCGGATTATCAGCACTAGAGAATATTGATGAAGTTGAGAAACAGATATATGAATTTGATCCTGAAATCGTTGCTATTTTTAATCAAGATAAAGCTGAAATTTTATCTAATAGAGTCGGTAGGAAGATTAAAATTGTTTCTGGAATTGATGGATTAATTGAGGTAGCTACATTAAATTCAGCAAATATAGTTGTAACATCAGTTGTGGGGAGTATTGGATTGATACCTACACTTGAGGCTATTAGATGTAATAAGACTATAGCTTTAGCTAATAAGGAAACCTTAGTTGTAGCTGGTGAGTTAGTTATGAATGAAGCTCAAAAATACGGGGTTGAAATAATTCCAGTAGATAGTGAACATTCTGCTATTTTTCAATGTCTACAAGGAGAAGATATAAAAAATATATCAAGAATTATTTTAACTGCTTCAGGTGGCTCTTTTAGAGACTGGACAAAGGAAGAAATAGAAAAAGCAAGTGCAGAAGATGCCTTAAGACATCCAACATGGAATATGGGACAGAAAGTTACTATTGATTCTGCTACTTTAATGAATAAGGGATTAGAAGTAATTGAAGCACGATGGTTATTTAATTTAGAACTGGATAAAATAGATGTTATAGTTCATCCACAAAGTATAATCCATTCAATGGTTGAGTATAAAGATAATTCAATCATTAGTCAAATGGGACTGCCAGATATGAGAACACCAATACAATATGCACTCTCTTATCCAGAACGAATTAATAGCAATGTTGAAAAACTTGACTTTAATAAATTAGAAGAATTAACTTTCATGGCTCCAGATACTAATAGATTTCCATGTTTATCCTTAGCTTATGAAGCATTAAAAATAGGAAAAACAATGCCATGCGTATTAAATGGAGCAAATGAAGTTTTAGTTGAATACTTCTTGAAAAATAAAATTAGATTTTATGATATACCAGAGCTTATTGAAAAGGCAATGTCGGTACATGAGCCATTTTCATATAAAACCGTTGATGAACTTTTAGAAGTGGATAAATGGGTTAGAAGCTGGATTAAAAATCAACTAAAATAGGAAGGTGGTTTTATGGCAACTGCTTTAGTGGCTATTATTGTTTTTGGTATACTAGTTTTGATTCATGAGTTAGGTCATTTTACAGTGGCAAAGCTAGTAGGAATTAAAGTTCATGAATTTGCTATAGGCATGGGGCCTAAGCTTATTCAAGTTAAAAAAGGTGAAACTTCGTATTCAATTCGAGCCTTACCACTTGGTGGATATGTTAGAATGGAAGGTGAAGATGAAAAATCTGATGATTTAAGAAGCTTTAATAACAAATCAGTTTTAGCTCGTATATCTGTTATTTTTGCTGGACCCTTTATGAACTTTGTTTTAGCTATAGCATTATTTTCAATTATTTTTTATTCAATAGGAGCACCAACTACAAGAATACAAGAGGTTATGGATCAATCTCCTGCACAAACAGCTGGAATACAGAGCGGAGATATTATTTACTCTATTAATGGAGAAAAAATGGATACTTGGCAAAATATTATAGACACTATCGGAAAATCACAGGATAATTCGATACATATTACTATTGTTAGAAATGGTGATAAAATTGAGAAAACTGTAAAACCTACTAGGGATATAGAGACTAATCGGGCAACAATTGGTATCAAAACTACTATAGAAAAATCTATAGGTGCATCGATTCGAAATGGATTTGTAGCAATAAAAGCTATAACAACTGGTATATTAGGTTTTCTAAAAGGATTGATTACTAGAGAATCTAATGCTGCGGCGGAAATTATGGGACCTGTAGGAATTATAAACTTAGTAGGACAGGTGGCTAGAACAGGATGGATAGATGTAGTTAACTTGACAGCTGTGTTAAGTGTAAACTTAGGATTAATGAATCTATTACCGATACCTGCATTAGATGGAAGTAGAATTTTATTTCTATTAGTTGAAATGCTAAGAGGAAAACCCGTTGATCCTGAAAAAGAAGGTATGATACATTTAATAGGTTTTGGTCTTTTGATAACTCTAATGTTATTTGTTACTTATCAAGATATATTAAAACTATTTAGTTAATTTAATTAGAGGAAGTATATAATTAAATTTTCAAGTATACAAGATTAACTATTTAATAATAAAAAATATTGAAAATCATAGAAGGTGAACAAATGAGAAGAAAAACTAAGGTTATTAAGTGCGGAAACGTATATGTCGGTGGTGACAATCCAATTTCAGTTCAGTCTATGACTACAACTGACCCTAGAGATGTTATTAGTACAGTTAATGAAATACGACGATTGGAAAATGCAGGATGTGATATTGTTAGAATCGCTGTTCCTAATATGGAGTCTGCTCAATCTATACATAAAATCAAATCTCAAACCAACATACCTATTGTGGCTGATATCCATTTTGATTATCGGTTAGCCTTAGAATCTATTAAGCAGGGGGTTGATGGTTTGAGATTAAACCCTGGAAATATCGGTGAAACTACAAGGGTTCAGGAGGTAGTTAGAGCAGTTAAGGAAAAAAACATACCTATTAGAATTGGTGTAAATGCAGGTTCATTAGAGAAATCTATATTAGACAAATATGGACATCCTACTGCTGAGGGGATGGTTGAAAGTGCTCTAAGGCATATATCTATTTTAGAAGGTATGGACTTTACAGATATTGTAGTATCTTTAAAAGCAAGTGATGTTAAGCTAACTGTAGATGCTTACAAATTAATGTCAGAGCAGGTTGATTACCCTCTACATTTAGGAATTACTGAAGCTGGTACAATATGGACTGGTACAATTAAATCGTCAGCAGGCATAGGTGCTTTATTATTAATGGGAATAGGTGATACAATACGGGTTTCCTTAACTGGTGATCCAGTAGAAGAAATTAGAACTGGAAGACAACTTCTTAAATCCTTAGGAATAATTCAAAATGAAGTAACTATTATATCTTGTCCTACCTGTGGTAGATGTCAAATAGACTTAATAAATGTAGCTAATCAAGTAGAAGAAAAGTTAGGGAAGCTAAAGAAGCCTATTAAGGTTGCAGTTATGGGATGTGCAGTTAATGGTCCAGGAGAGGCTAGAGATGCTGATATTGGAATCGCAGGAGGCTCAGGATCAGCACTTTTATTTAAAAAGGGAGAAATTATAAAAAAGATAAAAGAGGAAGAAATTTTAACAACATTGATAGAAGAAATTGAAAAGATGTAGTGGGAGGGAACATTGTGAAGGTGACTGCCATCATACCTGCTTACAATGAAGAAAAAAGAATTGAAAAGGTAATTGATCCTGCTTTAAAGACCGATATGTTATCAAATATAATTGTAGTTGATGATGGTTCGGAAGATTTGACTTCTAATATTGTATCTAAGTATAATGTTGACTTAATAAAAATGCCTCAAAATAGTGGAAAAACTGCGGCAGTTAAAGAAGGAATAAAATACTGCAAAGATAAAAGTGATATTATAGTTCTATTAGATGCCGATTTAATAGGTCTAACTCCAAATCATATTAAATCATTAATTTTACCATTATTGGAAGAGCACTTTGATATGACAATAGGGATTTTTAAGTCTGGAAGATATGTGACAGATTTAGCACAATATATTGCACCTAACTTGTCAGGACAAAGAGCAATAAAAACACATCTTGCTGATGAAATTTTGAATTTGGATATCACAGGCTATGGAATAGAAGTAGCTCTTTCTAAATTGACTAGAAAGCATAAGCTTAGAGTAGAAAATGTAATATTAGAAAATGTAACTCATACAACAAAGGAAGAAAAAATAGGGTTTGCCAAGGGAGCAATTTGGCGAATTAAAATGTACAAAGATATAATTAAATATTGGATACATTAAAAAAGGGAGGGATTTTATGACTCCTTTGGGAGGTCTTAATTTTAATTATTTTTTAAATGGTTTTGGAATACCACAAAATCCATCCTATGAATCTTGTTTAATAGAGAAAGTACAATACTTCAAGCAAAGTAAAAAAATTTCGATTCACTTAGTTGGTAAGGAAATACTAGATCATGAAAATGTACATAATTCTTTAAACCAGTTAAAAACGGTCATAGAAGAAAAGTTAGGTTTTAGTATGGAAGTATTTTTTGTCTACGATGTAGAATATACCTCTTTAGAAGAGTTAATTAATATGAATTGGAAGAACATACTATATATTTTACAAAAAAATGTTCCTTCTTTTAATTTAATTGAAGGTGTAATTAATAATGAAATTACAGATTCTACTCTAAAACTCATTTTTAATTCTAGTATTATTACTAAAAAAATGAGGGAAAGAAGAGTAGATTCACAGATTGAAAATTACTTTCTAAAGCAATTTAAAATATCTATTAAATGTAATATAAATACGAATGTAAATAAAGAGTTTGTTCTAGAAGACTATGAACAACAAAAAGAGAATGAAAACTTAGCTCTAATTAGCCAAATTAAGAAACAAAATCCAATGGATAATACTGTACAAAATAAAGATCAATCAAAGGACAAAATTTTTGAACATAAATCTCCATTATCTTCTTCTGTTTTATTAGGGAAAAATTTTTCTGGAGAGATTAGTAAACTTATTGATATTAGAACTGACTCTGGAAGAGTTATTGTAGAAGGAGAAATATTTAGTATCGAAATTAAAGAACTTAGTGGTGGTAAAAAACTGGCTATAATAAATATTACAGATTATACAAACTCCATAACAGCAAAAATTTTTGAAAGAAAAAATCAAACAGTTGCCTTAGAAGAAATGTTCGTCAAAGGACAGGTGGTTAGAGTCCGAGGTGATGTTGTATATGATAAATTTATTAGAGAAAATATTATTATGTTAACTGATGCAATACAAATAGAAAAAGTAGAAAAAGATGATATCTATGAGAACAAAAGAGTTGAATTGCATTTACATACTCAAATGTCAGCTATGGACGGTACTGCTAGTATTACTGATCTAATCAAAAAGGCATCTAAGTGGGGACATAAAGCTATAGCTGTAACTGATCACGGGGTAGTGCAGGCTTTTCCTGAGGCTATGGATGCAGGTAAGAAATATGGTGTTAAAGTAATATATGGAATGGAAGGATATTTGGTAGACGATGAAGTAAACTTGATAGAAGGAGAAGAAGAGTATTCTTTAGATGATGAATTTGTTATTTTTGATATTGAAACTACTGGTCTTTCAAGTAAAAATGATGAAATAACAGAAATAGGAGCTGTTAAAATAAAAAACAATATGATTATTGATAGCTTCTCAGCTCTAATAAATCCTGAGAAAAGTATTCCAGAAAAAATTGTAGAATTAACTGGTATTACTAATGATATGGTAAAGGATAAACCAACTATAGCAACAGTTCTTCCAGAGTTTTTAGAATTTATTGGAAATAGTCCTGTAGTTGCACATAATGCTGATTTTGATACTGGCTTCATTAGAGATAAGGCTAATAGATATAATATGAAGTTTAACAACATAACTATTGATACTTTAAAGTTAGCACGTGTTCTTTTGCCAAATCTAAAAAGACATCGATTGAATGTTATTGCTAAAGAGTTAAATATATCTTTAGAGAATCATCATAGGGCTGTAGATGATGCTAAGGCTACAGCAGAAATGTTTATAAAGTTTATTGAAATGATGAAAGAAAGAAATATAGTATCCTTAAAGGATATAAATACTCACTTAAGTACAAAGATTGATTTTAAGACATTGAAAACCTATCACATTGTTATTTTAGCAAAAAACTATACAGGTTTAGAAAATCTATATAAGATTGTTTCCGAATCCCATTTAAACTATTTTTATAAAAGGCCTCGTATACCAAGAAGCTTATTAAATAAATATAGAGAAGGGCTTATTTTAGGCACAGCTTGTGAAGCAGGTGAACTTTTTCAAAGTATTCTTTCTAACAAGCCAGTAGAGTATATTGAGAAAATAGCTAAGCGCTACGATTATTTGGAAATACAGCCTATAGGTAATAATAAATTTTTAATTGAAAAGGGTCTTGCTAAAGATAATAATGATCTTAGAGAGTTAAATAGAAGAATAGTAGAATTAGGTGAAAAGCTAAACTTACCTGTTGTAGCTACAGGTGATGTACATTTTCTTGATTCTAAAGATAGTGTATTTAGAAAGATATTAATGGCTGGGCAAGGCTTTAGTGATGCTGATGATCAAGCTCCACTATACTTTAAAACTACCGATGAAATGATTGAAGAGTTTTCTTATTTAGGCAAAGCTAAATCAGAAGAAGTAGTTATACAATACCCAAACAAAATTTGTGATGAGATTGAACATATGTTACCAATTCCTGATGGCACATTTCCACCAGAAATTGAAGGATCTGAAGAAGAACTACGAAGAATGTGCTATGAAAAGGCAGAGCGAATTTATGGTAAGAATATACCAGAACTAGTAAAAAATCGATTAGATAAAGAATTAAATTCAATAATTAATAATGGATATGCTGTAATGTACATTATTGCACATAAATTAGTTGCAAAATCTTTAAGTGATGGATACTTGGTAGGGTCTAGAGGATCAGTAGGTTCTTCCTTTGCAGCTACTATGAGTGATATAACAGAAGTAAATCCACTTCCGCCACACTATGTATGTCCAAAATGCAAATACTCCGAGTTTATACTAGATGGATCTATTGGATCTGGTGCTGACTTACCAGATAAAGATTGTCCTAAATGTGGAGAGATACTTATTAAAGATGGTCACGACATACCATTCGAAGTTTTTCTTGGCTTTGAGGGAGACAAGGAGCCTGATATCGATTTAAACTTTGCTGGAGAATATCAAAGTGAAGCCCATAAATATACAGAAGAGCTTTTTGGTAAAGGTAAGGTTTATCGAGCGGGAACAATAGGAACTGTTGCTGACAAAACAGCCTATGGCTTTGTAAGGAAATATATTGATGAGAAACAATTACATTATAATATGGCTGAAATAAATAGATTAACCGCAGGATGTACTGGAATCAAAAGAACTTCTGGACAACATCCTGGTGGCGTTATGATTGTACCTGCGGCATATGATATACATAAGTTCTGCCCTATTCAATATCCTGCCAATGATTCGAAATCTGGGGTAATTACAACTCATTTTGACTATCATTCAATTAGTGGGCGGTTATTAAAATTAGATATATTAGGTCATGATGTTCCAACAATAATAAAAATGCTTGAGGATTTAACTGATATGAATGCTCAGAAGATTCCTTTAGATGATAAAAAGACAATTGGTATTTTTACTAGTACTGAGCCTCTAGGAATTTCATCAGAGGAAATTGAATGTGAAGTTGGTACATTAGGTATACCTGAGTTTGGAACTAAATTTGTTAGACAGATGTTAATTGACACCCAACCTAAAACTTTTGCCGAACTAGTTCGTATAAGTGGATTATCTCACGGTACAGATGTTTGGCTTAATAATGCACAAGATTTAGTACGAAACAATATTGCCGAATTAAAGGATGTTATTTCCACTAGAGATGACATTATGAACTATTTAATTTTAAAAGGGTTACCTCCAAAAACCTCATTTAAAATCATGGAGAATGTAAGAAAAGGTAAAGGATTAACTCCAGAGAATGAGCAGGAAATGAAAGAGCATAATGTGCCAGACTGGTATATTGACTCTTGTAATAAAATTAAGTATATGTTCCCTAAAGCTCATGCCGCTGCATATGTTATGATGTCTTTCAGAATAGCATATTTCAAAGTTAATTATCCAGAAGCATTTTATGCTACTTATTTTACTACAAAGGCAGAAGATTTTGACGCAGATTTTATTATAAAAGGAGAAGATGCTATTAGACTTAAGATAAAAGAATTGGAGTCTATTGGAAATGATCTAACTGCAAAAGAGAAAAACTTTCTAACTGTATTAGAAGTAGCTTTAGAAATGTACTGTAGAGGAATTCATCTATTACCTGTAGATTTATATCTCTCAGATGCAGATAGGTTTATGATAGTTGATGGAAAATTATTACCTCCTTTAAAGGGTTTGCAAGGAGTAGGGCAAAATGCTGCAAAAAGTATAGTTGATGCCAGACAAGAAGGAGAATTTATATCATTAGAAGATTTAAGGAATAGAACGAAAGTTACAAAAACTGTTATAGAAATGTTAGTTAGTCATGGTTGTATTAAGGATTTACCCGAAACTAATCAACTCTCATTGTTTTCACTTGCATGATTTTACCATATGTGTTATACTGTAACAAACAACATATGATATTCTTGAAAGAGTGGGAGTTTCCCACTCTTTCTATTATATAGTATGCATATAGTGGTATAAAGTTTAAATAAATAACAAAAACTACAATAAAAACTGAATATAGGAGGTATATAATGGCAAAAAATCGTGTTGAAAAGATTGCAGAAAAATTAGTAATACCAATTATAGAAAATGAACAATTTGAATTAGTAGATTTAGAATATAAAAAAGAAGGCTCTAATTGGTATTTAAGAATATATATAGATAAACCCGGTGGTATTACATTGGATGACTGCCAAAAGGTTAGTGAGCAGCTAAGCGATGAACTTGATAGAGAAGATCCTATAAAAGAGAATTATTTCTTAGAAGTATCATCACCAGGACTTGATAGACCATTAAAAAAAGAGGCTGATTTTATTCGTTTCAAAGGTGAGATAGTAGAAGTGAAACTATATGAACCATTAAATGGAAACAAGATTATAGAGGGTGAGTTAGTAGGGTTAGAGAATAATATTATTAAAGTCAATGTGGCTAATGTTGGATTAGTAGAGTTGCCTAAGGATAAGGTAGCTTTAACAAGATTGGCTATTAAATTTTAGGGAGGTTAGTAGGGATGAATGCTGAGTTTACAGAGGCTCTTGAGCAGATTGAAAAAGACAAAGGTATTTCTAAAGATATTTTAATTGATGCAGTGGAGGCTGCTTTAATTTCTAGTTATAAAAGAAATTTTGGTTCTGCTCAAAATGTAAGAGTTGAAATTAATCGGGATAACGGTGAGGTTCATGTATACGCTCAAAAAAAGATAACTGATGACGTAATAGATGATTTATTAGAAATTGATATCGAGGATGCTAAGAAAATCAATTCAAAATATGCGATTGGAGATATTTTCGAGAGTGAAGTTACTCCTAGAAACTTTGGACGAATAGCGGCTCAAACAGCTAAGCAAGTGGTTGTACAAAGAATTAGAGAAGCTGAAAGAGGTATTGTTTATGAAGAATTTATAAATCGGGAATCAGAGATTATTACTGGAGAAGTTTCTAGAGTTGCAAAAGGTAATGTTTATATTAGCTTAGGTAGAACAGAAGCAATTTTAGGACCTGGTGAACAAATTCCAAATGAGGAATATCAACACGGGGATAGAATTAAATGCTATATAGTAGAAGTTAAGAAGACCACAAAAGGTCCACAAATACTCTTATCCAGAACTCACCCTGGGTTAGTAAAGCGTTTATTTGAGCTTGAAGTGCCTGAAATTCATGATGGGACTGTAGAAATAAAGAGTATTTCAAGAGAGGCAGGCTCACGTGCTAAAATAGCAGTTGATTCTAAGGATTCAAATGTGGATGCAGTTGGTGCCTGTGTAGGACCTAAAGGAGCAAGGGTGCAGACTATAGTAGATGAGTTAAAAGGTGAAAAAATTGATATAATTAAGTATAGTGAAGATCCTAGAGAATTTATTTCTAGCTCATTAAGTCCTGCAAAGGTATTACAATGCGAAGTTAATATTGAAGAAAAGACAGCAAAAGTTATTGTTCCTGATTATCAACTTTCTTTAGCTATTGGCAAAGAAGGTCAAAATGCTAGACTTGCTGCAAAGCTAACAGGATGGAAAATTGATATAAAGAGTGAAAGTCAAGTCAATGGTTAATTGAGGTGATTAAATGAAAAACAAGAAGATTCCTTTAAGAAAATGTTTAGGATGTAATGAAATGAAACCTAAAAAGGAGCTATTAAGAGTAGTTCATAATTCACAAGGCAGTATAAGTGTGGATACTATTGGAAGAGCTCAAGGAAGAGGAGCATATATTTGTAACTCTAAAGAATGCTTTGATAAAGCTAAAAAAACAAAGGCCTTTAATAGAGCTTTTCAGTCAAATATTCCTGAAGAGATATATGAAGATCTCATAAAGGAGCTTGTTATAAATGAATATAAAAATTAAAAATTTATTAACCTTGGCTGCGAAATCTGGAAATATTGTATCTGGTGATGAAACTTGCATTAATTACTTAAAAAAGAATGCTATTCATTTAATAATACTAGCTGAAGATGCTTCAGAAAATACTAAAAAAAAATTTAAAGACAAAGCAGCCTATCGGGATATCCCAATTCGTTTTTGGCAACAAAAAGAAGAATTGGGTAATACTATCGGAAAAACTTCTAGAACAATTATAGGTGTTATAGATAAAGGTTTTGCTGAAAAAATATTAAAATATTTAGATGAATTGCTTTAGAGAAAATAATTAGGGGGTGATTTATTTGTCAAAGATAAGGGTATATCAATTGGCAAAAGAGTTAGAAATTAGTAGTAAGGAATTGATCGAAAAGTTAAAGGAGTTATCTATTGAAGTAAATAGCCATATGAGTACATTAGAAGATGAAAATGCAAATATACTAATTGAATTATTTACTGAGGAAAGTAAACCAAAGACAATATCTAATACAAAAGAAAAGCCACCTAATCAAGAACAACATGATGAAAATAAATTAGAAACATTAGATAATAAAGAAGATATTATAGTTAATACAAGGAATAAAAAAGAGAAGAGAAATAAAAATAAAAACAAAAGAAATAAAAATTCTATGGCAGATAATTATGACGATAGGGTAGAAAGTAAAGGTGAGCGAGTGATACAATTAAAAAGCAAAGTAACAGTAAAAGAATTAGCTGAAATTATGGATAAAAATGTTAGTGAAATAATTACAAAGCTTATTGGTTTAGGTATAATGGCAACTATTAACCAAGAATTGGACTATGATACAGCCCAAATTATAGCTTCAGAATTTGGTGTTGAAGTTGAGCCATTGGAAGATGTAACTATGGACGATGTTATTGATGATATTGAAATAGAGCCTGACAGACCTGAAGATTTAAAACCAAGGTCTCCTGTAGTTACAGTTATGGGTCATGTTGACCACGGAAAAACATCTTTATTAGATGCGATACGTAAAACTAAAGTAACCTCTAGAGAAGCTGGAGGAATTACACAACATATAGGTGCTTCAGAAGTAAAAGTTAATGATAAAAAGATAGTACTTTTAGATACACCTGGTCATGAGGCATTTACATCAATGCGTGCAAGAGGTGCAAAGGTAACAGATATAGCTATTTTAGTAGTTGCTGCTGACGATGGGGTTATGCCACAAACAATTGAGGCTATTAATCATGCTAAGGCCGCTGAAGTTCCTATAATAATAGCTATTAATAAAATGGATAAACCTAGTGCTAATCCAGATAGAGTAAAGCAAGAGTTAGCAGACCATGGTATTTTAATAGAAGAATGGGGTGGAGATGTTATTTCTGTTCCTGTTTCTGCTCTTAATGGTGAAAATATCGATACTCTATTAGAAATGATTTTATTAGTTGCAGAGATGGAGGAGTTTAAAGCAAATCCAAATCGTAAAGCAATAGGTACTGTTATAGAGGCCCAACTAGATGTAGGTAAGGGTTCTGTAGCAACTATTTTAATACAAAATGGAACTTTAAAAATAGGCGATTCTGTAGTAATTGGTACTACCCATGGTAGGATTAGGGCTATGATGAACGATAAAGGAAAGAGAGTTAATGTAGCAGGTCCTTCTACAGCTGTAGAAATTACAGGATTATCTGAAGTACCTGAAGCTGGGGATCAGTTATTTGCAGTAGAGGATGATAAAATAGCTAGGGCAATTGTTGAGAAAAGAATTAATAAGATAAAAGCAGAGCAGTTAAAAGCAAGTCAAAAAATTTCTTTAGATGCGTTATTTAGTCAAATGGAACAAGGACAAATTAAAGATTTAAACCTGATTGTAAAAGCAGATGTACAAGGTTCTGTAGAGGCTGTTAAACAATCACTTATTAAATTATCAAATGATGAAGTAGTTATAAATCCAATACATGGCGGTGTAGGAGCAATTACAGAAACAGATGTAAATTTAGCTGCAGCATCAAATGCTATAATTATTGGTTTTAATGTTCGGCCTACTGCTAGTGCTGATTCATTAGCAAAAAAGGAAAATGTGGATATAAGAAGTTATCGCGTTATCTACAAGGCTATTGAAGATATTGAGGCTGCTATGAAAGGTATGCTTGATCCAGAATTTAAAGAAGAGGATTTAGGTAAAGCAGAAGTAAGAGCTACATTTAAGGTTCCAGGAGCAGGTACAATTGGTGGATGCTATGTAATAGAAGGTAAAATTTTGAGAAATGCAAAGGTTAGATTAGTTAGAGATGGTATAATTATTCATGAAGGTACGATTGATTCTTTAAAAAGATTTAAGGATGATGCAAGAGAAGTTGCAACTGGATATGAATGTGGTATAGGTCTAAGTCAGTTTAACGACCTTAAAGAAGGAGATATTATAGAAGCATACCAGATGAAAGAAATAGAAAGATAACTAGGAAGGGATGAGGATATGTCATATCCTAGAGTTAAACGTTTATCAGAAGAAATAAAAAAAATAGTAAGTAATATAATTAGAAATGAATTAAGAGATCCTAGAATTGCACCTATGACCAGTATAGTAGAGGTAGATGTAACTAGAGATTTAAGATATGTTAATATTTATATCAGCGTTCTAGGGACTGAAAAAGAAAAAGAAGCTACTATGGAAGGATTAATAAAGGCAAGTGGTTTTATTCGGAGAGAAATAGGGCAGAAAATTAAGGCTAGATATACTCCAGAAGTAATTTTTAAATTAGATGAATCTATCGAACGAGGAATCCACATGTACAATGTAATTACAAAGGTTAATGAGCAAAATTCTACTACTTCTGATGAGGATAAGACAGATGAATAAGCTAATAGAAATTGCTTCTAACAGTAATAATATTGCCGTTACATCTCATGTTGATCCTGATGGAGATAGTATAGGTTCTATACTTGCCTTAGGACTAGCATTAAAACAGAAGTATAAAAATGTAGAGATATTCACTGCTGATCCATTACCAGCTAGATATGACTTTCTAGTGGAGTCAAAATATATCAAAAGATATGAAGATGTTAAGGATAAAGCTTTTGATTTGTTTTTTGCATTAGACTGTGGCGATGAAAACAGACTAGGTAAAAGTATAGACGTTATGAAAAAAAGTAAAACAGTTGTTAATATAGATCATCATATTAGCAATACACAGTTTGGTGACATTAATATTGTAAATATAAATTCATCATCTACTTGTGAAATGATTTTTTCCATTATTAAAGATATAGGACTAACAATAGATCAAGAGATAGCCACCTGTATATATACTGGTATTGTTACCGATAGTGGAAACTTTATGTATGATAATGCTACTGATAAAACCCACTTAATAGCAGCAGAGCTAATAAGAGCTAATATAGATAAACAGAAAATTATGTATAACCTGTACCAAAAAAAATCTATAAAAAACTTAAGATTTTTAGGGTATTGCTTAACTAATATGGAGATAGAGCTTGATGGCCATCTTGCAATATTCGAAATTACATCTACGTTATTAGATAAGTTTGATATACCTTCTGCTGATATTGAAGGAATTGTAAACTATGGAAGAGATATAGATGGTGTTGATATATCAGTAACTATACGAGAAGAAAGCGATAGCAAACTTAAACTTAGCTTTAGGTCAAAGCATGATGATGTAGATGTTAGAAAATTGGCGGAGCTCTTTAATGGTGGTGGACATAAAAAAGCATCGGGTGCTACATTAAATGCTTCTTTAGATGAAGCAAAGGCTCTAATTATAGAAAATGCAAAACAATTTATAAGACGGTGATTTATTTGAATGGTATTTTAAATATTTTAAAACCACCAGGAATGACATCACATGATGTTGTATCTGTTGTTAGAAAAAAGTTAAATATTAAAAAGGTAGGGCACACTGGAACATTGGATCCCAATGCTGCAGGTGTTCTGCCTATTTGTGTTGGACAAGCTACAAAGATATCGCAATTTCTTCTTGATGGTAAAAAAAAATATCGTACCGAATTAACTTTAGGTATAGAAACAGACACTGAAGATATATATGGAACAATTACAAATAGATCTTCAATAGTGCCTGAAAATGAGGATATTGAAAGAGTTATATTAAGCTTTATTGGAACTTATGATCAAATTCCTCCTATGTATTCAGCACTTAAGGTTAAAGGAAAAAAGCTTTACGAACTAGCAAGAGCAGGTATTGAGATAGAAAGAAAATCGAGACAGGTAACAATTTATAGCATTGATATTATTAAAATTGATAATGGTAAAATAATGTTTGATGTATTATGCTCTAAAGGCACTTATATACGTACATTATGTAAGGATATAGGGAGAACTTTAGGCTGTGGAGGGGTAATGTCTTTTCTTCTTAGAATAGAAGCTAGCGGCTTTGATTTAAAGACAGCCATTACAATAGAGGAACTAAAGGAAATAGAAGATGTTAAAAGCTTACTATTGCCCTTAGACTTCCCTCTTAATCATATACCTAAAGTTATTGTAAAATCATCCTATACTAAACAGGTGTTGAATGGAAATCGAATTTTTCCATATTATTTAGTTGGTAATTTAGATATTCCTTTAGAAACAGAAGTGCGTATTTATCTAGAAAAACAATTTGTTGGCTTTGGTATTGTTAAATGTGATGAGGATGGGCAAAATTATATCAAATTTTTAAGGCTTTTATTTGAAAGGGAGTAAATATGAAAACAATTAAACAATACAATCAATTAGATAAAAGTGTACAAAGAGGAGTTGCACTTGGAAACTTTGATGGAATTCATATTGGCCATCAAAAATTAATTACAACCTTAATTGAAAAGTGCAGAGCAAATGGTTTAGAATCATGTGTTTACACGTTTGGTAATCACCCTCTAGCAGTTATTACTGGAAGAGAAGCTCCTCCTCAAATTACAAATATAAATATGAAAAAGAAAATTCTAGACTCCTTAGGAGTTGAACTTTTATATTTGGAAGAGTTTAATAAGAATTTAATGGTCTTAAGTCCTGAGGATTTTGTTAAAAATATTTTAGTAGATAGGTTAAATTGTAGGATAGTAGTTGTTGGATTTGATTATAATTTTGGATATAAGGCTCAAGGAAATGTGGAACTTTTAAAGAAAATGGGGCAAAAACATGGATTTGAGGTTTATGAAATTCATCCTGTAACTATAGATAATAAAAAGGTAGGAAGTTCAACTATTAGAGAGTATATTAAAAATGGAGATATAGAGGATGCTAATGTGTTTTTGGGAAGACCATACTCTATCTATAGCAAAGTGGTTCATGGAAAAGGCAGAGGGCATAAATTAGGATATCCTACAGCTAATATTTTAATAGAGTCCTCTCATTTAGTTCCTAAGGAAGGTGTTTATGCTACATTTATTAAAATAAACAATTCTATATATAAAGGAGCTACCTGTGTAGGAACAAATCCAACCTTTGGTGCTAATAGTATTTCGATTGAAACTTTTATTATCAATTTTAACGAAGATATATATGATCAATATATCGAATTACAGTTTATTAAAAGACTAAGGGATCAAATTAAATTTAATAATGTAGATGATCTAATCAAACAAATGAACCAAGATGCAAATAATGCAAATATATATTTACAATTATAAGTAATTATGTTAGAATAATTAATGTGTTAAAGAACCTATTCTCAGTGATTTGAATCACCGACAGTTACTTAGAATTAGGGGATACAAAATGAGGAGGTGAAATAATGCTACAAGAAAATAAAAAAGTAATTATTGATAGTTTTAAAACTCATGAAAATGATACTGGTTCTCCAGAAGTACAAATTGCTTTATTAACTGAAAGAATTAATCATTTAAATGAGCATTTAAAATCTCATAAAAAAGACCATCACTCAAGAAGAGGACTTCTAAAGATGGTTGGTAAGAGAAGAAACCTATTAAATTATCTTAAAGATAGAGATATCGAAAGATATAGGGAAATAATAGAAAAATTAGGATTAAGAAAATAATAAAGAGCGGGAAATCCCGCTCTATTATTTAATTATTTATTTAACTAAGCCATAAAGGCTTTTTATTTTATGCTTTTATAGGAATTTTTTAACTTTTGAAGGAAATAATATTAATATTGTAGAAAACAATATACAAATGAAGGGAGGATAATAAACAATGGTTAAAGTTTTTCAAAAAGAAATTGGTGGAAGAACTTTAGAAGTAGAAGTTGGAAAATTAGCTCAACTTTCCAATGGTTCTTGTTTACTAAAGTATGGAAAGACTGCTGTTCTTGTTAATGCATGTGCATCAAAAACCCCTAGAGAGGGAATCGATTTTTTTCCTTTAAGCGTTGATTATGAAGAAAGAATGTATGCAGCTGGAAAGATTCCTGGAGGTTTTATTAAAAGAGAGGGTAGACCTAGTGAAAATGCTATACTGACTTCTAGGTTAATAGATCGTCCGATTAGACCCTTATTTCCAGAAGGATATAGAAATGAGGTTCAAGTAATTGCAACAGTATTATCAGTAGACACAGATTGTAGTCCAAATATAGTTGCAATGATAGGATCTTCTGTAGCACTATCAATTTCTGATATTCCATTTCAAGGACCGACAGCTTCTGTACATATTGGCATGATAGATGGAAATTTATTAATTAATCCTACAAGTGATCAAAGGGAACACAGCGAACTTGATCTAGTTGTTTCTGGTACAAAGGATGCTGTAATGATGATTGAAGCAGGTGCCAATGAAGTTACAGAAGAACAAATGCTGGAGGCTATTTTATTTGCTCATGAAGAAATTAAAAATATTGTTTCATTTATAGAAGAAATTGTTAAAGAAGTTGGAAAAGAAAAGCAAGAAGTTATACTTTTTGAAGTTGATAAAGATTTAGATTCTGAAATAAGAGAATATGCAACTAGTAAAATAGCTAACGCAATTAGAACTGTAGAGAAGTTAGAGAGAACAGAAAAAGTAGAGTTAGCTAAGAGAGAGACAATAGAGTATTTTATTGAAAAATATGAAGAAGATTTAGATTTAAAGCAGGTAGGTTCTATATTGGATGCAATTATGAAAGAAGAGACTAGACACTTAATTCTTCATGAAAAGGTAAGACCTGATGATCGAAAGCATGAGGAGATTAGACCAATATCTTGTGAAGTATCTCTACTTCCAAAGACTCATGGTTCAGGATTATTTACAAGAGGTCAAACACAAGTATTATCAGTAGTAACTTTAGGTGCAATAGGTGATGTACAAATTATTGATGGACTTGGTGAAGAAGAGTCTAAAAGATATATGCATCATTATAATTTTCCACCATATAGCGTAGGCGAAACTAGATTTTTAAGAGGACCAGGAAGACGTGAAATTGGTCATGGAGCCTTAGCAGAAAGAGCATTAGAACCAATGATACCTTCACAGGATGATTTCCCCTATGCTATTCGTGTAGTTTCAGAAGTTTTAGCTTCTAACGGATCTTCTTCACAAGCCAGTGTTTGTGGTAGTACTCTATCATTATTAGATGCAGGAGTGCCTCTAAAAGATATGGTTGCTGGTATTGCTATGGGATTAGTTAAAGAAGATGATGCAGTAGCTATTTTGTCAGATATACAAGGTATGGAAGATCATTTAGGTGATATGGACTTTAAAGTTGCAGGAACGTCTAAAGGAATAACAGCTATACAAATGGATATTAAAATTAAGGGAATTGATAGAACTATTTTAGAAAATGCTCTAGAACAGGCTAGATTAGGTAGACTATATATTTTAGATAAGATGAAAGAAGCAATTAGCTCTCCAAGATCAGAATTATCTCCTTATGCTCCTAGGATGTTAAAAACTAAAATACATCCAGATAAGATTAGAGAAGTTATAGGTACAGGTGGAAAAACTATAAATAAAATTATTGAGGATACAGGTGTTAAAATTGATATTGAGAACGATGGTACTATATTTATAGCTGCTCTAACACAAGATGCAGGGGAACGTGCCCTTAAAATAATTGATAACATAGTTCGTGACCCTGAAGTGGGAGATACATATAAAGGAAAAGTTATAAAGATAATGAATTTTGGAGCTTTTGTAGAGATTCTCCCAGGTAAAGAGGGATTAATACATATATCTAATATTGCCCATGAAAGAGTAAGCAAAGTAGAAGATGTATTAGCAGTAGGTGATGAGGTTGACGTTAAAGTAATGGAAATAGATCAGCAAGGAAAAATAAACTTATCTAGAAAAGCCCTTCTACCTAAGGAAAATGATAAAAAACAAGATGAACAGCCGAAAGCATAAACCTACTGTGGTTTATGTTTTTTTATTATCTAAGAGTATATAAATTTTTATCCACATTGATTGCATAACTAATTTATTTTCGAATAATATATTACCAACATCTTAATTAAGTTAGGAGGCAAGTTATGGTAATTATTATAAACAAAAAATTTGCAAGGCTGGTAATTGCATTTATTCTAATCACTTTAATAATAACAATAGGATTCGTAACATTAAGACGTGGAAACACAGAAGTATTTAGTAATTATAACTACACTACGGTAAAGCCAATAGATAGGGGGAGTGAAGATAGTAAATATATTGCATTTACATGTAATGTTGATTGGGGGAATGAGGTACTTCCAGATATATTGGAAACATTAGATAAAGAGAAAATAAAAATTACATTTTTTATAACTGGAAGATGGGCTAAACAGTTTCCTGATTTAATGCAACAAATTGTAGACGCTGGACATGAAATTGGTAGCCACGGTTATCAACATCTAGACTATGGATCCTTGGCATTAGATAAAAACGAAGAACAGATACAAAAAGCAGATGAAATACTGTCTAAATATACTATGGAAAAAATCTCCTTGTTTGCCCCCCCTTCTGGATCTTATAATGAAAACACATTGATTGCATCAAATAAATTAGGATATAAGACAATACTATGGACAATTGATACCATAGATTGGAGAGCAGGAAGTACAAAAGATGTTATTATAGATAGAGTACTTAAAAAGGATAAATTTAATGGAGCAATAGTATTAATGCATCCTATGCCTGAAACTGCAAAAGCTTTACCAAAATTAATTGAGGCCATGCGTGAAAAAGGACTAGAGGTTGGTAGGGTTAGTGATGTTCTGGCGGAATAAGCTTGCATAGTATTATTATGTCAATTATAATGTATATGAAAATAGGAAATCTAGGAGGAAAAAATGTATAAGAGATATACTTTAGAAAATGGACTAAGAGTTGTAACAGAGTATATTCCTTTTGTAAAATCAGTATCTATAGGTGTTTGGATTGAAGCTGGATCTAAGCATGAAAATACTATAAACAATGGAATATCACATTTTATTGAACATATGGTGTTTAAAGGTACTGATAAAAGAACTGCAAAGGATATAGCTGATATTATAGATAGTGTAGGCGGACAAATTAATGCATTTACTAGTAAAGAATGTACTTGTTATTATACAAAGGTGTTAGACAGTCATTATGATCTAGCAATAGACTTGTTGTCAGATATGTTATTTAATTCTAAATTCGATCCGATTGAAATAGAAAAGGAAAGAAGTGTAATATTAGAGGAAATTAATATGTATGAAGACTCACCTGAAGATTTAGTACATGATATTCTTTCGCAAACTTTATTTAAAAATAATTCTTTGGGTATGCCTATTTTAGGTACAGAGGACACCCTTCATAACATTGATCGTGAAATGATCCTACAATATATGGATGAATATTATGTTTCAAATAATGCTGTATTATCTATAGCTGGTAACTTTGATGAGAAGAAATTACTAGAAACAATAAATGATAAGTTTAGCACTTGGAGTAATAATAATAACTTAAACAAAGCATATGAAACAATTAATTATAATTTTGAAGTTGTATCTAAATATAAAGAAATTGAACAAACACATCTGTGTATAGGATTTAAAGGAGCTGAGTTAGATAGTAATGATGTATATCCATTATTAATACTTAATAATGTCCTAGGTGGAAGCATGAGCTCTAAACTCTTTCAAAGTGTAAGAGAGGAAAGAGGTCTAGCTTACTCAATATATTCCTATCCATCTATTTATAAAAATGGAGGATCTTTAGTTATATATGCTGGTACGAATCCTAATCAGGTAGAAGAAGTAACAAAAATTATCTACAATGAAATTAAGGATATAATTAGCAACTCACTAAGTGAAGATGAGATAAATAAATCAAAAGAACAATTAAAGGGAAATTATATACTAGGATTAGAAAGTACCAGTAGTAGAATGACATCAATAGGTAAATCAGAACTGCTACGTAATAGAATATACAGCCAGAAGGAAATAATAGATAAAATTGATTCTGTAAACTCAGCAGACATACAAAGAGTAATACAACGTATATTTAAATTAGATGAAGTAACTATAACAACAGTAAGCAAAGATAATATTATAAAAACAATAAAAAATATTTTTGAATTATAAAGAAAGCCTTTAAATGGGCTTTTTTTTAATTACACATATCATATAAAATGTTATCATAATAGATAACCAATAATTAGAATAAAACCCGTCCTACTCAATATAATTATAATAACTAAATTATTTAATTTTAAATAAACCATTAATACTATATAGTTCAAAATAATAGGAGGGGTAATTATGCGTTTAAGCACTATAGGTGGAAAAGAAATTGTTAACTTGTGTGATGGTAGTAGATTAGGTATAATAGCCGAATCTGATTTGTTAATTGATGAAAAAACTGGGAAAATACATGCTCTTTTAATACCTGAATCAAAAGGATTTTTTAGTTTTTTTTCAAATGATTCTTTAACAGAAATTCCTTGGGAAACTATAAGGAAAATAGGAAATGATATGATTATAATTGAATTGGAAAATAACCACAAAAAAAAGTATTAATGATAGTGAAGAATAGATGAGGTAAAATAGGTAAGAATAATGTTAGTACTTAAAGTAAAATTTTGCTGAGATAATTTCAGTAAGATTTATTATAGAGATTATAGGATGTTTATTGAACGTCTAATAAATTTTATAATTGTTTATGAATCATTAAAAATGTACTAACATAGGAGTGAAAAAATGATAAATAATTTTACTAATCAACAATATTCTCAGTTTTTAACGAACAATCAAAGTCCTACAAATCAAAATGAAGGTACTAATAAGCAGGCAGAGAATATACAAGCATTTGGAGCAAACAGCTTACCCGAAGCTAGCCAAAATATCCATACAATAAATATTATAGGACACATAGAGGGACATATGGTAGCACCTCCTCAAAACAAATCAACTAAATATGAACATATTATTCCTCAGTTAGTAGCTGTTGAAGAAAATCCAAATATTGAGGGATTATTAATTATTTTAAACACTGTTGGAGGCGACGTAGAAGCTGGTCTGGCAATTTCTGAATTAATATGTAGCCTATCTAAACCTAAGGTCACTTTAGTAATTGGAGGCGGCCATAGCATAGGTGTTCCTTTGGCTACTGCAGGTGATTACTCATTTATTGCACCTACAGCTACAATGACCATTCATCCAATAAGGATGAATGGATTAGTGATAGGAATTCCACAAACCTTTAAGTACTTTTCAAAAATGCAAGAAAGAATAGTAAACTTTGTTTTACGCACTTCAAAAATAGACAGAGATGTTTTTATACGATTAATGAACGCTACGGATGAATTAGCTAGTGATGTAGGTACAATTCTGATAGGAGAAGAAGCAGTAAAACATGGCTTAATCGATGAGGTTGGAGGCCTAAATAAGGCGATATCTAAACTAAATGAATTAATAAAAGCTAGTAAATAGAATTTTTATGCTCTAATATAATTTACATTATAATAGAAAGTGTATAATACACTTTCTATTATTTTTTATGCTTTAACAGAGTATATTTTTATAGAATATAGAATAAGGAGTTAGACAGATATAACCTTATACAGTATTTAAAATTTTATATACTTTTATTACAATGTTTGTAGGTTTTATTAATTTAGTGTAGAATATATTATTGAGTTAAGTTATAATCATTTAAATTTAGTATAATTTATAATTTACTTAGACACATATTCTAAAATAACAATATACTAAATTTATTAAAATCTTTAATGGAGTGATAATATTGGGCAGAAAGCATCGCAAAAAACAAAGTCAAAATATTGATATTATAGCAAAGGAGTTTAATAATGAGATATATGGCATTTTTACTATCGCAATCGGATTGATTTTACTAGTAATTATACAAGGCAATAGCGCAGGGAAGGTTGGAGATTTTATAAGATTCATTCTGACAGGATTATTTTCAAGTACAACAGTTATTTTACCATATATAACAATTTTATGTGGTGTCTTTATTTTTATTAATAAGTCATTATTAAAAGAAAATAAAACCATATTATTTTATTCTTTAGTATTTATTTCAATTACAATACTTAAATCTCTTAGAAGTTTTGGAACTATTGATAGTATTGTTGCATCTAATACTACTGAGTGGTTTCAACAAATATTTGCACTTGGTACTCAAGGTATTGGAGGAGGTATTATTGGAATTAGCTTAACAAAACTATTAGTTAACCTCTTTGGAATAACGATTACATATATTATAATTTTAACTTTATTACTTATATCCTTAATTTTATATACAAAAATATCTTTACTAACTATGATAGTTAAATTAAAGAATCAACTTATACTAATTTCAAGTAAAATTAAAAATCAAATCTTAAATTTTGTTTTTGTTCCTGTAAAAGATACAAAACCTAAAAATAAAAAGAAAGATAGTAAAAATTTATTAACTATGGATTTAGAAGAAAATATACACTTAGAAAAAGATCCAGGTATAGAAGAAAAGATTAAAATACTTGATTTTACAACAATTGATTCAGATGAACCTTTGGAAAATGGAAAAAATATTGATGATAAAGCCGATATAATCAATCAAGAGAATAATGATAAAAAATTTAGTAAATCTATTGATTCAAGCACAATTATTAATTATAACCAAGAAACCCCAAAAATTGAATATGAATTTCCTAACATTGATCTTCTTAATCAGATAGTTTCCCAATCTAGTAAAGATGATAAAAGAAAAATTATATCTAATGCAAAAATATTAGAAGATACATTGCTTAATTTTGGTGTAGAGGCTAAGGTTATACAGGTAAATAAAGGACCTACTATTACACGTTATGAATTACAGCCTAGCGCTGGAGTAAAGGTAAGTAAAATTGTTAATTTAAGTGATGATATTGCTTTAAACTTGGCCGCCCAAGCAATTAGAATTGAAGCTCCTATACCTGGCAAAGCTGCTATAGGTATAGAAATACCTAATGAGGATGTTTCTACAGTTGCTCTTCGGGAAGTGATTGATAGTCCTAACTATAAAAATTCTAATTTAAATTTACCATTTGCTTTAGGTAAGGATGTTTCGGGAGCACCTATCATTACAGATATATCTAAAATGCCTCATCTTCTAGTAGCTGGAGCTACTGGTTCGGGAAAAAGTGTTTGTATTAATACATTAATATTAAGTATTTTATACAATTCAAGTCCTGATATGGTAAGGTTAGTTTTAATTGACCCTAAAGTTGTAGAATTAAGTCAGTACAATGGCATTCCACATCTACTTATACCAGTTGTAACTGATCCTAAAAAAGCAACAAGTGCTCTTAACTGGGCTGTACAAGAAATGTCTAAACGCTATAAAATGTTTGCAGAAAATGGCGTGAGAGATATTGATGGATATAATAAGAAATTTCAAGAAAATAAAATTCCATATATCGTTATTATTATCGATGAATTAGCTGATTTGATGATGGTTGCTCCAAATGATGTGGAAGATGCAATATGCCGTTTAGCCCAAATGGCTAGAGCGGCTGGATTGCATTTAATTATAGCAACCCAGCGACCTTCTGTAGATGTAATTACAGGGGTTATAAAAGCAAATATACCATCAAGAATTGCCTTTGCTGTGGCTTCTCAGGCAGATTCAAGAACAATTTTAGATATGGGTGGGGCAGAAAAACTTTTAGGTAAGGGGGATATGTTATTTTATCCTGTTGGTTCTAGCAAACCTGTTAGGGTGCAGGGAGCTTTTATTTCTGAAAAGGAAGTAGAAAGGGTGGTAACCTTTATTAAAGACCAAGTTGAGATACCTAATTATGAGGATGAAATAATAGATCAGCTTGACCAAAATAATATTAATATGTCTACAGATGTAGATGAATTGTTTAATGAAGCATTAAAAATAGTAATTGAAGGCCAACAAGCTTCTATTTCTATGCTTCAAAGAAGATTAAGAATAGGATATAATAGAGCTGCAAGATTAATTGATGAGATGGAGTCAAAAGGTTTTGTAGGTCCTCATGAAGGAAGTAAGCCAAGACAAGTATTAATAGATAATGAGTTTTTTGAACAAAATATAAAAGAATCAATATAAAATTATACATACTATTATTAATAGACTAAAACTAGAAGGTGAAAAATTTGTTTGCAAAAATAACTGTTGAAGAAGCGCTTAATATGGAGGATAAGATTTTTATTGATGTTCGTTCTCCACTAGAATTCATGGAAGGCTCTATACCTGGTGCAATTAATATTCCTATTTTAGATAATGATGAGAGGGTTGTTGTAGGGGTTACTTATAAGCAAGCTAGTCCAGAAGAAGCTAAGATGAAAGGAATCGAATATGCGTCTGCCAAACTCTCCTCTATCTATAATGAAATTTTTTTATTGACAAAGAAGTATAAAAATATTGTGTTATTTTGTTGGCGCGGAGGATTAAGAAGTGCTACAGTTTCAAACTTTTTAGCTTCCTTAGGAATGAATATTTATCAATTAGAAGGAGGGTACAAGCAATATCGCAAACATGTCATTGAATATTTTGATAAGGACCAATTTAAACATAGTTTTATTGTACTTCATGGATATACGGGAGTTGGAAAGACTGAAATACTTGAAAAACTTAAAAAACTTAATATTCCAGTGCTTAACCTAGAGCAATTAGTTAAAAACAGCGGATCTGTGTTTGGAGCAATCTGTTATCAGGATGCAAAACCAATAACACAAAAAATGTTCGATGCACTTGCATTTGAAACTTTAAGACTAAGCAATAGCAAATACATTATAGTAGAAAGTGAAGGACAACGGTTGGGAGGAATTTCATTGCCCGAAGGTCTCTTTGAGTCAATAGTTAAAGGAAAACATATTTTAATAAATACATCTATAGAAAATCGAATAGAACGATTAGTAAGTGATTATGTAGATAATATTTCTAACTGTGATGCTCTATTAGAAAATGCTATTCTAAATCTAAAAAAACGGATTGGATTAGAAAAAGTCAATCAATGTATTGGTTGGATTGAAGAGAAAGAATATGATAAAATTGCAAGAGAATTAATTATAGAATACTATGATCCTTTATATATACACTCTATGAAAAAATATAATTATATGATGGAAATTAATTATATTAGTATAGAGGATGCTTTAGAAAAGTTGGTTAAACTGTATTATAGTTTAGAAAATAATTGAGTATAATATAAAATGATTAAATATCAATTAAGCTTCAATTTATATTTATATATATTTTAGAGTATAAATTAATGGGGGAGAGTATAAATGAATCTAGCCAATAAACTAACTATATTAAGAATTTTTTTAGTTCCTATTTTTATGATATTTCTTTTAAGTAAAATACCTTATGGGGTACCAATAGCTGCAGGAATATTTATTGTTGCTGCTATTACCGACACATTAGATGGATATGTAGCAAGAAAAAGAAATGAGATTACTAACTTTGGTAAGTTTATGGATCCATTGGCGGATAAACTCCTTGTATCAGCTGCACTTATTTCTCTTGTTCAAATGGGTAGACTTTCTGCTTGGATGGTAGTTGTAATTATAGCTAGAGAGTTTACTATAAGTATATTAAGAGCTGTAGCCGCGGCTGAAGGAATAGTTATAGCTGCAAGCTGGTGGGGAAAAGCTAAAACTATCACACAGATTATTGCTATAATAGCAATTTTATTAGATAATTTTCCATTTAAATATATTAACTTTCCTTTTGATATGATTATGATGTGGGTTTCTGTCATATTTACTATAATATCAGGAATTGATTATATAATTATAAATAAACATGTACTCAAGTATTAAAGAGCTTTATCACAAATATTAGAATAATATTTTAATATTCCAAATGGTCAAACTATATTTTTAAAATATAGTTTGACCATTTATATATTATAAGATATAATGTTTTTAGAACGTCTGTTCGAGATATTAAGGAAGGCAGGTGAGCCAGACTATGTCTGGTAATAGTATGGAGAAAAAAAAAGCTTTAGAGATGGCTATTAGTCAAATAGAAAAACAGTTCGGTAAGGGATCTATCATGAAGTTAGGCGAGGATTCTAAAATGAGCTTTGAAAGCGTTTCTACAGGCTCCATTGGCCTAGATTTAGCTTTAGGAATTGGCGGAATACCTAAAGGAAGAATTATTGAAATTTATGGTCCAGAATCTTCTGGTAAAACAACAGTTTCCCTTCATGTAATAGCAGAGGCACAAAAGACAGGTGGTACAGCTGCATTTATCGATGCTGAACATGCTCTTGATCCAGTATATGCAAAAAAATTAGGCGTTGATATTGATAATTTAATTGTTTCACAACCTGATACAGGAGAACAGGCCCTTGAAATTGCAGAAGCACTTGTGCGAAGTGGTGCTGTTGATATAATTGTTGTAGATTCTGTTGCTGCTTTAGTGCCTAAGGCAGAGATTGAGGGAGAAATGGGAGATTCTCATATGGGATTACAGGCTAGATTAATGTCCCAGGCATTAAGAAAACTAGCTGGATCAATTAACAAATCAAAAACAGTTGCTATTTTTATAAACCAACTTAGAGAAAAAATAGGCGTGATGTTTGGTAATCCTGAAACTACTACAGGAGGTCGTGCGCTTAAATTCTATGCTTCTGTACGTTTAGATGTAAGAAGAGTTGACTCCATTAAACAAGGTAATGATGTTGTAGGAAACAGAACAAGAGTAAAAGTTGTAAAAAACAAAGTTGCCGCTCCCTTTAAACAGGCTGAATTTGATATAATGTATGGGGAAGGTATTTCAAAAACAGGAGATATATTAGATGTAGCCACTTCACTAGATATTATTGATAAATCTGGTGCTTGGTATAGTTATGGTGATCACAGACTTGGACAAGGTCGTGAAAATGGAAAACAATTTTTAAAAGACAATCCTGAAATTGCATTAGAAATAGAGAATAAAATAAGAGAACACCATAATCTACCTCTTGCTACTGAAATAAACAAAGTTGAATCACAAAATGCAATTTTAGAATCTGATGATGAAAAATAATGAGTAAAATTATCTTATATTTTAAAAAAGAGACTATTAATATAAATTTTTATTAGTAGTTTCTTTTTTATTATATAATTATACTCCTATATTTTATTACATTATCCAGCAAGTATCGTCTAAGTATAGCTAGGTTATTTATGGTAATAATTTAAATGTTATATATACATAATTCCCATACCTATATTCCAACTTGACACCTGTAAAAAAAAGATATAAAATAAAAGCAAATCATGGGTGTATCTATTGATAAAAGCTATTAATATCAAATTGAAAATGGGAATTTTTAAAACTTAATAAAGGAGGTGTCCACATATTCAAAATATACTTGTTTTAAACGGACTTTTAATTTTAGTTGGTATTTTAATCGGATGCCTTGTCGGCTATTTTTTTCGAAAACATATTGCGGAGGGAAAAATCAATAGCGCCGAAGAATTAGCAAAAAAAATTGTAGAAGATGCTGAAAGAGATGCTGAAACCACAAAAAAAGAGCTATTATTGGAAGCAAAAGAAGAAGTGCATAAACTTCGTAATGAATTAGAAAGAGAGAGTAGAGAAAGGCGTAACGAATTACAAAGGATAGAAAGAAGATTGATACAAAAAGAAGAGGTTTTAGATAAAAAGTCAGAATCCTTAGAGCATAAAGACGAAAAATTAGTGAAGAAGCTCAAGGAACTAGATAATAGGGAATTGGAAATTAACGACCTTTATCAAAAGGAAGTTGAAAAACTTGAAGAATTATCTGGTTTAACTTCTGAACAAGCACGTCAGCTTATATTAAGCGATATTGAAAAACAGACAAAATATGAAGCTGCGATGATGATAAAAGATATTGAATCTAAAGCTAAAGAAGAAGCAGAAAAGAAAGCAAGAGAAGTAATCGCTTATTCCATTCAAAAGTGTGCAGCAGATCATGTTGCAGAAACTACTGTATCAGTTGTGCAACTTCCTAGTGATGAAATGAAAGGTAGAATAATTGGTAGAGAAGGTAGAAATATTCGTACATTAGAAACATTAACGGGTATTGATTTAATTATTGATGATACACCAGAAGCAGTAATTTTATCTGGCTTTGACCCAATTAGAAGAGAAGTAGCACGTATTGCATTAGAAAAATTAATTGTCGATGGAAGAATTCATCCAGCAAGAATTGAAGAAATGGTAGAAAAGGCTAAAAAAGAAGTAGATAATATTATTAAAGAAGAAGGTGAACAAGCTACCTTCGAAACAGGCGTTCATGGATTGCACCCTGAACTTATAAAATTGCTTGGTAGATTAAAATATAGAACTAGTTATGGACAAAATGTATTAAACCATTCAATAGAGGTCTCATATTTAGCAGGAATTATGGCAGCCGAATTAGGTGCAGATGTTAAGCTTGCAAGAAGAGCAGGATTACTTCATGATATTGGTAAGGCTGTTGATCATGAAATAGAAGGAACCCATGTTGAGATTGGTATGGAACTTCTGAAAAAATATAAAGAATCTAAGGATGTTATTCATGCTATGTCCACACATCACGGTGATTATGAGCCTGAATCTATAGAGGCAATATTGGTTACTGCTGCAGATGCTATTTCAGCCGCAAGACCTGGTGCTAGAAGAGAAACCTTAGAGTCTTATATTAAGCGACTAGAGAAGTTAGAAGAGATCGCAAACGATCATGAAGGTGTTGAAAAATCCTATGCTATTCAAGCTGGTAGAGAAATTAGAATTATCGTTAAGCCTGAAGTGTACAACGACGAGGAGATTTTTATGCTAGCTAGAAACATAACAAAGAAAATTGAGTTTGAACTGGAATATCCAGGACAAATAAAAGTTAATGTAATTAGGGAAACAAGAGCAATAGAATACGCTAAATAAAAAACTGCAAATGCAGTTTTTTTATTTTCATAAATTAAATTCCTTTTAAAAAATTAATAAACTTTAGAAAATTTTACTATATATGCAGGGATTTTTGAAATTAAGTAGAATACTATAAATTGATAAAACAATATATATACAAGTATATTATAAGGGGGATTTAATAGGATGGAAGTATTAAAAGTATCAGCAAAATCAAATCCAAATTCTGTGGCTGGAGCCTTAGCCGGAGTTCTTAGAGAACGAGGATCAGCTGAAATTCAAGCTATTGGCGCAGGTGCTCTAAATCAAGCAGTTAAAGCAGTGGCAATCGCACGAGGATTCGTAGCTCCTAGTGGATTAGATTTAATCTGTATCCCTGCTTTTACTGATATTGAAATAGATGGTGAGGAGCGAACTGCAATTAAATTAATTGTAGAGCCAAGATAACATTTATGGAATTAATACAAAAGATCTGCTAGTAAGCAGATCTTTTTATATTAATTTTAAATTTTGGATATAATTGTTATATGCGTTTAATAATAAAAGGAGAATATTATTATGAATTTTATAGATATGCATACTCATTCTACAGCCTCTGATGGACTATATTCACCTAGCAGATTAGTCGAATATGCTCTAGAAAAAGGATTGTCTGGTATTGCAATAACAGATCATGATACTATTGGTGGAATTGAAGAAGCAATACAACAGGCAAGTTACTACAAAGATTTTATTATAATACCAGGTATTGAACTAAGCACTGAGTATAATAATGAAGAGATCCATATATTAGGCTATAGGATTGATTATAAGAATGAAAATTTACTAAAAGTACTACAAAGCTTACAGGTCGACAGAAATATGCGCGCACTCAAAATTGTTGATAAACTAATAAGCCTAGGTCTTGAAATTAGCTATGAGGATATAACACAAATTGCAGGACAAGGAGCTGTTGGGCGTCCTCATATTGCACGAGTTTTAATTCGAAAAGGTTATGTAGAGAATAATGAAGAAGCTTTCAAAAAATATCTAGGTAAAGAATCTCCAGCATATGTACCAAAACAAAAATTGACACCTATAGATGCAATTGATATTATAAGAAGTGCAGGGGGAATATCGGTTGCAGCTCATCCTGGTTTGTTAAAATCTATAACTACTTTAGAATATCTAATCGAAATAGGTATTGAAGGAATTGAAGTATATCATTCTGATCATACGATAGATAAGTCTTTAAAGTATTTAGAACTAGCTAAAAAGCATCATCTCCTTATAACAGCTGGATCTGACTTTCACTATCCACCTCATAACAATGACTATCATGGTGATTTGGGTAGTATTAAAATTCCATTAAAAAACATTCAGAAACTATTAGAATAACTTTACTAAAAACTTTAAACTGATTTTATTTAATTATTAAAGGGGTGATTAAAATAACTGCATATAAAGGCGAACGAAATCGGCAATTCCCGTCTAAAATTAGTACAACTCAATTTGTTAAATTATATATTCTTCATTTACTTATTGAGAGAAGCTATTATGGAAATGAGTTAATAGATGAAATTAAAAAAAGAATGAATTATAAATGGGAGCCAAGTCCTGGTATGATTTATCCTCTATTAAGAGAGCTAGAAAGTAATAATTATATCAAAGGATGGTGGGAAGAACCTGACAAACGATCTATTAGACATTATAGAATCACAGATGATGGTTTAGATAACTATAAAAAAACTAAACTCCTTTATAAGCCAGCTATTGATGATTCGCTAACAATAATTCAAAATACACTTAAAGATATATATGGATATATATAGAATTGTTTTGATAAATTTGTTACAATGATTATGATGTAAAATAGAGGTTTAAATTTACATTAATATTTAATAAATCTATGGAGGGAATGTCGATGAACATAGCACTTTCAACAAAAGCACAAAATGTTTTGCCATCAATAACACTTTCAATTGATGCTAAAGCAAAACAAATGAAAGCAGATGGAATTAATGTAATAAGTTTTGGGGTAGGAGAACCGGATTTTACCACACCACAAAACATCAAAGATGCTGCTATAGAAGCAATTAGAAAAGGCTTTACTACATATACTCCTGCTTCAGGACTACCTCAACTTAAACAAGCAATATGCGCTAAATTAAAGACTGAAAACAATTTAGAATATAAACCTGAAAACATAGTTGTATCTAATGGAGCAAAGCATTCCTTATATAATATTTTTCAAGCTATATGTAATCCTGGAGACGAAGTAATTATACCAGTACCTTACTGGGTAAGCTATCCAGATATGGTTAAAATGGCAGATGCTAACCCTGTATTTGTGAATTGTACAGAGGAAAATGAGTTTAAAATTAAAAGAGATGATCTTCTAAAAGCTATAACAACCAAAACAAAAGCTATTATACTAAACAGTCCGTCTAATCCAACAGGTTCAGTTTATACAAAATCTGAATTAGAAGAAATTGCAAAAATTGCCATTGAACACAATATTTTTATTGTAGCTGACGAAATATATGAAAAATTAACCTACGAAGGTGAAAAACATATTAGTATCGCTTCTCTAAATAATCAAATAAAAGACCTAACAATTGTAGTTAATGGCATGTCTAAAGGTTATGCTATGACAGGATGGAGAATCGGATATACTGCAAGCCATGCAACTATAGCTAAGGCCATGGGTAATATGCAAAGTCATGCTACATCCAATCCTAATACTATTGCTCAACATGCTAGTATTGAAGGATTAACTGGAGATCAATCATCTGTGGAAGAAATGAGAATCGCATTTGATGAGAGAAGAAAATATATGGTACAAAGAATAAATGAGATTAAAGGTTTATCATGTATTACTCCTAAAGGTGCTTTCTATGTTATGATGAACATCAAGCAACTAATTGGCACTACTATTAAAGGCATTGTTATTAATAGTTCTATGGACTTATCGGAGTTATTACTCGAACATGCAAATGTTGCTGTTGTGCCAGGTGTTGCTTTTGGTACTGACGAATTTATTCGTCTTTCCTATGCAAATTCACTTGAAAATATTAAAGAAGGACTTAATAGAATTGATAGTATTTTAAATAGCTAGTTTATAACAGCTATAATAGGAGCTTTTACCCTTATGGTATAGGTGTTCTGTCATGTAATGCTTTAAAAATATCAGCTTTATGTTAGAAAAAAATAATAATTTTGAAAAAAAACTCATTGTAAATACAATGAGTTTTTTTTCAAAATTATTTATATTACATTAAAAAACAAATGTACTTAATATTTTGTTTACTGCATATGTATAAATCAGTAGACAAGTAATCAATTTTAAAAAGCTAATACACATATTTAATCAATTAAATTTTTCAAAAAAAATTAGTTTTAGTAAAGGAATATTGTAGTAGATGTAGTATATATATTAAGTGAAATATTTGTAATTTTCTGAATAATAACATTAAAAATCTATGAATACCCTATTTGTTATATTTTTTTTATATTCGACTAATCCTTAAATCATCAAGTATAAAATATTAAGGAGGGATACAATGAGTGAAAAAAAGGAACAATGGGGTAGTCGGTGGGGATTTGTTGCCGCTGCTATTGGAATGGCCATAGGTACAGGTACTTTCGTTAAGTTCAAGTGTAGTTAAATCTACACCTGAAGGACATATATTAATAAATTTCATGAACATACCAAGACCATAATGGAGGTGCTAAAAATGAGAATTCAAGAACACCCTATACTAACTTTAAAAAGAGGTGCTTTAATTAGTTTTACTTATAATGGACTCCAATTAGAAGGATATGAAGGAGAAACTATTGCTGCAGCTTTACATGCTGCGGGCATAAAAACCCTTAGTCGTAGTCATGAAAATCATAGAGCGAGGGGATTTTTCTGTGCAATAGGAAACTGCTCATCTTGCCTAATGAAGGTTAATGGCAAACCAAGTATTAGAGTATGTGTTGAGCCATTAAAAGATGGGATGGTAATTAATACTCAAGAGGGGAGAGGAGAACTAGTATGAAGGAGGTTGAGATATTAATTATCGGTGGTGGTCCAGCTGGCATGTGTGCTGCAATTAGCGCTGCAGAAGCTGGAGCAAATGTGATGTTAGTTGAGAGAGATAGATCGCTTGGAGGACAACTTGTAAAACAGACACATATGTTTTTTGGTTCAGAAAAACAATATGCTTCTAATCGTGGAATCGATATAACTAATATTTTATTAGATAAACTTAAAAACTTTGATAATATTATTGTTAAACTTGACACAACTGTACTCGGTATATATGAGGATGGTATTGTTACCTTGGAAGAAAATGATAAATACTTAAAAATTAAACCAAAATCTATAGTTGTCTCAACTGGTGCTAGCGAAAAAACCTTAGCTTTTCCTAATAATGACCTTCCTGGTATATATGGCGCAGGTGCGGTGCAAACGCTAATGAATGTCTATGGAATTAAACCAGGAAATAAGGTATTAATGGTTGGTTCTGGTAATATAGGTCTAATTGTAAGTTATCAGCTGATGCAAGCAGGTATAAAGGTAGTTGGCATTGTTGAAGCATCTCCTAATATTGGTGGATATTTAGTACATGCATCTAAGGTAAGAAGATTAGGTATCCCGATCTATACTCAACATACAATAAAAGAGGCTTTTGGCGATGATTATTTAGTTGGAGCAACAATATGTAAACTCGATAATGATTGGAACCAAATACCTGGTACAGAGATTGAAATTGATATTGATGTTATGTGCATTGCCATTGGACTTTCACCTTTATCGGAGCTACTTTGGCAGGCAGGTTGTCAAATGAAATTTCTCAACGAATTAGGTGGCTTTGTACCATTAAGAAATGAGAACTTAAAAACTACAGTGGATGGTATTTATGTAGCTGGCGACATTGGAGGTATAGAAGAAGCTAGTAGTGCTATGGTGGAAGGATACTTAGCTGGTATTTCAACATCCTTTGCTTTAGGTTATTTTTCTAAAAATATGGAAAATAAAAGACTAGATTATATGCAGCAGTTAAATTCTCTCAGATCTGGACCTACCGGTGCAAAAATAAGGAAAGGACTTTCACATCTATTAATAAATGTAGAAACTACGGCTTTAAAATAATAATTACAAGGGGGGTTACTTATGTTATCTCAAACAGGAGTACCAAGTATAGAAGACCTAAATAAAGTATTCCCAAGTGATGAAAGGCTTAATAAGGGACCAGTTGCAATTATAGAATGTTTTCAAAATATACCATGTAATCCTTGTTATACTGCCTGTAGTAGAAATGCAATAAAGCCATTCAAAGATATAAATGACTTGCCTAACATTGATCATCAAGAATGTAATGGATGTGGTCTGTGTATAAGTAAATGTCCTGGACTTGCTATTATGGTTTTAGACATGGTATTTAGTGATACTGAAGCATTAATAAAAATTCCTTACGAATTTTTACCTCTACCTAATAAACAAGATATAGTAATGGGATTAGATAGAGAGGGTAGCTATGTGTGTGATGTTAGAGTTGAAAATGTTTTAAATACAAAATTTTTAGATAGAACACCGATTATTTCTATAGTGGTAAAAAAAGAGTTTGCTAAAATTATTAGAAATATTAGGATGGGGGATTAGGATGAAGGATAATACTATTATATGTCGTTGTTCAGATTTAACTTTATCCGAAATAAGAAGATTAATTCAAGAAGGTTATACTTCCTTCGATGAAATAAAGCGTATTAGTAGGGCAGGTATGGGGCCCTGTCAGGGTAGAACATGCAATCAACTTATATTAAGAGAAATTTCTATTATAACAGGTAAGCCTATATCTGAATTAGTTCAAGGTACATACAGACCTCCTGCTAAGGCTATTAAGTTAGGTGCAATAGCAGAATATGCTTTGGGTGGTGATGAGATTGATTAAGACAGCTGATATAGTCATTATAGGCGGTGGAATCTCTGGTTGTTCGATTGCATATAATTTAGCTAAAAAAGGTGTTAATAATATTATTATTTTAGAAAAAAATTATTTAGCAAGTGGAGCAACTGGAAGATGTGGCGCCGGTATTAGACAACAATGGGGCACTGAGATGAATTGTAAAATTTCTAAATTATCCTGCGAGTTTTTTGAAAATGCTGAAGAGGAACTACAATATAAAGGTAATTTAGAGTTTAAGCAAGGTGGATATTTAATATTATCAAGTACAGAAAAAGAACATGATCAATTCAAAAAAAATATACGGTTACAGAATAGTCTTGGGATAGATTCTAAGCTTTTAAGTCTAGATGATGCAAAACAAATAGTTCCTTCATTAAATACTGAAGGATTAATTAGTGCTACTTTTCATCAAAAAGATGGACATCTTAATCCTTTTCACACAACGCAGGCATATGCCGATGCTGCAAAAAAATTAGGTGTGCAAATATATACCTTTACAGAAGTGACTGGAATAGAGGTAGAGGCTGATAAAATTAAAGGGGTACACACAAATAATGGATTTATATCTACAAATATAGTAGTAAATGCAGCTGGTGGATACTCAAAGCAAATAGGAAATATGGTTGGATTAGATTTACCTGTATATTCGGAACGACATCAGATTCTAGTAACCGAACCAGTAGAACCATTTCTTGATCCAATGATTATGTCTTTTTCATTAAATCTTTATTGTCAACAAGTGCCTCATGGTGGTGTCATTATGGGTAGGGGTGATGATAAGGAACCTAGAGATTTAAGAATTACATCTAGCTGGCATTTTCTGGAGGAAATGTCCAAAACAATGACAAAGGTTTTACCACCATTAAAAGATATAAGAGTAATAAGACAGTGGGCTGGACTATATAATATGACACCTGACCGGCAACCGATTTATGGATCAGTTGATGAAATAGAAGGTTTCTATTTGGCCATAGGATATAGTGGCCATGGATTTATGTTTGCTCCAGCTACTGGCTTGTTAATAGCAGAGAATATATTAGGTGAGAAAAATACAATTAATATTGAATCCTTGCATTTGAACAGATTTAAGAAAGGTGAATTAATTTTTGAACCTTCAGTAGTATAATTTAATAATTAATATAGTTATACTCAATAAATACATAATAGAGGATAGGTTAAAACCTATCCTCTATTATGTATTTATTAATATTTAATTTAATTGATTTGATAATCTATCCATTAATGTAGCCATCTCTGCTCTGCTAATTTGCTTTATAGGTTTAAATGTTCCATCCTCATACCCACTAAAAAGGCCTCGTTCGCTTGCAAAGACTATATACTTATAAGACCACAGTTGTGGGTTCACATCTTTGTATTGATAAGGTATACCTAACTTTTCACTACTGTTATTGTCTTCTTTTTCAAATATCCTAGTTAGAATAGTTGCCATTTGTTCTCGTGTTAAAGGCTTATCAGGTTGAAAATCATTGCTTGAGACACCTGTCATTAGCCCGTGGTAACTTATAATATCAATGTACTCCTCAGCCCAATGTGATTTAGGAACATCCTTATAAGATGTAGATATGCTATTCTTTTCTGCTTCTAGTCTTAAATCAAGAGCTCTAACTATAATAGTAGCTGCTTCTGCTCTAGTTAATGATTTATCTGGAGAAAATTGATTAGCGGAAGTACCCACCATCCAACCTTTGTTAACCATTGAAAAAACATGTTGTTCTGACCAATGATTTTGAGTGTCTGTAAAATATTTACTATTTAACCATAAATCAAAATAATCCCATGTATTTTTTGATTCTTGACCAATACTCCAGCTTCCTGTACCCTTAAGATCATATTTTTGGACTAATTTAAGTTTTTCTTTAATAGATCTTTCGTTTTCAAACCATACTGTGTAGTTACCTTCATTTAATGTAGTATTATATCCAACTGTAATTTCTTCACCCTTTGGAATACTAATAGTTCCTTTAGGAGACTGGTTCTTCGTATCAAAGATTACCTTTCCATTGTATTTCTTAATTAAATTGTCAATTTGATTATTTGAAACACCTCTTCCGTTAAACGTACCATCAGATTTCCATATACGGCCATAGAAGGGGATACCTAGTACTACTTTATCCTTACTAACACCTTGAGAAAGTATTTGTTGTATTGATTGCTCCACAAATCCAATACTTGCAACTGGACCTGAATTACTACCTTCCCAGCTCTCGTCATATGCCATCAACATTAAGTAATCTGAATATATTGCTAAGTTCTTATAATCATAAGACCCATGCCATCCTATTTTTAGATTCTTAGGATTAGCTGCAACAGCAACAGAAACTTGCTTTTCCTTAGGAAGTTTCTCTCTTAACAGCTTAATAAAGGCAGTATGATTATCCTTATCAGTATGGGATAAATTTTCGATATTTACATTAATACCATCTAAATTATACTTATCTATTGCTTTAACAATATCATTAACAAGCTCTTCTTTATTAATTAAAGCTTTTTGTCCAATAGCACGATTCCAATGATTACTTAAAAAAGGTACTACTTTTTTTCCTTCTTTGTGCATCTCTTCGATAAATGATACTTCTAGCTTAGAGGTAATTTTTAATGACCCATTTTCATCGATATCAAAATAGCTAGGAGAAATAATATTAACACTGTTATTTGTACTTTTAATAATATTCACATAGTCTTTTGGATCCCCGAAATAAAGGTATCCCATATTAACACGATTTGTACCTTCAGCAAATAGATTACTAGTAGTAGATAGTGTTAATATAATTGAAAGAATCAAGAAAACATTTAATATTTTTTTATTCATTATTATAACTCCTCATATGTAGTTTATATCTTTATATATGAGTTTAACAGAATTCAACAATTGCAACAATCCAATAAATACTGGATTTAAGCCCATTATATGGTATATACGTTATATATCATATGTGAAATTTATTACATAGAAATAAGAGAGAATAATACATTAATCTTTATATGATTTTGTATGGGAAATAACCATGTGATAATTATTATCAATAGATAAAATCATTTATTGTTGCATATTGTCAAATAAAAAGGTATTAATAATTAAAAATTGTCGAATTATATGAAATGATAAATCGACAATCTTTATAATATATTTATTTGTTTGACTTATAGAATTAATTTGTAGAATACAATCTGAAATAATCAATATTTAGTATATAAATTTAATAATTAGAAATCAAAGATTTTAGCTATATATAAATAACTTTTTATATACATTGCAAATATTAAATTATAATCGTTAATTTTAACTAAAGTATCTATATAAAATGAATAAATTAATTATATTGGTTTTATAAATTACACTATTATAGAGTAAGTATAAAAATGGTTATTTTATGAAATTATTGACTAGACATGCCAGAAGAAGTGGTTTATAATCAGATTAACAACTATTCTTTAAATGTATATTTAGGGAATAGTATGCATTATAAAAAAATATAACTATTAATTCCATTATACCCTTACCCCTGCTATACTTAGTATTAGATTACTTCTGCTAACTTTAATATATAATATAAAAAGGAGTTGATGATAAAGTGGCAAAACGTCCATCAATAAGTGTACATAATAAATCGGATAAGCCGGATAATATTGTTATTAAACAAAACCATCTTATTGAAAAATGTTTAGAAATCGAACAACAGCTTCCTAGCTTTATGAAAGACTTCTCAATATACCTAAAAAATGGTGTCGCTCTTTCTACTAGATTAGCCTATTTAAGTGATATCTTATTTTTTTGCAAGTACTTAATTAATGAAACTGATATTACCACTGCCAGCCAAGTTACTGATATTACAGTTGAAGATTTTAATAAAATTACAGCTAAAAACATTAATAGATTTATCGGAGACTACTGCTCAAGATATACAGTTAAAGATGATACTTCTATAAAGATTATGGAAAATGATAATCGTGCTTTGGGAAGAAAAAAATCTTCTTTATCTGTATTATTTAAATTCCTTTATAGAGATGAAATTGTTAAAAATAATATTACAGATGGTTTTAATCCTATTCGTCTACCTAAGCCCCAACCAGATGCAATAAAGAGATTGGAAATTGATGAAGTGGCTATAATGCTAGATATAGTAAGCTCTGGAGAGCACTTTACTGAAGGCGAAAAAAAATACTGGGAAAAAACTAAGTTAAGAGATAAAGCAATTCTTGTGCTCTTTGTTACATATGGTTTACGTCTAAGTGAATTAGAACAGTTAAATATATCTTCATTTAATTTTAATAGAGGGGAATTTAGAATCTATAGAAAACGTGGAAAAGAAGTTGTTATGCCTATTAATAAAACATGTGAAACTGTAATTAAAGATTACATAGAAAATGAACGTTCTGCTAGTAGTATATTAGATGATGAACATAAAGATGCACTATTTCTTTCATTACAAAATAAGAGGATGACAACAAGGGCCATTAGAAATCTTGTAAAAAAATATACTTCAATAGTATTAGGTACGAGTAGAGAAAATGGTTATAGTCCCCATAAACTAAGGGCAACCGCTGCTACTTCTCTAATTCAGCAAGGTTTTTCTATATATGATGTTCAAAATTTATTGGATCATGATAATGTGACGACAACTCAACTATATGCTGCTCACAAGAAAAATGTCAAAAGAGAAATTGTTAAAAACTTCGAGTGGATTGATGATTAGTTTGCTCACGAACAAATGTTTGATATTTGAAATAATATATGATATACTTTATTTATATAAAAAACCGTTATAGAGAGGAGTTTTCTAATGTATGAGGATTTAAGTAATAAACAATTAGAGATACTAAACTACATGAAAGTAGAAATAAATAAAAAAGGATACCCTCCCTCTGTAAGAGAAATATGTGAAGCTGTAGGTCTTAGATCAACTTCTACAGTACATGGACACCTGTCCAAATTAGAGGATAAAGGTTATATTCGCAGAGATCCTACTAAACCAAGGGCAATTGAAATCTTAAATAATGATCCATTTAGCGATTTATCCTATAATAAAGAAATTGTTAATGTACCAATCGTTGGTAAAGTAACTGCTGGCCAACCTATTTTAGCTGTTGAAAATATTGAAGATACATTTCCGCTTCCTATGGATTTTATAGATCATGGTAATACTTTTATCTTAAATGTTAAAGGTGAGAGTATGATTGAGGCTGGTATACTAGATAATGACTATGTAATAGTTAGACAACAATCTTTTGCTTCAAATGGTGATATCGTAGTTGCACTAATTGATGAAGAAGCCACAATAAAACGATTTTACAGAGAATCTAATCATATAAGACTACAGCCTGAAAACAGCTTAATGGAACCTATACTACTTAATGACGTAGTTATTTTAGGAAAAGTAACTGGGGTGTTTAGAAAGTTATAATAATAAAAATAAAGAAGAATCTTTTAAGATTCTTCTTTATTTTTATTATTTATTGTTTTTATTATTATTGTATTATTTTAAACTTATCTAGTTTTGCTTATATTAATTCATATTATTTATGTTTTGCAATGCTATTAAGGCACCTAATTTAGCGTGTTCATATGTTAATCCACCTTGATAATAAACAATATATGGAGGCCTAATAGGTGCATCAGCACTTAATTCTATAGACGAACCTTGTATAAATGCTCCAGCCGCCATAATCACAGGACTATCATAACCAGGCATAGACCAAGGTTCTGGAGTTACGAAAGCGTCTACTGGTGCTGCTGCTTGAATTCCCTTACAAAAAGCAATTACTTTCTCAGCACTTCCTAATTTAACCTGTTGTATAATATCACTTCTATTTTCATTATATTTAGGCTTAACTTCATATTCCATTTCTTCAAACAGTTTAGAGCAAAAAATAGAGCCTTTTACCGCTTCACTTACAATATGTGGAGCTAGAAATAAACCTTGAAACATTTGTCGTGATAAACCAAATGTTAATCCACATTCTTTGCCTATCCCAGGAGAAGTTAATCTATATGAAATTTCCTCAATAAGATGTTGCTTTCCAACAATATAGCCACCAGTTAAAACAATGCCCCCTCCAGGGTTTTTAATTAAAGAACCAGCAAGCAAATCTGCACCCACCTCTGTAGGCTCCTTCTCTTCCAAAAATTCACCATAACAATTATCAATCATACATATTGCTTTACTATTTTTTCGTTTAACTATATTTACTAATTTTTCTATTGTATTAATATCTACTGCTGGCCTAAAACTATATCCAGTAGACCTCTGAATATACACTAGAGTAGTTTTATCAGTAACTTCTTTCTCAATTGTATCGAAGTCTACTCTACCATCATCCATAAAATCTACTTGTTTATATGTAACTCCTATATTTTTTAAACTTCCTTTATAATCTCCCCTTATTCCTATTAACTCATCTAATGTATCATATGGTTTACTAGTTACTGATATCATCTCATCACCAGAATGAAGTAATCCAGATAAACATAAGCTTAGAGCATGGGTTCCATTAGCAATAGTTGGCCTAACGATGGCATCCTCTGCTGAAAAAACCTTTGCATATATTTCTTCTATTTTTTCTCTGCCAATGTCATTATATCCATAGCCAGTTGTCCAGTTAAAATGTTGGTCACTTAATCGTGCTTCTTGCATTGCATTAAGTACCTTGTATTGATTATATTGCTTAACCTTATCAATCTCTTTAAATCTTTCAATTAAAACTTCCTCTATTTCAATCATCTTATTAATTAAATTTTCTTCTATTCCAAAAGTATCTCTCAACATCTTATGTATCATTTCCTATCTCCTTTCAAGTTTTTAGTATATTAGCTATTATATAGTTTTACTTAATATGGTTTTCTTTTACAAAGAGGACAAATATCATTATAGTAACTTTCTAATTTTAAGGAAATAGAATTTAATGCTACTCCCCTTTTTATACCTTCTTTTATGCCTATCCTTCTCCCTGTAACATATCCAACTAAAAATAATATACTAGAAATAATAATTATGTATCCATATAGCATTATACCCCCCCTAGCCTCTTGAATACAAGTAATTAATAAAAAACCAAGTTGAAAGAATTAAGACAGTGTTTACGCTAGATATCATAAGAGATGCTGTAATTAAAATTACACTTATAATTAATACTTCTCCTATTCCATATTTATTAGCAAAATTAAAATATCCGTAGGCCGAATCATACTTTATATCGAGTAAATCGTCTAGCATCTGAATAAGTATAATTATAACAAAACTATGGATAAATACTTTGTGCGATATAGATATTAAATTAATAATAATTAAAATAATAATTTCTTGATATGATTTTATCTTCAATGGAAGTTTTCTATTAATAAAATTAAACATACCGATCATGTATGCGCTTGAAAATAGACCGAAGGAATATTCTTTATCTAGTAGCATCGCAAAGGTCAATATTATTAAGCTATAAGGAAACTTATACTGTTCAATTTCATTTAATATACCTATGGTATATTCGTTTCTACTGTCTTCATCTACTTCATTATCTAGTAGCTTGATTACAATGCCTATCAAAAATAATGCTAAAATTCTTCTACAAATTTCTACCCACAAAAGCTTTCACCTCTTTAAAACCAGTTCTATCTACCGTTGAAATAGGAATAATGTAATTTTCTTTAAACTTATCTCTGATAATATCTAATCCTTTTTGACTATTATCCTTATCCATTTTATTTACCAAGATACAGTAACATCCCTGTTGGCTGCCAAACTCCTTTATCTGATAGTCTATTTCACTAATTCCGCCTTCTTTTTTATAATATATATATTGAGCATCAAACATATGCAGTATTATTTTAGCCTGACTCAATTCTTTTAAAGTTTGTGCCATTGATTTCCGTATTTCTTCGACTTCATTTATACCATCCGTTACTCCAGCAGTATCAACTAATATCAATTGTTCGTAGCCCTTATACACAGGAATAGTTAATTTCATTTTATAAACATTTCTTGTTTTAAATGGACTTGTACTTACTAAATATTTTCTTGCAAAATTTACTGAAATATTTTTAACTAATACCTTTCCATAAATATCTGTAATTTCAACTTCACACCTATTAACTCCTAAATATTCTGCAAGAGAAAGAAAAAAAGAGGTTTTTCCTACATTTGGATTTCCAATAATTATACAAGTTTTCATTTATTCTTCACCACCCATAAAATCCTCTCTGCTTAATGTAATTAAATCCTCTCTATTATATATACGGCTGCGGTTAAGTCTTACAGCCTGTTTTCTGATTGCCCTCTCAATTAAATTACGAACTAAACGTGCATTTCCAGAGTGATTTCCATCCCTTCTTCTTATTAGTGACAATATATTAAATAATTTAGCTGTAGCTGATTTAGAAAGCTTATACTCTCTCTTTTCGACCATCAATTCTGCAATTAATACTAATTGCTCTATAGTATAATCTTCGAATATAATATGTATAGGAAATCTTGACCTTAATCCAGGATTTGTTCTTATAAAATCCTCCATTTCTTCATTATAACCTGCTAAAATTAATATTAAGTTATCCTTATAGTCTTCCATACCTTTAACTAATGCATCAATTGCTTCCTTACCAAAATCTTTCTCGCCTCCTCTTGCTAATGAATATGCTTCATCAATAAAAAGAATGCCTCCGACAGCATTTTTCACCTGCTCCTTTACCTTAATAGCAGTATGCCCTATATATTCTCCAACTAAGTCAGCTCTTTCTATCTCTATTAAATGACCCTTTTCTAATATTCCCATAGCTTTATACAGTCTTCCTAATAATCTTGCCACAGTTGTTTTCCCAGTGCCTGGATTACCTTTAAACACCATATGCATAACTAAAGGATCTGTCCTTAATCCTTCCGCATTTCTCCATCTTTGAATTTCAGAATAGGCCATTATTTCATTAATCAATACCTTAACTGATTCTAGACCTATTAATTCATTTAATTCAATTAATATACTCTCAACAGATTCTTCTCTATTTTTTTCAAAAATTTCTTTTGAACTTTCTTTAAAGTTATAATTTAAAATTAGATGTTTCATAGCATCATTCGTGGACATACTCCCATTTCCCATTAGTTCATAGCAGCTTCTATTATTAAATTTATTAAAATTAATTTTCTCCATACTCTTTATCACCTCATTAAATAATATTTATATAAAATAATATTAATGAGGAAAAAATTAAAAACTTCCTAATTTATTAAATGAAATAGGAAGTTTTTAATATCTTTTTATCTAATTATTCATTAGTCTTTCTCATATTTAAGTTAAAATTAACTGGTGAATTGGGTGATATAGTAGAAATTGCATGTTTATAAATCAATTGCTGTTTTCCATCCGAATCTAAAACTATAGTGTAATTATCAAATCCTTTAACCATACCCTTTAATTGAAATCCATTGACTAAAAATATTGTAATCATAGTGTTTTCTTTCCTCACTTGATTTAAAAATACATCCTGTAGATTAATATTATTTTTCATATTCTATTCCCCTCCCGTAAACTCTAATTATATTATTATTCTATAGCAAGCTAAAATGTCCTTCAAAATCCTTAATAATATCCTCTGCCAATTTTTCACTGGAAGAATAGTTAGATATATTATACCAGTTAATATCACTATACCTCCTAAACCAAGTTAACTGACGTTTAGCATACCTTCTTGTATCACGTTTAAGGATATTTACAGCTTCATCTAAATCATATTCTTCTTCCAAATATCTAATAATCTCTTTATAACCTAACCCTTTAAAAGATACTAACTCCTTAGAATATCCTAGATCAAGTAGTTTTTTTACTTCTTCTATTAATCCCTGCTCTATCATATTATCTACTCTCATATTTATTCTATTATAGAGTTCTTCTCTATCTCTTATTAATCCTACTAAAAAAAATTCATACTCGTCATTTTGATTAATATCTTTGCTGAAGTCTCCTATTTTATCTCCGGTTTCATAGTATACTTCAATAGCACGTATTACTTTTTTGAGATTGTTAGGATGTATTCTATTTGCTGCATTAAGATCTATATCCTTAAGCTTATTATACACGAATTCATTTCCCATCTCGTTAGCTTCTTTCTGTAACTGTTCCCTAAGCTGCCAATTAGAAACTGACTGTGTAAAATCCATATCATAAATAAGAGAGTTAATATATAATCCGGTACCACCTGCTATAATTGGAAGTTTTCCATTTAGAACTAACTCATCAATTGTACACTTAGCTATTTTTTGAAACTCGGCTACAGAAAAACTTTCATCTGGCTTAACAACATCAATTAAATGATGTGGTACTCCTTTTCTTTCTTCTAAAGTAGGTTTAGCTGTACCTATATCCATATGTTTATAAATCTGCATTGAATCTGCTGAAATTATTTCACCGTTTAGTTTATTAGCTAATATTATAGCTGTATCCGTCTTACCAACAGCAGTTGGACCTGCTATAATAAGTAGTCGTTTCTTCACTTAACTTCCTCCCTATTGTATCCGTTTAAAGTGTTTTTCAATCTCATATTTACCCATAGTTAAAATAATTGGTCTGCCATGAGGACAAGTTAAAGGCGGTGTAAGAGTATAAATTTCATCAATCAATTTTTTAATTTCAGAATAATCTAATCTATCTTTCGCCTTAATTGCCTCTTTACATGCTCTTTTAATAATCGTATCTTCAAAATAATCATCAATATTATTATTGTTTCTTACTTCATCTAATATTTCATAAATAAAAGAAAAATTTTGAGGTTTTCCTAAAATCATAGGTACCTGTCTAATTATTATTGCATTAATTCCAAAATCCTCCATTTCAAAACCTAGTTTTCTAAATATACTCATATTATTAGATAGTAACATATAATCCTCACTAGATAACTCTAATACCTTAGATTCTATTAGTCTTTGAGATACAACCTTTTCATTTTTAATTTCCTCTAAAAACTTATTATAAAGCAATCTTTCATGAGCTGCATGTTGATCAATTAAATACATTGATTGATCTTTCTCTAATACTATATAAGTATTAAATATTTGTCCCACAATCTTATACTGATCTAGCAATGTATTTAAAAAAGAAAATTGCACTATATCTTCTTCTAGAGAATTGATCTGAAGTTGTTCTTCATTATTCTTGTCATCAATAAACTGGCTAATCTCTCCAGTATTTGAGTCTTGAATATATTTTCCCTGGGTTTCATTTATTAATACATTTTTAATAGCACTAGCGTTTTCGCTAATATTTTTTTGTTTTTGATATTCTACTGGGGTTACTGGAACAAAATTTTGTCTAATATCTATGTAATTTTCAGGTTTTGACTTTACTGCTATTAAATTAGGTATGGTTGTATTTTGCTGCAATGCACTAATTATAGATTTATAAATAAAGTCATATATTTGCTCTTCTGCTTCAAACTTTACTTCTGTTTTTGCAGGATGAACATTTACATCTATTAGGGATGGATCAATATTTAAGTTTAAAATACAAACAGGATGTTTATTTATAATAATTTTTTCTTTATAAGCCTCTTCTATAGCCTTACTAATTAACTTATTTTTTACATATCTACCATTTACATAAATAATTTGTAGATTTCTATTTCCCCTTACAAAGCTAGGCTGTCCAATATAACCGTGTAACTTCATATTTAATTCATTTTGTTCTAGAGAAATTAAATTTTTAAAAGTATCTTTATCAAATACAGATAATATTGCTTGTGACAATATATTGTTGCCCGGTGTGGTAAACATAATATTATTATTGTTAATATATTTAAATGCTATACCAGGGTTACTAAGTGACAAACGTATAATTATTTCGGTAATTTTCATTGTTTCAGCATTGTTAGATTTCATAAACTTTAATCTTGCTGGTGTATTGAAAAAAAGATTTTTTATAATAATTGTAGTTCCAACTGGACAACCTACTTTTCTTATAATTTCTGTTTTGCCACCTGTAATTTCTATTAATATTCCATATTGCTGCTCATCTGGCCTTGTTATCATCTCTGCTTGAGAAACAGCTGCAATACTTGCTAGAGCCTCTCCCCTAAAACCCAATGAATTAATATTGTTTAAATCATCTATATTAGTTATCTTTGATGTACTATGCCGCATAAAAGCCTTTTCCACATATTCTTCTTTAATTCCAGCTCCATTATCCGTTATGCGAATATACTTTTTTCCTCCATCTTTAATTTCCAAGGTTATTGTAGAAGCACCTGCATCAATAGCATTTTCAACCAACTCCTTAACTACTGAATAAGGGGCTTCTACTACTTCACCAGCTGCTATTTTATTAATTGTTAAATCATCTAATATATCAATTTTTCTATTCATTAATAACCTCCTTAAAGCTGTGTAGCCTTTTTATGAAGCCTATATAATATATTTAATGCATCTATAGGTGTAGTTTCTAATAAATTTATGTGTTTTAAATCCTTTATTATCCCAAGTTCTACAAGATCTTCAAGTTTAAGTTGTTCTTCTTTATTAATATCAATATTATTACTGGTCAAAGCCACCTCTGATTCTTTTGATACGTCATTTGAATGATTATCTTCATCACTGTTTTTTCTCTCAAGATCTATTAGTATATCATTTGCACGATTTATAATGTCTTTCGGCAATCCTGCTAATCTGGCAACTTGGATACCATAGCTTTTATCTGCACTACCTTTTAGAACTTTATGCAAAAATATGATCTGATCTTTATCTTCCTTAACTGAGACTCTATAATTTTTAATTCCTGTATAGGTTTCTGATAGCTGGGTTAATTCATGATAATGAGTAGAAAAAAGAGTTTTAGATCCCAGGGTTTTACATATATACTCTGCAACAGACCATGCAATACTCAAACCATCAAAGGTGCTTGTACCTCTACCTATTTCATCTACTATTAATAAACTTTTTTTAGTTGCTAAATTTATAATACTAGCCATTTCACTCATCTCTACCATAAAAGTACTCTGTCCTTGAGATAAATCATCATTAGCTCCTACTCGAGTAAAAATTCTATCTGTTATACCAATAATTGCACTATAAGCTGGAACAAATGATCCAATCTGTGCCATTAAGACAATCAATGCCACTTGTCTCATATATGTTGACTTACCTGCCATATTAGGACCAGTAATGATTAAAAGCTGTTCATCTTCAGTATTAATATAAGTATCATTTGAAATAAACATATCATTTTCTAATACTTTTTCAACTACTGGATGGCGTCCTTCCTTAATATCTATTACTTCACTATCATTAACCGTTGGCTTAATATAATTACTTTCTCCAGCAACCTCTGCAAAGGAATATAGAACATCTAATTCTGCTATTGCGTTAGCTGTTCTTTGTATACGCTCTATTTCAAGTGAAAGTATATTACGAATTTCAATAAACTGTTCGTACTCAATATCGACAATTTTTTCTTCAGCTCCTAATATTTTAGTCTCTATTTCTTTTAATTCTGGAGTAATATACCTTTCACAGTTAGCCAATGTTTGCTTTCTTATATAACTCTCTGGTGCTAGATGTAAATTTGATTTTGAAATTTCAATATAATATCCAAAAATTTTATTATATCCCACCTTTAAAGATTTAATACCTGTTCTATCTTTCTCTTGCTGTTCTAGTTTTGCAATCCAATGCTTGCCCTCTTTAGAAGCTCTCTGTAATTCATCTAAATCCTTATTGTATCCTTCTTTAATAATTCCACCATCCTTTAAATTTAAGGCTGGTTCCTCCAATATTGATATATCAATAAGATTCTTAATATCATCTAATGGATCAATATTAGTTAAAAGTTCTCCTAACAAACCTGCAGTTTTATTATCAAATAACTGTTTAATTATTGGTAAGAAGTATATGGATTTTTTTAATGCAACTAAATCTCTCGGATTAGCAGATCCAAAAGCAATTTTTCCTGAAAGTCTTTCTAAGTCATAAATTTGTTTTAAGCTCTCTTTCAGTTCTCTTCTTAATAAAATATCCTCTTTTAACACTTCAACTGCTTGGAGTCTTTGGTTTATGATTTCTACATTCAGTAGTGGTTCTTCAATCCATCTTCTAATCATCCTACCACCCATTGCAGTTAAAGTTTTATCTAAAACCCATAACAAAGATCCTTTTTTATTTTTCCCGCGAATCGTTTCTGTTAGTTCTAAGTTTCGCCGAGTAAATGTATCTAAAATCATTTTTTCTTTGAATGCGTATAAGTTAATCTTATTAATATGAGTAAGTGATCTTTTTTGAGTTGATTTTAAATAGTAAAGTAATGATCCTGTAGATTGAATACCTAAATGATTAGAATGAAATCCCAGTCCTTCTATACCTACTATATTAAACTGATCTTTTATTTGATTTATTCCATGATCTTTCTCAAAACTCCATGAATCATATATAGAGATATATGTACTAAATCTTTTTTTTATATCTTCTATTAAATTACTGCTGATTGATCCTTCTTCAATAAAATAAATGATTTCAGTAGGTTCTATTTTGCTAATTTCATCAATTATTTTTTGCTCTATTTCATCTCCAATTATTTCAGTACAAAGAAATTCTCCTGTAGAAATGTCAACATAACTTAATCCACATCCTACAGTTGAAATGTATAACGAAAGTAAATAATTATTTCTTTTATCCTCTAATAAGTTTGTATCAATCAATGTACCTGGGGTAATCACTCTTATGACATCTCTTTTAACAATTCCCTTAGCTTCTGATGCATCTTCTACTTGTTCACATATTGCAACCTTATATCCTTTTGAAACTAATCTATCTATATAGCCATCGGCAGCATGATATGGGACACCACACATAGGAGCTCTATTTTCTAGTCCACAGTCTCTAGCAGTTAAAGTGATTTCAAGTTCTCTAGAAGCTATTTCTGCATCCTCAAAAAATAATTCATAGAAGTCTCCCAATCTAAAAAACATTAAACAATCTTTATGTTTTTGTTTTATTTCCATATACTGTTGCATCATAGGAGTTAGCTTACTCAAATTTATTCCTCCTCTTATCTTTTTAGTCTATTTATTAATTATATCAAATAGTTAGATTGAATTTTAGTATATAGTTCTTTTTATTTTAAAAAGGACTCAAAATATTATACAACAATTAAAATAGAATGCTAATAGCATTCTATTTTAATTGTCTGCATTCATTTATTCGATAACTTCTCCATTTAAAGAAAATGTTCTAGGTTCTATAATTTTTACATTAACTAACTTTCCAATTAAAGTTTCATCGCCATCAAAATTAACCAATTTATTCTCTCTTGTTCTACCCATTAGTCTAGTTGCATCGGTCTTACTTGGTCCTTCAACTAGTACTTCTACAACCTTATTTAAATAGCTTTGATTAATCTCTGCACTTATTTCATTTACTTTATCAACTAGACGATTGAACCTTTCTTGTTTTGTTTTTTCATCTATTTGTTCCTCCATCTTTGCCGCTGGAGTGCCTTCACGAATAGAGTATAAAAAGGTAAACGCAGAATCATATCTAGCTTCTTCCACTATATCAAGTGTGTGCTGGAAATCTTCCTCGCTTTCTCCAGGAAAACCAACAATAATATCTGTAGTTAATCCAATATTAGGCATTTTATCTTTTAATTTTTTAATTAAACTTAGGTATCTTTCTTTTGTGTAATTTCTGTTCATAATCTTTAAAATACGGTCACTTCCTGATTGAAATGGTAGATGGAAGTGTTCACAAACCTTATCACAATCTGCCATTGCATCGATTAATCTATCTGATAAATCTTTAGGATGTGAAGTCATAAATCTAATACGCTCAATCCCATCAATCTTATTCAACTCTCTTAGTAAATCAGCAAAATCAGTACTTTTATCTAGTGTTTTTCCATATGAGTTTACATTTTGTCCAAGTAGGGTAATTTCTTTTGTACCATTTTTAGCAAGGTCGGTTGCTTCCATTACTATATCTTCAACCTCCCTACTTCTTTCTCTTCCTCTAGTATATGGAACTATGCAATAGGTACAGAAATTATTGCATCCATACATAATATTAATAAATGCTTTTAATCCATATTTACGATTAGCTGGTAATCCTTCTACTATATCTCCTTCTTGGTCCCATACTTCAATAAACATACCTTCAGATTCCATAGATTTTAACAAAAGCTCCGGAAATCTAAATAAGTTATGGGTTCCAAAAACTAAATCAACATGTTTATATTTCTTTTTTATTTCCTTTACTACCTGAGGTTGTTGCATCATACAACCACATACAGCTATAGTAAGATCATCTCTTCTTTTTTTAAGATTCTTTAATGCCCCTAAATTTCCATATACTTTTAATTCTGCATTTTCTCTTACGCAACAAGTATTATATATAATTAAGTTTGCTTCTTCTTTGTTAGTTGTAGCTGTATAACCCATTTTTTCAAGCATTCCTGATAGAGTTTCTGAATCGTGCTCATTCATTTGACAACCATAAGTAGTAATAATATATTTCTTATTTTTACCACTATTATATATTTTAAGTTCTTCAACAATATCTTGTTGTTTTTTTATTTCTTCTGGTGAAACAGTTATTTTTTCTCTTTTGCTCATTTTTATCCTCCTGCAATTACATTTTATTTTACAATACCTATAGTATATAATTATATATTATATACTATATCTTCAACAACTATAGTATTTTCCTTAGTTAAATCAATAATATATTCAGAACAAATTTTTCCTTTTTCTTTAATTATTTTAACAGTTGGTCGCAATGGGAAATCTAAATTTACATTCTCAACTATACCTATAACATCATTGCTTAATTTTATAAAAGTACCTATGGGATATGGTACAACTTTCTTTACAAAGGCCTGGACCAAGTTAAAATCAAATAACCTCCCACATCCACCCATAATATATTCTAAAGCCTCATGTACTGGAATTGCTTTTCTATAGATTCTATCAGAAGTTAATCCATCATATACATCGGCAATGGATACAATTTTAGAAAATAAATTAATTTCCTTATCTTTTAATTTGTATGGATATCCTGTTCCATCTACCTTTTCATGGTGCTGTAATGATATTATTCTAGACCTAGCATTTATGTTTAACTCATCTTTCATGTAATTAAACCCTCTTAAGCTATGCTCTTGTACGATATTAAATTCATCTATAGTTAATGCACCAGGCTTTTTTAATAAATTTTCTGGTATAAACATTTTACCTATGTCATGAAGAAGAGCCCCTAATGCTAAATCATAAAGATCATTTTTATTTAAACCATAAGATATACCAATAACTAAAGATAAAATAGCCACATTTACTGAATGAGAATAGGTGTAATTATCTAAATTTCTAATATCTACCAATTGAATCATTATACTTTTTTCAGCGAACATTTCATCCACTATGCCATCTATCATATTTTTCAAATCAGTAACTGTGTCATTAAGCCGTTTTTGTGAGTTTATACCGTTTTCCTGAGCTATAGCACTATAGATTTTCTTTATAGAAACAATTGCTTTCTGTCTAATCTCCGGTTTAATCACATCATTTATAACCTCTTCATCTTTATTATCATTTATATATAGATATAAAAATCCAGCTTCTTTTATTTTAAAAATTAATCTATTATTTAACATAACTCCTTTAGACAAGAGAATTTGTCCATTATCATTAAATAAAGGCTGTGCCAAAAAATTTCCTTCTCTTGCATATTCAATAGGTACTAGTCTCAATTAATTATCCCCCTAAGTTTCTAATTCCTATAAACCTATTTATAATACAACAACTATATACTATTTTATAACAACTTTAATTAACTATACATAATTATACATTAATAATTTCTATATTTAAAGCTTTATCCTATCTTTTGGATAAACTTTAATAAGTCATTTATAATGAAATTTGCTTGTTTTTCTGTATATAACATGAATTTGCATATAAAAAACTTTAAACTTAAATAATTATATATTTTCAAAAAATTATGTATGTTACTAATTTCTAATTTGTGCTATTATAGTATTGTAGATTAATTTAAAAATAGTTATACAGGAGGTATTTAAGAATGATTTTATCAAAACGAATCACTGCAATGCAAGAATCTCCAATTAGAAAACTTGTACCATTTGCACAGGCTGCAAAAGCGCAAGGCAAAAAAGTATATCACTTAAATATTGGACAGCCTGACATTGAAACTCCAAGTTCATTTATGGAAGCAGTAAAAAATTTCGATGAAAAAGTTTTATCTTATGCTCTATCCCAAGGTTCTCCAGAATTAATTGATGGAATAAGACAATACTATGCAAAACATGGTATGAACTTTGAAAATGATGAAATCTTAATTACTAACGGAGGTTCAGAAGCAATTTTATTTGCAATTATAGCAATAGCAGATCCAGGAGACGAAATATTAGTGCCAGAACCTTTCTATACAAATTATAATGGATTTAGCTCAGCTGTAAATGTAAATGTATCTCCTATTACATGTAAAGCTGAAGATGGTTTCCACTTACCAAGCAAAAAAGCTATTGAAGAAGTTATTAATACAAAAACAAAAGCTATCTTATTATCTAATCCTGGTAATCCTACAGGTGTAGTATATACAAAAGAAGAAATTCAAATGTTGGCTCAATTAGCAAAGGAATATAACTTATTCATTATAGCTGATGAGGTATACAGAGAGTTCGTATATGATGGACTTGAATTTACAAGCTTTGGTGAAATTAAGGAGATTGAAGATAGAGTTATTATAGTAGATAGTATTTCTAAACGTTATAGTGCTTGTGGTGCTAGAATTGGTTCAATTGCAAGTAAAAACAAAGAATTAATGAAACAAATACTTAAATTATGTCAAGGAAGACTTTGTGTACCAACTCTCGAACAAGTAGGTGCTGTTGAGCTATACAAAACTTCAGATACATATTTTAATGCTGTTAATCAGGAATACGATAAGCGTAGAAAAATTGTATATGAAGCATTACAAACTATGCCTGGTGTATTATGTAAAAAGCCTACAGGAGCTTTCTATGTAGTAGCAAAACTACCTGTAGATGATGCTGAAAAATTTGTTGTTTGGCTATTAAGTGAATTCGATGTTAATGGTGAAACTGTAATGATGGCTCCAGCAGAAGGTTTCTATGCTACCCCTGGACTAGGAAAAGATGAAGCTAGAATAGCTTATATATTAAACGAAGATGATTTAACAAAAGCAATGGAAATCTTAAAAATTGCTCTTGAAAAATATCCAAATAAAACAATCTAATTAAACTGACATAATTCTTATATTATAAATATTAAAGCCCAGCTTAGCTGGGCTTTAATATTTATAATATACAAACTAAAGTATTCGCAATTATGTAGCACTTTTTATTTTTAATATTCTTTGAAATATGGATGTTTTTTGGTACTCTTGCCTTTTTAACTTATCCTTTAATTCTGCTATTTCATATGATTTTTCTTTTACTTTTAATTTTAACTTAGCATTTTCACAAATTAATACGTCTTTATCTTTATTTTTCTCTTCATTATTTAATTGCTGTGTTAGTTCTTCAATTTTTTGTTTTAATTCATTTATCTCATTTTTATAGTTATATTTTTCTAAAGTTGTCAATATTTCATTTTTAAACTGCACAGTAATATTATCAGTACTTTTTAATACATTTGTTAAATTACATGAATCATCTAATATACTAACAGCTACATCATTACTAAAATCGATTTCATTTTCTATGTTTTCTTTGCTTTGTAATATCTCCTTTATTTGTTTATTACTAGATCCACCACTTTGTAGCTCTTTGATATATAATAACTGATCTATCTCCCTATTTGTAAAATATCTCCTATTATTATCTTCCCTAGGTATATTCAGATTAAATTCTTTTTCATAAAAACGAATTACATGAGGTTTAAATCCTGTACGATCTGATACCTCACTTATTGAATAAGTGCTTTTATTATTAATCATTAGTTTCCACCTCCGATTAATATTTTCAATAAAAGAATAGCAATTTCCTTTTAATTTATATAAGAATCGTTAAACAAATTACATCAATATTATATAAAATTTTATATAATATTGTAATTAAAGTCGAAATATAAAAGAAATATACATAATTATAATAATGTATATTTCTTTTGTATAATATATTAAATTTCTTCTTCTAGTATTCTTAATGATAACTCAACCGCATTTGATACATCGATTAATGATACCATTTCACAATCACTATGAATATATCTTGAAGGAATTGATAATACACCTGAAGGAACTCCGGCCCTAGTTAAATGAATTGCTCCAGAGTCTGTACCACCAAATTCTAACACTTCTAATTGATATGGTATTGAATTTTTTTCAGCTTGTTCAATCATTAGATTCTTTACCTTAGGATGGCATAAAATAGAATTATCTTTAATTTTAACTGCAGGACCATCACCTAATTTAACAGCCATAGGCTTAGACTTTGGTGTATCACCAGTAGCTGTAACGTCATAAGATATTGCAATATCTGGCTCTATAGCATAACCTGCCGTCTTAGCTCCTCTAGTTCCTACTTCCTCTTGCACCGTGAAAACAAAATAAATATCATTTTCAGAAGCTTTAAGTGACTTTAAGATTTCAATCATAATAAAACAGCCTATACGATCATCTAATGCTGGTGCAATAATATTTTTATCATCCATAATTACTTCACTATAGTACACGCATATATCTCCTATAGAAATCTTTTCTTCCGCTTCTTCCTTTGATGAAGCCCCTATGTCTATAAACAGTTTATCTAAGGTTAAATCCTTCAAACTATCTATTTTTTCACATCCTACTACACCAATGGTACCATTTTCAAATATAACTCTTTGGGAAAAGGTAACTGCTGGAGATATTCCACCAACATTAGTAAATCTAATAAATCCTTTATCGTCAATATATGTAACCATAAGTCCTATTTGGTCCATATGTCCAGCTAAAAGAACTTTTTTACCTTGTCCTTTTTTTCTTACAATAAGGTTCCCAAGAGGATCGGTATAAACTTCATCTGCATAATCTTTAACTTCTTCTTTAATTAATTCACAAACTCTAGTTTCATTTCCGGATGGAGAATAAGTAGCTACTATTCTTTTTAATAAATCTAAATTCAAATTTCTCATTACAATAATCCCCTTTCGCTAATTCTATCAACGAATTTAAATAAAAGATTTTTACAATTATAGTAATCATCTTTGCTTAATACAGACACAGGTGAGTGTATATACCTACAAGGAACTGCTAAGGATACACATGGTGTTCCTCCTTTTGCTGTATGAAATTTTCCTGCATCATTTCCACCAAATGATGACCTTCGGTATTGCCAAGGAATTTCGGATTCTGTAGCAGTTTTAACCAACATATCTACGAACTTTCTATTGTATATTGAAGTTCTGTCCATCAATGATATGGCTGGACCTTTATCTAGCTCTGTCACTTGCAAGTGAGGGTCTATACTTGGTATATCAGAACAAGTTGTACCTTCCAAAACAATTGCAAGATCAATATCAATTTGATTAGCTACTACTTCCGCACCCCTAAGCCCTACTTCCTCTTGTACTGAAAATACCCCTGTAATACTAAGCGGCGTTTCACTTTTTAATAATTCTATTAATATTGCACATCCTACTCTATTATCTAATGCTTTCGCTTTAATACGATTTCTACCAAATTCAACATATTCACTATAGAAGGCAATATAATCTCCCATCTGTACTAACTTTTCTGTTTCAGCCTTAGTTTTACATCCGATATCTATATATAATTCATTTATAGATATTGCTTGCTTTCTTTCATCCGGTTTTTGCATATGAATTGCCTTGGCACCAATAACTCCATTAATTTTATTCTTACCAATAATAACTTGTTTGGATACTAATACTCTGGCATCCATACCTCCAATTGGTGCAAACTTAATCAAACCACTATCATCAATACCTTTGACTATAAAGCCTACCTCATCCATATGGGCTGCTACAGCAACATTAATATCCTCTCTTTTACCTTTCTTATAAGCAATTATATTACCCATTGTATCAATTTTAATATTATCAACATAGTTTTTGATTTCATCAATTATAACCTCTCGAATTTCTTTTTCATTTCCAGAAACACCCAAAGCATCAGTTAATCTTTTTAATAACATAATAATTCCTCCATATCAATTTCATTCAAACTTACAATAAAATTGGCAAGTAGTTTTCCTGTTTTTTTAATGTCAGATAAACTGAGAGTTTCTACAGATGTGTGCATATATCTTAATGGAATAGATAATACTCCTGTAGCAATGCCTGATCGGCTTACTTGCATTGGCCAAGCATCTGTACCAGAGTGTCCTGGAGCTACTTCAATTTGATAATCAATATAATCTTGAATCGCAACCTGTTTTATTTTATCAAATATGTTTGGATGGATATTTGGACCGACAGTAATAGCAGGACCATTGCCCATTTCAATTGTTTCATATTGACTTAGTTCAGGTGTTTTACCAAATCCAACATCAACAGCTATCCCTATATCAGGATTAATTGAGTAAGCTGATGTAGTTGCACCTCTTGTTCCGACTTCTTCTTGAACAGTAGCAACAAAGTAGATGTCAACCTCATGGTTACAATGCTGCAATTCTTTTAAACATACTAACAGTGAGGCAATACCAGCCCTATCATCCATTGCCTTGCCTGCTACCCAATCATTCTGTAGAGTTATCATACTCCTTTTAATTGTGATTACATCTCCAATCTTAACCCTAGATGTAAGTTCATTCTTTGTAAATCCTGTATCAATCGCTAGGTCATCTATGCTTAAAGCTTTCTGTCTTTCTTCTTCATTTGTTATATGTGGAGGTTTAGCCCCTATTATCCCATAAGTCTTTTTCTTACCATGAATAATCACTTCTTGACATAGAAGTGTCCTTTGGTCTACTCCCCCAATATTAGTAAATTGTATGAATCCATTATCATCAATATTCTTTACCATTAGACCTATCTCATCTACATGAGCAGCTAACATAATCTTTTTATTGTCAACTCCTCTGCCCTTTTTTAATCCAATAATGTTTCCTAAAGGGTCTTCTATAATTTCGTCACAATACTTTTGAAAGTGCTCTTTAACTATTTGAGCTGCCTCTTGTTCATATCCAGAAACTCCAGAAGCTTCTGATATTTGTTTTAATATTTTTTCTAAATTCATAAGTGTCCTCCTTTCCATTTTTAACCCACTATACTATTATACCACTTGTTAATTTAAAAATAATATAGATACATATTATTTTTTGAAAATTCTATACTTAACTTCGAAAATTATATATTTAGCTTAGCCTTTTTATAAAAAAATGTTTTCAATGGAGTTAAGTTGTACCTATTTGGTAAAATTATTTGTTCAGTACTACCTACAAATAAAACTCCTTCATTACTTAGTGAGTCATGAAAATTTTTATACATATCATTTTTAGCTTCTTCAGTAAAATAAATCATCACATTTCTACATAAAATTAAATCACATTGTTTTGGATATTCATCTTCAAGCAAATTGAATTGCTTAAAAGTTACTTGTTTTTTTATTTCTTCTTTTATTTTATATTCCTCGTTATGTTTCTCAAAAAATGAATTTATAAACTCTTTAGGTAAGTTTTCTAAACTTTTAGCAGAATAAATGCCTTTGTTAGCTTTGCTAATTGCTCCTTCATCAATATCTGTAGCTAATACACTAATTTGACTAAGAGGAAAAAACTTAGAAAGTAACATTACTAATGAGTATGGTTCTTCTCCAGTAGAGCAAGCAGAACTCCAAATCTTTAACTTAGATTTATTTTTTAGTAAATGAGGTATTACTGTACTTTCTAATACTTCCCATTGTTGAGGATTACGATAAAATTCTGATACATTTATAGTTAAGTAATTAATAAATTCATCTAACAATTTTAAATCTTTATTTATAGCATTAAAATAAGAATCATAAGAGGTAAAATTATTACGTGTAATTAAAGACTCTATCCTGCGTTTCATTTGACGTTCCTTATAACTACTTAAGTTTATTCCTGTTTTTTTATAAACTTTATCTTTGAAAATTTCATACCCTTCCATAAAATTTCCCCCTTAAATTTAAATAAAAAATAGTACCTTATTATAAAAGTTATTTACTCAAGTATATCATAAAAAATAAAGAGTCAAAGACTCTTTATTTTTTATGATCATTTTCTAAAATTTCTCCAATTGTTGTTGTATTGTTAGCATCAATATATTCGATTTCTTCTGTTTCATTTTCTTCATCAACTGCTGTAATACTTAGGCTAATACGTTTTTCATCTGGTTTAATATCTAATACTTTCACATTGATTTTTTGGCCAATATGAAGTTCTTCTGATGGCTTTGAAATATGTTTTTCACTAATTTGCGAAATATGAACTAATCCATCTAATCCCAATTCTAATTCAACAAAGGCACCAAAATCTACTAGTCTAACAACTTTTCCCTCAACTACACTTCCTATAGGGTATTTTTCTAATGCAGCTTCCCATGGTTGTTGCTGTGTTTGTTTTAATCCCAAAGCCACTTTTCCCTTTTCTTTTTCAAAATCTAACACTTCTACCTCTATAATATCTCCAACCTTTACTACCTCTGTTGGATGCTTTATTCTACCCCAAGATAACTCTGAAATATGGATAAGACCGTCAACTCCACCAATATCTACAAATGCACCAAAATCAGTAATACGTTTAACTTCTCCTTTAATGCGTGTACCTTTCTCTAGATTAGAGAATAATTCTAGTTTTTTGTTTTTGTTTTCTTCTTCTAGTACAAGTTTTCTTGATAAAACTACTTTGTTTTTCCTACGATCGATTTCAATTACTTTAGTATTAAAATTTTTACCTTCAAAGGACTTTAGATCATCTACATAACGATCAGATAACTGACTTGCTGGTATAAAGCATCGAATACCACGAGCTACAGCTACCACTCCACCTCTTACTGCCTCAATTATCTTTGTTTCAACTAAGGACTGAGCATCTTTTATTTTTTCTAAATCATCCCATCCTTTTACCATATCTACTCTTTTTTTAGATAATAGAACATTACCTTCTCCATCGTCTAGACTTAATACATAAACCTTAATTTCATCTCCTTCTTTTGCTACTTCAATAGGATTTATCGTTGTATCATTTGATATCTCATTCTTTGGTATAATTCCATCTGATTTATATCCTACATTTACTATAATTTCATTATGAGTAACATTAATTACTTTACCTGTAACAATTTCTCCTCTTCGTAGTCTTACCATCGTTTTTTCTATTTCTTCCATTAAATTTTGCATATCGTTAGTCATATTAAGACCTCCTAAAATAAGTTATTATAAACTATTAATTTTCTCTATTACTTCATCAATAATCCATTTAGGAGTGGATGCACCTGCTGTAACACCTACAGTTTCATATCCTCCTAGTAAATTAATTGGTAATTCACTTGCTGTTTCAATATGAAAAGTTGTATTTGGTTTTTCTTCCTTACAAATTTCTACAAGTTTTTGGGTGTTAGAACTATGGTATCCACCTACTACTATCATTACATCCACTTCTTTAGCTAGATCTCTAGCAGATTCTTGTCTATCTCTAGTAGCAGAACAAATGGTATTAAACTTTACAACATCAATAGCCTTCTTTTCTAGTATATCAGTAAGTTTAAGGTACAGAGACGTAGACATAGTTGTTTGAACAACTATACACATCTTATCTAAAAAAGGAATTTTTTCAATGTCATCTTCTGTTTTTACAACATAAGCTTCATTATTACACCATCCATTAATTCCTACTACCTCTGGATGATCAGGATTCCCTATAATAACAATATTATATCCCTTTTCCTTATATTCTTTGACGATATTTTGAATTTTTCTAACAAAGGGACAAGTTGCATCAACTAGGTTTATTTTTTTTTCATAAGCTATATCATATATATTTTTAGAAACCCCATGAGAACGAATAATTACAGTACCATCTGAGACTTCATTCAGATGGCCAATTACCTTTATTCCATCATTTTCTAATTTATTTACAGCTTGTTGGTTATGAATAAGAGGTCCTAGTGTATAAATATCTCTTTTAATATTACTATTATTATTCACCTCATCGAAAGCAGTATGTATAGCTTTTTCTACACCAAAGCAAAAGCCAGAATGATTTGCCACAATTACTTTCATTATTATCCTCCTGTGGATTTTATAATGTAAAATTAAATACATAACTTTATAAAATTTCTACATAATATATGAAAATCCTTCTTTAATAATCAGTATTTCCACATTTTTTTTAATTCATTAATTTTTTTATATGCTCTAACACACTTTGACTTAATTGTTGGTATTCTTCAATAGAAATTTTTTGATCATAATAATCTGAAAAATCTATTGGCTTATCAATTATTATCTTTATTTTACTAAAAGGTTTATAATTTCCTATAATAGCAACAGGAATAATAGAACTTTGTGACTTAATTGCTATCATAGCAAGACCAGGCTTAGCCTCCAGCATTTCACCAGTTTTACTTCTAGTGCCCTCTGGAAATATTCCAAATACCTCTTCATTCTTTAAAATTTTTAATGCAGTTTTGATGGCACTAATATCAGCACCACCTCTCTTCACGGGAAACACTCCTAATTTATTTAAAATTAAAGCAAAAATCTTATTTGAAAACAGTTCTTCCTTTGCCATATAATTAATCTTTCTTGGTAAACAAGTTCCAATAAAAACTGGATCTAATAAATTAAAGTGATTTGAACAAACGATAGATTTGCCTTCCATGGGTATATTTTCTTTACCTTGAATTTCAACTCTATAAATTAATGAGAGTATGAATCTAATCGAATTTTTTACTACTTTGTAAAACATCACTTCATTATTCCCCCCTTAGAAGATCTATTATTTTTTCTACAACATCATCTATCGATAAGCCTGTTGTATCAATAACAATAGCATCTTCTGCTTTAACCAATGGCGCAGACTTTCTTTCACTATCAATTTTATCCCTATTTATGATATCTTTTTTTATTTCATTAAAGCTTATATCATTACACTTTCCTTTGAGCTCAGTATATCTTCTAGTAGCTCGTTCTTCAACAGATGCAGTTAAAAAAATTTTCAATCTAGCATTAGGCAATACATGGGTTCCTATATCTCTACCATCCATTATTACATCTTGATCTAATGCAATTTTTCTCTGTAAATTAACTAAAATTAGTCTTACTTCTCTAATTTTAGCTACATAAGAAACATTTTTATTTACTTCAATACTTCTAATTTCTTCATTAACTTTCTGATTATCTAGGTAAATATTTTCTTGAAAAAATTTTATATCACTTTCTCTGGCTAATTTAATTATTTCCTCCTCATTATAAATATCTACATTATTAACTAAAACTTTATAAGTAAGAGCTCTGTACATTGCACCTGTATCTATGTACGTTATATCTAAGCATTTAGCTATTTTTTTTGCAATTGTACTTTTACCTGCCCCAGCAGGTCCATCTATTGCAATTTGAATATATTCCATATAATACCTCCTTAGAATAGATTTAACCACCAGTTATGGTGGTTATTTCAAACAAAGATCAGGTCTTAAATTTTTAGCCTCTCTTAAATACACATGAACCATATCCTCTTTTTCTTTATCAGTATGTATGTATATTAGCACCCGAATGCATTTCTCTAAGCTATTAACTATGTCCTTTTCTTCAAAGTTTAAAATGGGAGTGTTTCTCCAGTTAAAATGACTTCTGATAATAGTAGAAGGATATTGCTGATTCAAGTCTTTAGTTGCTGTAAATATAATACTTATAACGTCGTTTTCATTAATTGAGTTTAAATTAATGATTTCTTTCATCATTTCATATGTAGCATCTTCTATTTGTTGAGCCGTATTTTCTTCAACCGTTATGGCTCCTCTAATACCTCTTATATTCATATGTATCCCTCACTTTAACCTACCTAAAGAAATTATACATCAAATTATAATATTCCTCAAGTATATCTACATCCTTATTATAGCTAAAGTGCTTATATTTTTTTTCACAACTACTTTCCTATTGCTTAAGTAATCAATAATATTTGAAGATATATCTTTTATACTAACTATAATATCATCATTATACATAGAACCATTTATCTGTACAATATCCCTATCAGTAACATTTATTGTTACTTCATTATTTTCACCGAACTTATCAACTAATTCGCCATTCACAATTATCTCTAACAATGGGTATACTTCATTTGATTCGATTGTAAGAGTTAGGGTTCCACTTGGAAATAAAATACTTTCGAAGTCATGGACGGCTTTAGTTTCAGAATGCTGCACTATTATGTAATCTCTACATATTCTTAAAATATTAAGTCCTATTAATAAAAAGATCATAAACATAACAATAATAGCAATACAGTTGTCTATTCTAAAGTAATGTACGTTGTTTCTTCGATCATTCATTAATCACATCCCTCCTTAATAATTTATATATATACTATACATTTATTCCCGCAACATAGCCTGTAGAAAAAGCAATTTGCAAATTATATCCTCCTGTAAGAGCATCAATATCTATTACTTCACCAGCAAAATATAATCCCTTCATAAGTTTAGATTCCATTGTTTTACTATCAATTTCTTTAACTGAAATCCCGCCAGATGTAACAATTGCTTCTTTTATATGTCTAAATCCATTTGTTGTTAATGTTAAAGACTTTATTGTATTTATAATCTTATTTCTATCCTTTTTTGATAATTGACCTAACTTAATATACTCATCGATATTTAATAAATCTAGTAATTTACTACAAAGATTTTTAGGTAACAAATCTGTTAAAACTGTTTTAACTAACTTACTTCCATTAAATTGAGATTCTTGATGGAAAATTTGTTCTAATTCTTCTTGGTTATAATTAGGTAGTAGGTCTAGATGTATTGTGGATTCTAATATTTCAGAGTATTGGCTTAAATATGCACTGTGCTCTAATACCGCTGGACCAGATATACCATAATGAGTGAATAACAAATCGCCTTTAGAAGATATTTTCTTTTTATTGCTAATTTTAGTTGTTATCTTAACAGAATTTAAAGAGATTCCCATTAAATCCTTTATCCACTTTTCCTTAATATTAATTGGTACTAAACTCGGTCTAATCTTAACAATATTATGTTCTAAATCACTTGCAAAACGATATCCATCACCCGTACTACCTAGGTGAGGATAGGACATTCCCCCAGTTGAAATTACAACCCCATCACATCTTATAATATTGTTATCCTGTAATCTAACACCACTAACCTTATTATCAGAAACTAAAACTTCCTTTACTTCGCAATTCATCTTTAAAATAACTTCATTATTATTTAGTACTTTTGAAAATACATTAATAATATCATCTGATTTATCACTAACAGGGAAAACTTTTCCCTTATGTTCAACTTTTAGTTTACAACCGTTACTTTCAATAAAGTTAATTAAATTTATGTTGCTAAATTTATTTAAGCTATTATATAAAAACTTTCCGTTACTTAAGGTTTTTTCAATTATTTCATTAATACTACAGTTATTTGTAATATTACATCTTCCACCACCAGTTATTCTTAATTTTCTACCAATGTGATCATTTTTATCAATTAAAACTACTTCTTTATTATGCTCTGCTGCTGATATAGCTGCCATAATTCCCGCTGGTCCCGCACCAATTACAACTACCTTCTTCTTCATTTAATTTCACCTTTCTATAATTATGTCCAGATGGCATGTATCATTATACTTTAATAATACGGGACCATGATGTCTAAATTCTATTAAGTTAATTGCACAATTATCCTGTTTTAGCTTATAATAGTGCATTAGATCCATAGAAAGAAGATGAAGTAAAAGTAACCGTATTGTTGTACCATGGCTAACTATTAAAAATGTATTATTATTAGATTTTATAATCCTATCGTTGACAAACTCAACCATACGTTTTTGAGCAATTTCTATGGTTTCACCCTTTGGTATCTTTGCAATATGAGGTTCTTTCCTCCAAGATTTAAAGTCTTCTGGGTAATTTTGTTCAATTTCCGCATGGGTTAGTCCTTCCCACTCCCCAAAACTCATTTCCATTAATCTATTATCTAGTATACAATCAAGATTTTGCATATTAGCAATAATTTGCGCTGTTGAGTATGCGCGTTTTAATGGACTACAATAAATTGCATCTAGTTGTACTTTGCTCAATCCTTGTCCCAAAAGTTCCGCTTGCTCTAGACCAAGAGGAGTTAAATTAGAATCCTTATTGCCTTGAGTTCTTCCTTCCAAATTCCATGATGTTTGTCCATGTCTAACTAAATATAACCTTTTAATTTTAATCAACTCCTTATTAATTAGTTTGTATATAGTATTTTAACAAATAACAAATTAAATTAGTACATAATCCATAAAATAAATATTTATACTTTTAAATTTCACATTTATAACATATATAAATATATTTTCTTAAACTATAATAAACAAAGCGATCTTACGGATCGCTTTGTTTATTCAAAGGAAATTATTTGTTAATTTTAGCTTTGATTTTTTCTCTCATAAACATTATACTTTTCCCAAATTCCTTCCAACTTGTTAAAATACTCAGTTATTTCATCTTTCTCTCGCATTCCAACAGCAACAATTAGTGCATTTATTAAACTTAAAGGAGCTACTAAAGAATCAACAAAAGAAGCCATATTACTTTTTGCAGTTAAAGGATAATCTGCTATACTCGCAAGTGGAGACAGTAGACTATCAGTAATTCCTACAATTGTTGCTCCTTGTTCCTTTGCATAGGTTAATGCATCAACAGTTTGGATAGAATATCTAGGGAATCCAATACCGATAACCAAATCTCGTTCGGATATTCTTAACATCTGCTCAAAAATATTGCTAATACCATAACTAACTATTTTTACATTATCCAAAATTAAATTTAAATAGAAACCAAAATAATCAGCTAGTGCGGTGGAACTTCTTAAACCAACTATATATATTTTTTCAGCACTACATATCTTATCTATTACTTGTTGAAAAACATCATAATCTATTTTTTCTAAAGTAGTTCTAATATTATCCATATCAGATTTTAATACTTTTTTTAATATTGCTCCTTCATTTGAATATTCACTTGCCATTTCAACACGTTGGACAGTTGTTAGTTTTGTTTTTATAATCTCTTCTAACCCCTTCTGAAGCTGTGGATAACCCTCAAATCCTAGAGCATTAGCAAATCTAACAACAGTTGATTCACTTACTCCAACTTTGTTAGCCAGTTTAGATGCTGTCATAAATGCAGCTTTATCATAGTTCTCAATAATGTATTGAGCAATTAGCTTTTGTCCTTTACTTAATTTAGGAAACTTTTTTTGTATTTGGTTAATTAAGTCTCTTTTACTTTCATCTATCATAGTTAATCATCCTATTTTTTATTTTATCCTTTAATCAAATTATAGCCTTCCATCAAAGCATCCCTGTTTAATTGTTCCGTTCCCTTGGGAACTCTTTTTAATACCGAAGCTTCTAAAGAATTTTTAGATACAACATCTGTTATTGCCTGAATCGCTCCTAATGCAATTATGTTAGCGACCATAGGCTTTTTTATTTTTTCAATAGCAGTATTTAGTATTGGAATTTTAATTATATTAAAAGGTAGATCATCAAGTAATTCAATACTAGAATCTATAACTAATATACCACCTTCCTTAAGAGTATCTATATATTTATCACAAGAAACTTGAGTTAGTGACAACAAAAGATCTGCTTGTTCCACCTTTGGATAATCTATTTCATCATTGCTAATAATAACTTCGGCTTTACTAGCTCCTCCTCTTGCTTCAGGGCCATATGACTGAGATTGGATAGCATTCTTTCCATCAAGTATTGCAGCCTCAGCTAAAATAATTCCACCTAGAATTAAACCTTGACCCCCTGATCCACTAAGTCTTATTTCTTTTTGCCCCTCCATATTATCTCTCCTTTTTAAATTTATCAATAATTTTTCCATATTCCTCTGTATACTCAGGTTCTATAGCACTTTTAAACTCGCCAATTAGTAGCTTGCCTTTTTGTTTGTCTAAAGGTAATTTTTCTGCAACCTTTACATCTATAGTTGAATCCCTAAGCTCACTTAACATATCTACAGAAGACCCTTTTTTATTTTTACGTCCATAATAGGTTGGGCAAACACTTATAGCATCAACTACAGAAAAACCTTTATTCTCAATAGCTTTTTCGATTAGTTTAATAAGTTGATTAGCATGGTATGCAGTTCCACGAGCTACATATGTTGCTCCAGCGGCATCAACCAATTTACAAATATCAAATGGTTTATCTATATTGCCGAACGGAGCAGTAGTTCCATAGGCTTGGTTAGGAGTAGTCGGAGAGTATTGCCCTCCTGTCATACCATAAATATTATTATTAAAAACAATAGTGGTAATACCAATATTTCTTCTACTAGCATGTATTAAGTGGTTTCCTCCAATAGCTGAGCAGTCACCATCTCCAGTTATTACAATAACCTCTAGCTCTGGATTCGCCAATTTAATACCTGTTGCAAAGGCTAATGCTCTACCATGGGTAGTGTGAAGCGTATTAAAATCCATATAACCAGTAGCTCTTGAGGAACAACCTATACCAGATACTATACACACATTATCTTTATCTAATTTTAGGTTATCTATAGCTTTAGCCAAAGCTCGCATAATAATTCCATGTCCACAACCTGGACACCAGATATGCGGTAATCTATCCATCCTAAAATTATTATAAATTAACTCACTAGCCATATTATAAGACCTCCCTAATTTTTGTCAGTATTTCTTCAGGAGTTATTGCTTCACCAGTTACCTTGCATAAACTATAAATAGTACTTTGTCCTGATACAATTCTTTCCACTTCTAAACAATATTGACCTAAATTCAGTTCAGGAACTAATATTTTATCTACCTTTTTACTTATTTCTTTAATTTGTTTCTCTGGAGCTGGCCATATTGTTATAGGTTTAAACAATCCTACTTTGTAGCCTAATTTCCTTGCCTGTTTTACTGCGCTTCTTGCAGATCTGTATGTACCGCCATAAGCTAACACGACAATCTCAGCGTCATCCATATATTCTTCATCATACATAACAATATCATCTACATTGTCACTAACCTTATTTATAATTCTTCTAAGTAACTTATCTGATGTTCCAGCGTTATTAGTTGGAAATCCAAATTCATCATGCATTAAACCGGTCACATGAAATTTAAATCCTTCACCAAAAGCAGCCATTCTTGGAACAATTTCATTTTCCTTTACTTTATAAGCTCTATAATCAGAGTCTCCTTTTTCTGGTTTTAATCTATTATATATTTCAATATCTTCTATATTAGGTATTTCTATTTTTTCTCTCATATGTCCTACTATTTCATCAAGCATTAACAATACTGGCGTTCTGTATTTTTCTGCTAAGTTAAAGGCTTTAATCGTTAAGTCATAAGTTTCTCTTACAGAGGTTGGACTTAAAGCGATTACTGGATGATCTCCATGGGTTCCCCATTTAGCTTGCATAATATCTCCTTGTGCAGGAGCAGTTGGTAATCCTGTACTTGGACCATATCTTTGAACATTTACGATAACACATGGTATTTCTGTTAATGCCGCATATCCCATATTCTCTTGTTTAAGTGAAAATCCTGGTCCACTAGTTGCTGTCATAGATTTTAATCCAGCTAAAGATCCTCCAATCGTTGCTGCCATTCCAGCTATTTCATCTTCCATTTGAATAAACTTACCTCCTACTAGAGGTAATTTCTGTGCACATATTTCTGCAATTTCAGTAGATGGAGTAATAGGATAACCTGCGTAAAAGCGCATTCCGGCTGTAAGTGCTCCCTCAACACAAGCCTCGTTTCCTTGCATTAATTTAATTACTCTATTTTTCATTACCTACCACCTCCAAATAAATAGCATAGTCTGGACATCTTAATTCACATTGACCGCATTTAATACAGCTATCTATATCCTTTATGTTAATTTTGTCGTTTTTTATATCAAGTACATTTTTAGGGCAAAAATTAACACAAATTTCACACCCTTTACACCATTCCGTTTTGATTTTTAACTCTTTATTTACTTTGTTATTTTCCACGCCTCTCTCTCCCTTTCGACAAAGTGACTTTCTAACAATTCTTACTAATCAAATCATATCAGATTTAACTGAGTATTGCAATTTTTATTTCATCTTTCTAAAAGTTTTTTATGTTTTGCAAGATTAAATTCATTTTTTGCATTTCTACTTAATTAAAATAAAAAATAGCCTAGTTTAAATTAACTAGACTATATATGAAAGTCCCATTTTTTCAGTTCTTCGAAGTGTTTGAAGTGTGTTAAATCAAAATGTATTGGTGTAATAGAAATATAATTTTTATTAATTGCTGCAATATCACTTTCCACATCCTGCTTAATATCTCTTACCGTGCCTGAAATCCAATAATATGAGTTTCCCCAAGGATCTTTTCTTTCAATAAATGCATTGTCATATCTTCTTGTACCTAATGTAGTTATTTTAACACCTTTTATTTCACTTTTAGGTTTAGCTGGATAATTAACATTAATAATAATGTTATGCAGACTACTACTTTCAATCATTTTTTTAAATATTGATGAAATAAATTGTGCCGCATCATCAAATTGGTTTGACTCATAACTTCCCATTGAAACTGCAATTGATGGAATATCTAAAATAGCTGATTCTACAGCTGCTGAAACAGTACCAGAGTATATTACATCGGTTCCTAAATTAGGTCCATTATTAATCCCTGAAATAACTAAATCTGGTTTTTGAGTTTTGCATAACACTTCTACTCCTATTTTTACACAGTCTGCTGGTGTCCCATTTACCGAATAAGCTTCGATTTCTGTATTAAAAAATTTCACTTTCTTAACTGTTAATGGACTATGCATAGTGATTGCATGTCCACTAGCACTTCTTTCACTATCTGGAGCAACTACAACTACTTCCCCATTAGATTGCATATGCTTTGCTAGTTTATATATACCTTCTGCAAAAATACCGTCGTCATTAGTAACTAAAATACGCATATATTTTCTTATTCCTCCCTATAATTTATTTATTTGTTTACAACCTTTTTTATCAGTAGTACATAATATGTTACACATATATTTAAATAGTTATAAGCATAATAAAAATATCATTTAATTTATAATGTTGTTATTAACATAAATTTTAAAAATATATTGATTGCTTGAGGTGATATTTTGATTCAAATAGATGATGCAGGAAGTGGCAGTTTACTTGGTGGTACAGTAATTGGCATAACAAGGGTAGAAACAAAAGAATATGCATTCGATATTATACCCTTAAAATATTATCGAAATAGTTTCTTTGAAAATAAAGAATATATTAACCACGTAGTTACAATAGTAAAAAAACTTTTTAATGATTTAAATGTTACTCACAAAGAAAAAATTGAAGTTTGTAGAGGCTATATGTTTGATAAATTAAAAATATGGTTAGAAAACAATAACTATAGTTATGTATGTACACAAATAAATGATCCATTACAAAGTCTTGTGGAGACAACATTTGAAAATTATACAATTGATTTAGGTCTACCACGAAACTTTATTACATATACAAAGTATCCATTTCACTTTCATCGTATATTAAAATGGGTATATGCAGATTATGAAAATCGTAGTTTGCTTTGTAAAACAGGTTGGAAAAGTTGGCAAAAATACGGTAATCTACCCATTGAAATCACTGAAGAAAAAGTAAAAAATATTAATTTAATATGTTTTAAATGCAATAAACCTATACAGCAAAACTCTGTTGCAAAAGTAAAAAAATATCATAGTGATCGACCAAACAAAGTATTTTTGCATAGTAATTGCATATAAGAAAATTTTCTTTTAGAAAATCTACCGGTTGAACTTTTTAGAATTTATATGGCATTCATCCTCTACAATATAATATAGAGTAGAGAATGAATGCCATAGTTGTTATAAAAGACTGCTATTTTGTAGGAGCTTTTATATGTATATTTCTTTAATATGTTTTATTTTACACTGGATGAGTCTTTGCTTCCTCGTCGTACAAAGTAGTTTCTATTTTATATTTCTTAGCCCATCTCTCTTTAAAAAAGCTCTCCGCAATCTGTGGAAATAGTGCGTAAGAAAGCACATCTTCTTCTTGTTCACTGTATTCTTTCATTTCTTCTTTAAGAATTTCTAGTTGAGGTTGTATAAGATCAGCTGGTCGACAGGTGATGACCTCCTCATTACCAATAATTTTTTCTTTAATATCATCTTTAATAGGTACTGTTGTTTGTCCATATAGACCTTTAACATAATCTTTTATTTCTTTAGGAACCATTTTATATCTCTCACCAGTAATAACATTAAATACCGCCTGTGTACCTACCATCTGACTCATAGGAGTTACCAATGGAGGGTATCCTAGCTCTTCCCTAACCCTTGGTACTTCTTGAAGTACTTCTTCAAATTTATCTAACTTATTTTGAGATTTTAACTGCGATATTAAGTTGGATAACATTCCACCAGGAACTTGATATACTAATGTTTTTGCATCTACACCTAAAACCTTAGGATCGATTAAACCTGACTTTAAGTATTGTTCTTTTATAGGTCTAAAGTATTCTGCAACTTCATTAAGTAGTTCCAAATCTAAACCAGTGTCATACTTAGTATCTTTAAACGCTGCTACTAAAGGCTCAGTTGGTGGCTGAGATGTTCCTAATGCTAATGGAGAAATTGCTGTATCAACTACATCGATACCTGCTTCTATAGCCTTTAAATATGTCATTGATGCAATTCCACTAGTATAATGAGTATGTATTTGAAGTGGAATATTAACTGTCTTTTTTAATTCTGTAACTAATTCAAATGCTGCATAAGGCGTTAAAATTCCTGACATATCCTTAATACAAATAGAACTAGCTCCTAAACTTTCCATATCCTTTGCTTTATTTACATAATATTCTATATTATGTGCTGGACTAATAGTATAAGATAGAGCACATTGTGCATGTCCACCTTCTTCTAGTGTTGCCTTGACTGCTGTTTCTAAGTTTCTAATATCGTTTAAAGCATCAAAGATTCGTATAATATCAATTCCATTATAAATCGATTTTTTAACAAATTCTGATACAACATCATCAGCATAATGTTTATATCCCAATAAATTTTGACCTCTTAAAAGCATTTGAAGTTTTGTATTTTTAACAACCTTCCTTATACTACGTAATCTTTCCCAAGGATCTTCATTTAAAAATCTCAAACTAGCATCAAATGTAGCTCCCCCCCACATTTCTAGTGAATGATAGCCTACTTGGTCTAGCTTTTTAGCAATAGGAAGCATTTCCTCTGTCTTCATTCTTGTTGCAAATAAAGATTGATGTGCATCTCTTAACACTGTTTCTGTAATTTTTAACTTAGTCATCCTTTCCCCTCCTATATCTAATATATAATGCTAAAATAACATAATATTTAATGATATAAAATTATCAATCTCAGCCATATTATTCTATATCAAACTCAAAAACCCTTTATTTGTTTTTTTCAATAAAAATAATAATTGGCGGATTATTGTCATGATTAGTATAGTTACATTGCATTACAGTAACATCTTCTTGAGATAGTTTTTGTAAAAAATTCAACACCTCATCCTTCTCTTCTTTACCTCCATCATGCCCGTAGTATATGATTATAGATATAATCCCTCCAGGCTTAAGTATACTTAATATAGATAAAATACTTTTAATAGTAGAGCTAGCTTTTGTTATAATGGAATGATCTCCCTTAGGCAAATATCCCAGATTAAACATTGCTGCATTCACAGTACCCATTATATATTTATCTATATTTTCATGACTATCATTAATAAGTTTAATGTTATAACTATCTAATTTATTGCTACTAACTTTATTTTTAGTACTTTCCAATGCTACTGATTGTATATCGAAAGCAAAAACCATTCCTTTTAAGCCAACAAGTTTAGCTAAAAATAATGTATCATTTCCATTACCCATAGTTGCATCAATTACTACATTTCCTTCTTTAATTTTTTCTCTTAATATATATTGTACAAAAGATGTCGCCCTTTTAATTGAATTTAACATAATAATTCCTTTCTTGTATATATCTTATAGTATTTAATACCCACTTGTTTAGCTATTATGCATAATAAGTCATCTACTCATCTTATACTTTTAGATTATGTGAATTTAATTCACTTCCCTTACATTTTTGTTTAAAAAATTCTTCAATATTGCATATATAATATTCATGTAAATCCTCTTTTTCAAAGTGACTTTTAATTTGGTATGGTAATTTGCTGTAGTCTATTTGTTCTATACCTCTATTTATTAAAAACTTATCTAAATTTGTATGACTTTTTATAATAGTCCAAACAAAAAAATTAATACGTAAATAGTGAAATACTGCTCTTAATAATGCATCTCCTAAACCATTATTTCTTTCTTGGGGTAGAATATATATTTCATTGACTTGAGCAGTTGAAATGCTTGAAAATAAAATAACTGAAGCATGTCCTAAAAGTTTTTTCCCATCAGTCACAGCAAAAAATTCTATTCTGTTATTACTATTATATTGTTTTTCTAAACTAATATCTATTTCAGCATAGGTTATTAAGTCATAAACATCACTAGTATTAATTCTTCTAATAGTTATCATATTAAATTTTCTACCTTTCTAATTTGTTCTTAAAAAAATATTACTATCTTAAAATATAGTTCGTGCAAAGGAAACTTTTATATAGAAAGATATATTAAATTTGCCTTTGCACGAATTATCTCTGATATGAGGTTAAAATTACACCCTGGTTTAATTACTTGTCTTGTTAATCAAATAATATAATAAAACTAAAGTTGTTTTAAATAGTCAATTTCTCTTTCAGTAAAGTATCTCCAATTTCCTACTTCTAAGTTTCCAAGATGTATTCTTCCCATCTTAATTCTTTTTAACTCTAACACCGGATGACCTATTGTGTCACACATTTTTCTAACTTGACGATTTCTTCCTTCTCGAATTGTTACTTCAACAACACAATTACCGTTTAGCTCTTTTAATATCTTTATTTTTGAGGGTGCCGTAATATAATTTTCAATTTTTAATCCATTCTCAAAAGCATTTAATTCATCTTTAGTAGGAACACCTTTAATTTTTGCAACATATACTTTTTCAACTTTAAACTTTGGATGAGTTAATCTAAAAGTTAGCTCGCCATCATTCGTTAATATAAGTAATCCTGAAGTATTATAATCTAGCCGTCCAACCGGGAATATGCGATAAGGTACATCGACTAAATCAGTAACTTTTTTTCTATTGAATTGTTCTGCTACTGTAGTTACATATCCTATAGGCTTGTTCAGCATAATATAAACCTTACGCTCCTCTAAAACTACATTTCTATCATCTACAAATACATGATCAATATCTGGATTTACCTTAAATCCCATCTCAGTAATTATATTACCATTAACCTTTACTCTACCACTAATAATTAGTTCTTCACTTTTTCTTCTGGATGCAACACCACATGTGGCCAAAAATTTCTGTAGTCTCATCTATTTCACCCCATCTTTTGTCTGCTAATTCTATTTTAATCTTTCAGAGTAAATATTCAATAGGTTTAATCTTTCTAATTTATTTTTTATAACTTCTGTATCTACAGTATATAAATTAAGATCCTTCATACGTTTAAAATAATCTGATCCAGCAAATGTAAATCTTTCTTTCAACCCTTCTGAAGTAGAAATTCTTTCATTTGCATAAGCTATCAAATCACCAGACGCAATGTCTCTTGGTAACTGTAAAAGTGGAATTCCTAAAAATGCTCTAATACTATTATGCCCTGCTAAGCTTCCTGTTACAATAGCTTCTGTATGCCCTACAAAAAGTCCCGATTTTTCTCCTGCACAAAGTAGATTTTTTATTCCTTTTACATTCATATTATTTTCTCTAGGTGCCATAGATAAGTAACGTACTGAATTTCCTATTCCACCTGAATAAGGATCTTCATATTTTGCATTTTCAAATCCCTTAAGTTTTCTAAGTTTTTCTAATGGATAGAATGGAGCCATAAGTTTAGCATGACCTGTATCAAGTAATATTATGTTTTCTGCATATTCTCTTAATGCATATTGCTGACAAACTTTCATATCAAGCTTACCCATATTAATATCTTCTTCAGGAACTGGAACAACTACTACTCCATTTATATTTAATTCATTAACAATTTCTTTTGATAATGAATCTTTATTAAGTTTACAAGAACCACTAAATGCACCAAACTCCCCGCTTGCTCTTTGTCCTAAAATATCTTCTACACCAGCTCTTTGACTTAAGCTTATTCTTGGCCCAAATGAAGGACACCTTAATACACACATAGCACAACCATTTCCATGCTTTATACAGTTACCCATAGGTCCTGTGGAACCTGTAGCTTCTATAAATATATCACCTTCAAATGTAATATCGTTATGAAGTTTAATTGCTGTAATCTTATCACCATCTTTAACTATATCAGTTACCCGATGTTGAAGATATAATTTAATCCCCATAGATTCAATTAACTTTCTAACTTGAGATTCTATAATTGCTACATCATATAAGCTAGAATGCTTATGTCCTGGAAAGTCCAAATTTTTATGTCGCGAACAACGGTCGGTTACTTCAAACAGTTCTGGTGCTCCTAATAATATAGTTTCCTCGGCAGCAGTATATCTTCCATTGTTCCGCATAATTCCTCCTGCATTTCCTAACCCTAAGAGCATATCTGTTCTTTCAAAAAGATGAACATCTCCTCCTGCCTTTTTAGCAGTTATAGCTGCAGCACACCCTGCCCATCCGCCACCTACAATTATAATTTTAGCCATTCCGAATCCCCCTTTAGATTTAATCTACTCTTTGAACCTTACAAGTTTTTATCCATATTCCATCCTCATTCATCTTTGCACAAGCTCCGCAAATTCCTTCGCCACAACATATTGCATTGTTATTTGTTGTAACAAACTTAACTTGATTTAATTCTTCTATATTTTTAATTATTTTTCTTTGTAAAGAATCTGAACCCCCTATAAATATTAACTTATAATTATTTTCTTCCATCAATCGTCTACACAAAATAGCTACATCATTAGACCCCATATCTACTTCTTGTATTGAATCTAGATTAAAATATTCATTAATGAAATTATATTCATGAGCTCTCTTATTTACGATTATATCTACATTATTATTATTTTTTAATAATTGCTTTATAGCTAATATTGCAGGTGCTTGGGCTATCCCTCTGGCTAAAACTAAACATCTATCATTCTTTGTTGTTTTAAGATAATCCAATCCAAATATTCCGTTCCAATAAGGTCCTCGAATCATTATAGTGTCGCCATAACCCATTAATTTTTTAGTTTTTACTCCTCGAACTTCTATAGCTATTTTAATCAGTGATTTCTCTTCATCAGAATCCATAATTGATATTGGGACATCAAAAAAATAGTCATTATTTTTATCTCTTACAAAAACATATGAACCTGGCTGTTTCAAAACCCTAGCCATATATTTTGTGACTTGAATAGATAGAATTATAATATCATTTACAACTTTGCCATCCAATATTGGAAATTCTTGAGCAGTCCTAGTGTCCTTTCTTTTATTTTCTAAAAAATAAAAATCATTGTAAATACATACTCCTCTCCAATTACAATCACAATAACTTTTTCCTTGTAATTGTGTGCATGTAATGCAATCATTTTCTTCTGCTAAATAGCAGGGACAATATTCACTACCAGCATCAACGCATTGCCATTGTTTAAAGTCCATATAACCCCTCCTTTAGATTAAATAGAAACATATTCTATCTAATTGTACATAATTGCAAATCAACATTTAAGTTTTACCATATTACTAGCATATTTTTTCAAAAAAATTATGTTACTAATTTCTATCATAAAAAATCTCTAATCAAATATATTTGATTAGAGATTTTTCTATTTAATATTCTATTGCCCTATTCCAAAAAAATCTTTAATTTTATCTTTAAGACTTTGCTTTTCTATAGATTCATTAGCAATAAGATAGGTTGTATTAATTATTTTCCCATATAGATAAGTAGTCATTTTTCCTATTCTTTGTCCCTTTTCTATTGGAGCGTGTAAAGCTTTAGGCATATCAATAACAGTTAGTAATTTTTTATCTTCTTCCTTATCCATCGGTATAATAGAACTTTTAAATGGTTTTAACGATACTTCCTTCTTCTTACCATCCAAAACTCTAGTCTTAGTAATTATTTGTTTTTCATCAAATAGTGTATATGGTTTATATATATTAAAACTCTCATCTAATAACATTTTAGTAGTATTAAACCAATCATAGTCATTAAATGTAATAGCAATTAACTGCATATCATTTCTGGTTGCTGATGCTACTAAACATCTACCAGATCTTCTTGTATATCCAGTTTTTACTCCGTCTCCACCATCGCATATATCTAAAATATTGTTTTTATTTGCAAAATGTTTATATCCATCTTTGTCAGCTGTCCAAAACTTAGTTCTTACTACTTCTTTAAATACTGGATTTTTTAGAGCTTCTCTTGTAATCAGACCTAAATCATAAGCTGTTGTGTAATGGTTATCATCATGTAAACCATGGGGATTTACAAAGTTTGTATTTTTAGCTCCAATTTCCTTTGCTCTTTTATTCATTAGTTCAGCAAAATCCTCAATAGACCCAGATATCTCATATGCAATAGCTGTAGCAGAATCATTACCAGACCTTAACATTAATCCATATATTAAATCAATTGCTTTAACTTCCTCACCTGCTCTTAAATAAATGGAAGAGCCTTCAACACCTTCAGCCTGTGCATTAATTTTTACTTTTTTATCTAATGAAATATTTTCAATTGCTAATAGGGCTGTTATAATTTTTGTGGTACTAGCCATAGGAAGTTTTTTATATATATTTTTCTCATATAAAACTCGACCAGTTTCTACATCCATAACAATAGCTGATTCTCCACCTATTTGGATACTTTTCAAATCCTCATTTCCATAAGATAAAGTAAGGGTCATCATAATACAAACTAGTATAATACAAATTCCTCTTTTATACATATATTTCACCTCAAAACCTAATTTGGTTAAGCCACTTAAACATTATTAGTATTTACAATAAAGTACTAATAATTCTTTTCATAAAAAAAATAAGTAAAGTTTACTTATTTTTTTTATAAATTAGATTAAATTATTCATATTGTATTTCACATCCAAACTCTTTTGCTAACTTTTCGGCTTCTTTTATATCTTCCTTACCCCAAATTGACCAACCGCCCTTCAAAATTCCATTAACGTATATTTCTACCTTATCATTTTTAAGTATCATTATCTTCTCATTCCTTTTTTGCATTTGTTTTACTTGATTATTAACTGCTTCTATAGGATCTACATCCATAACCTTCATTGCGATAAATAAACAAGACATAGCATCCTGAAGTTCACGTTTAGCTTTGTCTACATCACCTTTCATTAATGCCTTTAGTGATTCAGCGATTTCTTCATTTAAATGACTTATAGCCGTCTTAGGATCATTTGTAGTATATTTCCTGTTTTCCCATATGCTTTCTATTGCTTTTCTTATGTCCATTATTTTTCCCCCTTGTAACAAATATCTATATATATTATACCCTTTTGCATACATACTTTCAAACTAGCATTATTAAAAAAGCAAAAGAGGACATAACTTATGTCCTCTATTGAAAACTAATAATTTCATTTTCTCCATTGTTTTTCTTATTATTTTTACTGAATACAGATTGTAAACTATTTATCATTTTAGGTGTCGAGTTAATAATATTATCAATTAGATTTGCATTTTGATCTACAGACATTAACTTCATTTGACCATTTCCTACTACCATGAAAGCCACTGGTTGTACAGATACACCAGCACCAGCACCACCTGCAAATGGAAACTGATCCTTTGTTATTTTCTGATTGTCTTCTTCACTTTTTCTATTTTTTATGTTTATATATTCACCGCCACCTGATGCGAAACCAAAGGAAACTCTTGAAATAGGTATTATTACAGTACCATCAGGTGTCTCCACTGCATCCCCAACAATAGTATTAACATCCACCATTTCTTTAATACTTTCCATTGTAGTCTTCATTAGTGCTTCTATCGGATGCTCACTCATTTTTTACACCATCCTTTATTTTAACTAATAATGTTTTTAATCCTGCATTAATAATATGGCCTAATTTGATCCTAAATATACAATCTATAGATGTTTTAAAAGTTTTAATATTATAGTTTGGTACTACATTTACAAATATATCTAATGAATTATACCTATTACACACAAGAGAAATTAAACCTAGTTTTATTGTCCATATGACACCGGTAATAATAGCAGTTTCGGCAGCATCACCTGTTCCAAGTTCTGTAACCCAGGATATATTGCTAATGATAAGTTTTTTTCTAATATGTGTTATTAGTGTCTTATATTTAATATATAGGCTTCTATATTTATTTATTATCTTTTCTATTTCATGTATATTTACTATTGATTTATTGTCACCTATATGTCTTTCATTTTTCCCTAACTCAACCTCAGTTTTTACTTCTAACGCAGGTATTTCATTCTGTCCTTTAACTAAGTCTACAAAAGGAATTTTTGTTGTATGCCTAAATATACCATAAAGAGCTGTAAAATTCATAGTTATAACATCATCTTCATGATACCGAGTAAAATTAATATCTATTTTTAAATTTGAATATAGTATTATAAATAAAAAAATACCAATTATTATTAAAATGCCCATCATATCTAGCCACCTTATCTATTTTATAGTCCTATTTTTTCCACTTTTTTAAATAATAGACCTATTAATGTTAAATAATGATTAGTTATACTATCCTTTTATTGTTTATATATAAATAAAAAAGTTATAAAATCTATTGACATTTTTGAAAAAACATTTATATTTAATATATGTAAACAAAAAGTTTACTTTTAGGAAGTATTCTATAGTAATTTAACTTAGTTGATTTTAGCCAAGTAAGCGAGGTGATAGAGTTGGATATAGGTGAGAAAATTAGACGTTTACGCCTTTTAAATGAACTAACACAAGATGAACTGGCTCAACGATGTGATTTAACCAAGGGATTTATTTCAAAAATAGAACGTAATATTACATCACCTTCTATTGCCACTTTAATGGATCTTCTAGAAGCACTAGGAACAGATGTAAAAAAGTTTTTTAATGAAGATGTCCAAGATAAAATTGTATTTACCAAAGAGGATATATACGAATCCATAAATGAAGAATTACTACATAGAGTTTCTTGGCTTATACCGAATGCTCAGAAAAATGCAATGGAGCCCATTCTAATAGAATTAGATCCTTATGGTACTAGTAATATTGAAGAACCTCATAAAGGTGAAGAATTTGGATACGTCTTAAAGGGAGCTATTAATTTATATCTTGGAAGTAAAAAAATCAAAGTAAAAAAAGGCGAGAGCTTTTATTTTAAATCTAGTCAATTACATTATATTGAGAATCAGACTAACAAACCAGCTGTAGTGCTTTGGGTTGCAAGTCCACCTTCATTTTAGAGAGGAGTTTTATTAAGATGGAAAAACTAGGAACACATATATTAGCAGAATTCTACAACTGCAATCTAGATACTTTAAATGATCATAAGTTAATTGAAAAATACATGGTTGAAGCAGCTAAGACAGCAAATGCCACGGTTGTAACCAGTAATTTTCATATGTTTAACCCTTGGGGAGTAAGTGGTGTTGTTGTAATACAAGAATCTCATCTTACTATTCATACATGGCCAGAATATGGTTATGCTTCTATAGATGTGTTTACTTGTGGTGGAGATGTAGACCCATGGTTAGCATTTGAATACTTAAAAGATAAACTTGATGCAGAACAAACAGATACAGATGAAGTACCTAGAGGTATTATTGATAACATTAGAAAACATTCTAACAACAAATATAAAGATATAAAATACAAAGTATCTGTTTAATTCTTACTTATTTTATATTGAGTGTTTCGTACTAATATCAAGAAGGCTCCTATGCTTTCTTGATATTTTAATGTTTGATACTATTTATTTTGCCAATACTATTAATAACTTATTTAATGATAGGAGGAAATTATTATGGAATTATGGTATACGGAAGAACAAACTGAACATGTTAGATTATCATTAAAAGTAAAAGAACATTTATTCTCTGCAAAAAGTGATTTCCAGACTGTTGATGTGTTAGATACATATGAATATGGAAGATTAATGACTATTGATGGACTAGTTATGGTTACAGAAAAAGATGAGTTTGTTTACCACGATATGATTGTGCATACTGCTATGGCAGTTAATACTAATATTAAAACAGCTTTAATTATTGGTGGCGGTGACGGTGGCACTGCAAGAGAAATAATGAAATATAAAAATATTGAACACGTAGATATGGTTGAAATCGACAAACTTGTATGTGATGTATCTAGGGAGTTCTTTCCCACCATTTCATCTGAATTAAGTAATCGTAGACTTTCATTATACTATGAAGATGGCGTTGCATTTATGAAAAACAAGGAAAATATTTATGATTTAATAATTATTGATTCAACTGATCCTATTGGCCCTGGCGAAGGATTATTTACTACAGAATTTTATTCAGATTGCTTTAAAGCATTAACTAAAGATGGCATTTTAATTAATCAAAATGAAAGCCCAGTCTACGATCAGTTTGCTAAGGAAGCAGTAAGAGCAAATCAAAAACTTAAAAAAATATTTCCAATTGTTAAAGTATATCAAGCACAAATTCCAACATATCCTTCAGGATATTGGTTATTTGGCTTTGCCTCTAAAACCCTAGATCCATTAAAAGATCTAAAGGCAGAGGATTGGAATAATCTTGGCCTAAAAACAAAGTATTATAATACAGATCTCCATTTAGGTGCATTCGCTCTACCTAATTATGTTAAGGAGAAAATTGAAAATGGAAATGTTTAATAATTATTCATTTATTGGTTGTGATGCAGATTATGAGAAATCAGATATTGTAATTTTTGGAGCTCCTTACGATGGAACAAGTTCTTTTAGACCTGGTTCAAGATTTGCAGCTAGTAGAATCCGAATTGATTCTTACGGTTTAGAAACGTATAGTCCTTATTTAGATAGAGACCTTCTAATCAAACATGTTCATGATGCAGGTGACCTAGATTTTGTATTTGGTAATCGAGATTTGGTACTAAGTAATATTAGAGAATTTGCTACTAAACTTATAGAAGAAAATAAGAAGCCTTTAATGATTGGTGGAGAGCATTTAGTTACACTTCCTGTAGTTGAAGCGCTAAATGAAAAGTTTGAAGATTTAGTTATTTTGCATTTTGATGCCCATACAGATTTAAGAGAAGATTATATGGGTGAAAAACTTTCACATGCTACTGTTATTAAAAGAGTTTGGGAAATCCTTGGAGATAATAGAATCTATCAATTTGGAATCCGTTCAGGTTTAAAAGAAGAGTTTAAATGGGCAGAATCAGGTCACACTACATTAAATAAATTTGGATATGAGATGCTGGATCAAGTTATTAATTTAATAAAACATAAGCCTGTTTATATAACAATCGATTTAGATATACTAGATCCATCTATCTTTCCTGGAACAGGAACTCCTGAACCTGGAGGTATCTCCTTTACAGATATGATGACAATTATTAAAAAACTATCTACTTTAAATATTATTGGAGCAGATGTTGTAGAACTAGCGCCTGACTATGATTCTACTGGAGTTTCTACAGCTGTAGCATCTAAAATTATTCGAGAAATGCTATTAATACTATAAATAAACAACATACATTACAATGGAAATAGTAAGGATTATAATCCTTACTATTTGTTTTTTTATTTATCATATATATCTCTCACTAAATCTTCATTCGTAGATAAATCAAAATCATTAATACTTGGTAATTCTTTTAGAGACTTTATGCTGAATACCTTTAAAAAATTAATTGTTGTACCATATAAAATAGGTCTTCCTGTTTTTTCTAATCTTCCTTGCTCTTCTATCAATTCTTTTTCTAGCAAGGTTCCTATTGCCTTATCGCTCTTTACACCTCTAATTTCTTCAATCTCTGTTTTAGTAATTGGTTGTTTATAGGCAATAATTGCTAATGTTTCTAAGGCTGCTTGGGTAAGGCCTCTATTCTGCCTAGGCACAAAGAGTTTTTGTAAATGTTCATGGTGCTCTGGTCTTGTTGATAGCTGATAGTGATCATTCATTTGTAATATTTGAATACCTCTCTTATTATAATTAAATTCATCTATCATCTCTTTAAGAATACTTGCTATTTCTTTGGTTCCCACACCTAAAATATCACTTAAATCTTTAGCTGATAACGGATCTGCCCAAGCAAATAAAATAGCTTCAATTGCTGACTTTAGTTCATCTTTATCCATCAGTTTGCACTCCCTGTTCTTCTTTGTTTCTTAGCTCAATAATAATATCTGTATAAGCAATATTTTGTTTTGCAATCACTTGTTTTAACCTAATCAGTTCAAGAAGGGCTAAAAAAGTAGTTATTATTTCCATTTTACTTGATAAATTTGAAAACATATCTTGAAACCGAATTTGCTTTTTTTTATTTAATAAACAAATAAGTTCATTGATCTTATCCTCAATTGTAATTATATCTCTTTGCATCTCTCTTATTGTTTTTTCAGGTGATATTGTTTTTAATTTTTTTTCAATAAATCTATTTAGAGCTGATAAAAGATCGGTTATTCCAATAGAATCCATTACAAATTGTGCCTGATCTGCTTCATCAAAAATGAATTCTTCTTTAGGCTTAAAGTATATCCTTTGATATCGCTGTTCTTTATCTTTTAATTCTTCAGCTGCGCCTTTATATTTTTTATACTCTAATAACCTTCTTACAAGTTCGTCCCTAGGATCTAAATCTTCAATCTCAAGTTGTTTGTCTTCAGTTATTTGTATAGGTAATAACATTCTTGATTTTATTTCAATAAGAGTAGCAGCCATTACTAAAAATTCACTAGTAATATCTAAATTTAATTCCTCTAGTTTTTCTATGTAGGAAATATATTGTTCAGTAATTTCTGTCATAGGTATATCATAAATATCTATTTGGTTTTTTTCTATCAAGTGAAACAGTAAATCAAAAGGTCCTTCAAAAACCTCAATTTTCACATTATAAGCCATAATATCCTCCTATACTATAATCATTACTACATGGGATAATAAACCAATCAAATAATTCACTATTGGATATAGGACCTTATCAATTACTCTAAAATAAATTAATATAAACAAAAATATATAACTATATTTTTGAATATGATAATATTTTTCTTCAAATCTACTAGGAAGTAGTATCAATAGTAGTTTTGAACCATCTAAAGGCGGGATTGGAAATAAGTTAAATATAGCTAATACAATATTAATTATAATACCATAACTAATTATATTATTAATAATTACACTATCAATAAATTTAATTTGAATTCCAAGTAAAATTGTAAATATAATAGCTAACAAAATATTAGATATCGGCCCTGCTATAGATACAATAAAATATCCTAATTTTCTTTTTTTAAAATTATTAGGATCAATTGGTACTGGTTTTGCCCAACCAAAGCCAGCAAATGCTAATAATAAAAAACCTGTAATATCAATATGTGATATTGGATTTAATGTTAGCCTTCCATAATGCTTTGCTGTTGGATCTCCCAATAAAAACGCGCTATAGGCATGAGAAAATTCATGTAATGTTATAGCAATCAATATTATAGGTAAATTTAATAAAATACGACTTAAATCAAAACTAAACATATTATTATCTCCCCACTAGCATTATTAACTTTTTCGCCCTTTCAATTTTATTATCAGTTAAGTATATATTCTCTTCCAGCTTTTAGTCTGGTATTTCTTATTGAAATAATCGTAAATTTCTTATTTTCTCAATCCAAGCTCCTTCAGAGACTAAATATATATCTATTGATATCAAGTTTTAATATTAACACCTTAAGAATTCTCCTACAACAAAAATAATTTTATTTGGTTATAAATAATTTCTACAATTTTAAAAATTTTAAATATGAGTTACTATTGTCAAAAATTCTATACTCTCTAACATATCACTTTTCACTATACTACATAATTATATCATACATATAATGCTATAAAAAGTAGAGTAGTACAAATGTACTACTCTACTTTACTTTCCCATCATTTTATTAAACATTTTTCCTAATATATTCACTATTGAAGCTTTCTCTATACTTTCTTTTGATACAATATCTACCCTACCTATTTCCTTTCCATCTATTTTAGCTATAATTTCTCCTAATTTATCGCCTTGTAATACTGGAGCAATAATAGATGGAGGAAGTATTATTTCTTTTTGAACATTAGCCTCATCACCTTTTTTAACTAAAGTATTCAAATCATCTTTTGCAACTGCATCTACCTGTATTTTTTTACCCTTACTTAACATAACATTTCCTATAATACTATCCTTTTTAACAATTTCCACATTGTTATAATTAGCAAAACCATAATCTAATAACTTCGATGCTTCAGCAAAACGAACCTGCGAAGTTGGAGCAGCCATAATTACAGCAATAAATGTAGTATTTCCTCTGGTTGCTGATGCAGATATACAATGTAATGCTTCACTTGTATATCCAGTCTTAATACCATTGGCTCCTTTGTAGGTATTAATTAGTTTATTTGTATTAACCAATGATTGTTGCGATTGCCTTTTACCAACTACTACCGTATCCATCCAGGTTGTAAGCCATTTATGGATATCCTTATGTTTTAATAACTCTCTAGACATTAAGGCTATATCATATGCTGTTGTTACATGACCTTCTGCTGGTAATCCATTTGTATTAATAAATGTTGTATTTTTCATCCCTAATTCTTTAGCACGATTATTCATTTGCTGTATAAATAGTTCTTCGGTACCAGCAATATATTCACCCAATGCCAAAGAAGCATCATTAGCTGATCGTATGGCTACACCTTTCATTAGTTCTTCTACTGTCTTATTTTCTCCTGGCTCTAAATAAAGTTGAGTACCACCCATTTTAGAAGCTCGTTCACTAACAACAACCTTATCATTAAGAGTAATCTTATTATTATCAATAGCCTCCATTACTAAAAGCATGGTCATAATTTTAGTTACACTCGCTGGAGGCAGTTGTTCATGTATATTCTTTTCGTATAAAATTGTTCCTGTACCTGCATCCATTAATAATGCCGACTTACTATTTATATCGAAGGGTTGTTCCTCTCCGCTAACATTATAGGCTGGCAAAAGTAAAGAAATTATCACCAATGTACACAAAAACATATTAAATTTTTTCCTCATTTATTATCCTCCTTATTACGTATTTAATGTTAGGGTTTCCAGCCAGCTATTTTGTTATGCAGTAAGTAAAAAAGTAAATAAAAAAAAGAATAAAGAGGTAGTTTTATAACCTCTTTATTCCATCACAAGTAACTATACCAAACAATAAAGGTGACTTTGATCGACTTGCTTCTTCAATTAAATATGCTGATTTTAATTTTTCTGTTGCATCTTTTCTCTTATCATCATTATTATAGTGTATATATGCTAGTGTTTCTCCAGCTTGTACATAATCTCCAACTTTTTTATTTAATACAATTCCCACCGTAAGATCTATAACACTTTCTTTAGTTTCTCTACCTGCACCTAATGTTAATGCAGCTAATCCCACAACATCTGCCTCTATTTTATTAATATAACCAGTTGCTTCAGACTTTAGCTCATATACTCCTTTAGCTTTTGGAAATAAATCTATATTTTCTACATAGCTTACATCTCCACCTTGCTCTATAACAAATGTTTTAAATACATCAAAGGCTTTTCCTGTAGAAATAACATTCTCTACTTTTCGTCTTCCTTCTTCCACTGTTTCTACACATCTAGCTAACAGAAGCATATAGGAGCCTAAAGTTATACATAGTTCTTTAAAGTCTTCTGGTCCGCCACCTTTTAAAGTTTCTATTGCTTCCTTAATCTCAAGACTATTTCCAACTGCATTACCTAAAGGTTGATCCATATTTGTTACTAGAGCAATAGTATCGCGACCCATATTGTTCCCTATTTTAACCATTTCCTGAGCCAACTCAAAAGCATCATCGATATTTTGCATAAATGCACCACTACCAGTTTTTACATCCAGCACTATAGAGTCTGCTCCAGATGCGAGTTTTTTACACATTATACTGCTTGCTATTAATGAAATATTATCTACTGTAGCTGTAACATCCCTTAATGCATATATTATTTTATCTGCAGGTGCTAAATTAGCTGTTTGACCTGCAACAGCGATTTTGAAATTATTAACATTATTTATAAATTTATCTATAGCCATATCTACACTAAATCCAGGAATAGATTCTAATTTATCAAGAGTTCCGCCGGTATGACCTAAACCTCTCCCTGACATTTTAGCCACTGGTACACCGCAAGCAGCCACTATAGGCGCTAATGCAATAGTTGTTTTATCACCAACGCCACCAGTGCTATGTTTATCTACCTTAATTCCATTAATAGCATTTAAATTAATGATATCTCCAGAGTTCATCATTGCTTCTGTTAAATCGGCAGTTTCACATTCATTCATTTTTTGGAAATATATAGCCATTAATAGAGCTGATGCCTGATAATCTGGAATGTCACCATCAGTATATCCTTTAATAAAATAATTTATTTCCTTCTTAGATAAAACACCACCATTACGCTTTTTAAATATTAAATCATACATCCTCATTATAAGGTCACCTCATTAATGACTTCTTTAACTAGGTTAATAAATTTAGGTCTAGTTTTATTGGCAACTTCCATTACTTGCTCATGACTTATTGATTCTAATTCATCTGGAATAGCCATGTCAGTCACACAGGATATACCTATTACCTTCATTCCACTATGTTTTGCAACAATTACCTCTGGAACAGTAGACATTCCAACAGTATCTGCCCCTAATTTTTGCATCATCCTTAATTCAGCCTTCGATAAATAATTTGGTCCACTAATAGAAACATATACTCCTTCATGAGTTTGGACATTAATTCTTTTGCTAACTTTATGTATTAGCTTAATTAGATCCTTATCGTATGCATTAGACATATCAGGGAATCTTGGCCCTAATTCTGAGTAATTTGGACCAATTAATGGATTATCTCCTGTCATATTAATATGATCATTAATAATCATTAATGCTCCTGGGTATAGATTTGGATTTAACCCTCCACAAGCATTTGTTATTAATACTAATTCCACACCTATAGCTTTCATTACTCTTACTGGAAATGTAACCTTATCCATGCTATAACCTTCATAGTAATGGAATCTACCTTTCATTGCAATAACCTGTTTGCCCATTAGCTTTCCAATCACTAATTGTCCAGCATGCCCTTCTACTGTTGAAACTGGGAAGTTAGGTATATCCTTATAATCAATAACAATAGGGTTCTCTATTTCATCAGCTAATGTACCTAAGCCTGATCCAAGAATTAAACCTATTTTAGGACTTTCATCTATGGAATCTAGTAAAAATTTTTTTGTGCTTTCAAGCTTCGTTAATAAATTTTCCAAATATATCTCCCCCTTAAATGCTTTCTATAATTCCTTCAATATATGTAATAAATTTTTTCTTTACTTTTTGAGTTGTATCTATAACCTCATCATGACTTAAGGGCTGGTCTAAAATACCAGAAGCCATATTCGTAATACAAGAAATCCCTAAAACATCGATACCACCATGGACGGCAGCTATTACTTCAGGTACTGTAGACATTCCTACAGCATCAGCCCCTAAAATGCTCATCATCTTTACCTCAGCAGGTGTTTCATAGGTAGGACCTGTTAGAAATGCATATACACCTGTTTTAATATTAATATTATTTTCTCTAGCAACTCTTTTAGCTATATCTATTAATTCCAAATTATAGGCTTGAGACATATCTGGAAACCGTACTCCTAATTTATTATCATTAGGTCCAATTAATGGATTATCAAATGCAAAGTTAATATGGTCTTCAATTATCATCAAGTCTCCAGGAGCGAAGTTTTTATTTACTCCACCTGCAGCATTAGTAACAATTATTTGCTCAACACCTAAAGCAATCATAACTCTTACTGGAAATGTAACCTTATCCATACTATAGCCTTCATAGTAGTGAAATCGACCCTTTAGTGCAATTACCTGTTTTCCCATAAGTTCTCCAATAACTAATTCACCAGCATGCCCTTCTACTGTTGAAATAGGGAAATTAGGTATATCCTTATATGGAATAATGTGCGAATTTTTGATTTCATCTGCTAATATACCTAGTCCAGATCCAAGAATTAATCCTATTGCTGGCTTTAAATTTATCTTGCTTTCTAGATGGGACTTTGCTTCCAAAATTTTTTGAGAATATTCTTTCATATATAACACTCCTATTAAATATTATTTAATGATTATATCTTTAAAACTTTCTCCATTACCTGTTGATTGTATTTCAAAAATATCAGAAATTGTTGCAGCAATATCAGCAAAGGATTTTCTTGTTCCAATATTAACATTTTGTTTAATTTTATTTCCATAAATAACAATTGGAATGTATTCCCTAGTATGATCACTTCCTTTGTAAGTTGGGTCATTTCCATGATCTGCAGTAAAAATTATAATATCATCATCATTCATACTATCTAATATTTCTGGAATCCTCATATCTAAATTTTCTAAAGCATCTTTATAGCCTTTTGGATCCCTTCTGTGTCCATATTTAGAGTCGAAATCAACTAAATTTGTGAATATAATACCTTTACTGCTTTTTTGTATATACTCAATTGTTTTATCAATTCCATCCATATTATCTATTGTATGTACAGCATCTGTAATGCCTTTTCCATTAAATATATCTTCTATCTTTCCTATTGCAACTACATCTAAGCCTTCGCTTTTTGCAATATCTAATACTGTGTCCCCTGTAGGGTTTAGAGAATAATCTCTTCTATTATGAGTTCTAGCAAAACTTCCCGGGGTCCCAATAAATGGTCTAGCAATAATTCTTGCAACTGCATTATCCCCCATCATAATTTCTCTAGCAATTTTACATATTTTATATAGCTCCTCTAGAGGAATAATCTCTTCGTGAGCAGCAATCTGCAATACACTATCAGCTGAAGTATAAACAATTGGATATCCTGTACTCATATGTTCTTCGCCAAGTTCATCTAATATTGCTGTACCAGAGGCAGGCTTATTTCCTAAAGTTTTTCTACCGATTTTATTTTCTAATTTATCTATTATATCCTTTGGAAATCCTTTTGGAAAGGTTTTGAAAGGTTCAGTTAAGTGTAAACCTGCTAATTCCCAATGTCCTGTTGTAGTATCCTTACCATTAGAAACCTCTAGTGATCTACCAAAAGCACCTAAAGGCGATTCAATTGATTCTACTCCAACAATATTATCAATATTTCCTAACCCAAGTCTTTGTAAATTAGGTAAATTGATTCCACCTTCATTTATAGCAATGTTACCTAATGTATTTGCACCAACATCACCAAAATTTTTAGCATCAGGTAAAGCTCCTATACCTACACTATCCATTATAAATAAAATTACTCTGTTAATCATAATTTCCCTCCTCTTTTTTAATTATTATACCCTTTTAGTTTATTTTAAAATTATTTATTATGTGAATCTTCCTATTGCAACGCTTATTTTTTATAGTATACTTTCCTATAGCAATAAAAACTTTACTATTTACTATTTTCATAGTATATTAGGCAAGATATCTTTCATTAAAATTTCTTATACTATAAAATAGGACCTGTAATCAGGCCCTAGGATGAGTTTTATTATAAACCTCTTTTATTCTATTTTTCATCAAATGAGCATATACTTGTGTCGTCGATATGTCAGAGTGTCCTAACATTTCTTGAACAGATCTTAAGTCCGCCCCATTTTGTATTAAATGGGTTGCAAATGAATGCCTTAGTGTATGAGGCGTAATAGTTTTTCCTATTTTAGCCTGTTCTGTATATGCCTTAATGATCTTCCAAAATCCTTGTCTAGTCAAACGATTCCCATAATAATTTAGAAAAAGAGATTCTTCATCCTGATTTTTTATAAAGTTTATTCTATTATCATTAATATATTTAGTTAAAGAATTTAATGCTATAGAACCAATGGGTATAACTCGTTCTTTAACTCCACTGCTACATTTAATAAAACCTAAATCCAAGTTAACATCTTCAATATTTAATGAGATTAACTCAGTTACCCTTATACCTGTAGCATATAAAAGTTCAAGCATTGCTTTATCCCTAATACCTTTGTCTGTATGCTCTAGTGGTTGTGTTAACAAGGTATCAACTTCTTGTAACGTTAGGATATTAGGTTGCCGTCTTTCTGTCTTTGGTGTTTCCAAATTAATAGTAGGATCACTTTCAATTTGTTTATTCAACAACAAAAATTTATAAAAACTTCTAATTGAAGCTAAATTTCTAGAAATAGTAGATGTAGATTTCCCGTTTTTCTGTAAATATAATAAATATGTAATGACAGTGGTTGTATTGCTTAAAGAAATATCAAGAATCCCATTATTATTAAGATATGTTAAATATTGAGTTATATCACGTTTGTATGATTCTAAGGTATTTTGTGATAATTTTTTTTCTTTGTCTAAATAAACAGTAAAACTCGATATTAACTGTTTCATTTTAATAACTCCCTTTATTTGCAACATCGTATTATGTACATACTATCAATTATTCAACAAAATATATAAAATTCCTGCAAAGATTTTTATTATTCTATATATTATTTTATTGAATATATCCACTGATAATTTTCATAAAAATAGGAGAGATAAAAGTTTCAATAGAAACAGCTATTAAAATCAATAAAGCAAGTACCACATATGATGTAGTATATATTAAGAATTGTTTATAAAAATTAATTTGTTTTGATTTATTTAATTTATTTTTAATTAACATCAGAGCAAAGGACAAAGAGAGGGTAGAGGCTGTAATAAATATAGGAATAATAATTAAGTTTTGAGGTAATACCCCTAATAAAAATAAGAGTATACCCTTAAATTTGAACTGTTCAATTAGTAGACCTACAGTAAACCCAATTACAAAGCCTTTAAAACATATTATAAAAATTATTCCTGGGATAGCTACTACTAATATACCAAATATCCAGCTTAAACTCAGTAGTTGAAGGTTATTAATTAATGATTGCAGAAATATATCAACACTTCTGATTTCTTCATTATGAAAAAGCTGAAAAAATCCTTTTAAGTAGGCAACTAATTCTTGTTTATGGCTTGAATTAATAACCTTTACAGTAAATCCTCCAACAGATATACCTATTAAAAGACATAATATAATTAAAAAATAAATAATAAAATTACTTTTTATATGTTTTTTAAATGAATCCATAATAGTAGGCATAAACAGACTTCCTTTCTTCAGTAAACTCATATAAAACATTATGCTAGGTTAAGAAGTTTTATGCCTATCTTGTCCATATATTAATTTTAATAAAAAGAACTGATATTATGATTATTTATACTTATATAAGTTGAAATAGGTAAGTATTGCTATTATTGTCTTAGCATCTTTTATTTCACCTATATTTATTTTTTCCATAGCTTCTTCTATTGACAATTCAACAACATCTATATTTTCATCTTCATCTGGATTAGCAATACCTTCTTTAAGATTTTCAGCTAAATAAATATGTATTATTTCATTTGAAAATCCTGGTGTTGTATAAAACTCTAAAAGCTTTTCTACAGTATCAGTTTTAAAGCCAGTTTCTTCTTCAAGTTCCCTAAGAGCACATATATACGGTTCTTCCTTGGGTTCAATCTTTCCTGCTGGAATTTCAAGTAAAATATCTTCTACTGGTTTGCGAAATTGCTTGACTAAAATAATTTTTTTATCTGATGTTATTGGAATTATTCCTACCGCTCCAGGATGTTCCACTATTTCTCTTTTAGAATATTTCTTATCGGGCAATTCTACAGTATCTACCCTCACATTGATAATTCTTCCTTCGTAAACCCTTTCACATTTCATAGTCTTTTCTTCCATAGTCATATTTTTTCCTCCTAGTGAATAAAATAGGACATACCTAATAGTAAAATAGTAAAAATTAAGGGGTGTTCATTCATATGATTAAAATAACTAATAACAAAATAATCTATATTGGAAAAATTAAAGATCTTCTACCGCGACTACTTAATATTTCAGGCTGTGAATCTACATTACAAGAGTTGATTATTGATTATTTAGCAGAGAAACAGCGTATATAGCTGCTGCACTGCAAGTAGCAAAAAACTCTGGATCATTCTTTAGATTCCTTCCCATAGATTTAACTTTAAGTCCATATTGGTCTAAAGCTTGTTCTAGTATATTTTTTTCAACCTTAAATATATTATGCTTTTGCATTAGATTATTTTCTTTAATTTGTTTCATAATAATAGTTTCATGTTCCAATGAAAAATTAGGAAGTGCAATATTAGACTTTGTTTTCATTATTTTGCTCAAAACAGTTAAACTATGGTGACTGAGTCCATAATGCCTTTCTCTTTCATCTTTAAATGTAATTCTAGGAACAGTAATAGAAACACCACCTAAGTCATTTACAGCATCAGCTATATATCCTTGTTCAACTCCAGTAAAGCCGTATGGTGTCCCCGTACCCACAATGCCAGGCCCCATAGTTACAATTGCAATATCGCATTTAGCAATTTCTTTTGCGGCAATTAAGGCATTGTATATATTTACAACTTCGTAGTCACCACCAAAAGCATGCCCCAGTGTAATAGTTTTATAAATAATATTTTTTTCTTTTAATTCGTATATAGCATTACTTAAATACAAAGGAAGAGCTGCACCATCAGTCATAATAAATGCGATTTTTATATTATTGTTTAAATACTTTAATGTAGATGAAATTGGAACTAACATACTATGTAATGTCCCTACAATCACAGGCATATCATTTAAAGATTTAAATTCATGAAATAGTTTATGATAAGGGCTTTCTTGTTCTTCTACTGCATATGTTTTAAGCTGAAATGGAGTGTATCTAAGTTTCATAATATGCCCTTTTGTATCTATACTTTGATTACTAATATTTAAGTTCCATATTACAAAATGATATCCTCCAGTACCTAAATTTAATTCTACAGCAGTTGTATTTAAAATTACTTCGTCACCTACTGCTATACATCCAGTTAAATAATCATAGTTAATTGCATTTTCATCTTTATTATCTATATTTACTAAAATATCAGTACGGCCTTCTAATTTTTTTATAATTTTTGTCACTTTACCACGTTTTATACTAATCATATGTATTCCTCTCTTCATAGAGCTTAATTAATCTAAGACAATATATTAATAACGACCTAACTCATCGAGAAAATTTAAAATAGAATTCTTTTTAATAATTTCAGTTATAGAATATTTTTCTGCAATAATATGAATCAAAACTAGCAGAGCTAATATAATATATTTCACAGTCATAGTATAGCTAATTACGGCTACAATTCCTAACGTAATACCTAAGGTATTTGATCCAATATCTCCCATCATACTTTTTGCCTTTATATCCTGTGGGAAATAGCCTATAGCATAGGCTATAATGGAACCTAGTATAATTCTAGTTTCTTTTGATAACCCAATAATTATGAATAGTATAGCGATAGTTAAAAATCCTTTTATTGCTCTACCAGGTCTTAAATCTAGCAGATTTATTAAATTTGTAAATAATGCAATAATTAAGGAATTGACCACAATTTCTATTATGTGAAAAGAAAATAAACTACCTATCAATATTGAAATTAACCCACCAACTATAGCTTTTAATCCACCCGTAGTTAACTTTCCTTTCAATAAAGATTTAATATGTCCCTTAAAGCCTAATGTATCCCTATTTCCCATTAAATCATCAATTAAGCCTATTACGGCCATGGTCATAATACCTATTAAAAAAACTAATAGTAACTGTTGCATATTAGCATTATTGCCAATAAAGTAATTAAACAAAATCCCATTGATAATAACAACTGGAACAAATGTAATTCCCATACCAACTGGAATCTTATGCCCTTTATAATTACTTCCAGTTATATTTGCTGTCAAGAGCATTTCTTTAACAAATGGAATTATCACTAATGTAGTTAACAAACTAATTATAAAAATAATAATTTCCAAAAAATCACCTTCTTTTCAGCTTTGTTGTAATGGTTTTAGGTACTAAAACCATTAATATTTGCCAAAATTGTTTCCCACGATGTATAAATCCTGACAAATCTCTGCCTGTTTCATTATGATACATATTTACATCCACTTCCATAATATTATAACCTTTATTTAATATATCTATTGTCATGCCTAATTCTACACCATATCCTGTGTAAGAATAATTAATTTGTTCTAGAACTTCTCTTTTAAATGCTCTTTGTCCCGAAAGAACAGTATCTATTTTTACACCAGTATTTATATAAACACCCTCTCTAGCTAGCTTCTTTACAAAACCAAACCCACCTTTTCGTTTGGCAGATGGAAACTTAGCTATTGTAACATCTGCTTTGTTTTCTAGAATAGGAAATATTAATTTTTCAACATCTTTGGCACTCTCTTGTAGATCTGCATCAGCAAATACAATAATATCAGAATTATTTAGTGCAAGTCTTAATCCTTCATATAGTGCTTGGCCCTTTCCTTTATTTAAAGGTTGACGCACTACATTCACATCTGAAACACTACTTGCACTTATATATGTACTATCTGTAGATCCATCATCAATTACATAAATATGCTGAATGTGATCAATCTCCTTTAAAGCTAAAAGTGTGCTCTTAATTCGATTTTCTTCATTATATGCGGGTACAATAACTGAAACTATTTTATTCATAATATTCACTCCTAACTAGGATCTGTAACAATAAATGGTGCTAATGATTCAGCTGATGATTTTTCTCCATAATGACCTTCAGCACCTCTAAGCACATATACTAAAGAAATTTTACCTATTTTGGTATTAATATTATCCACTGTTGGAATGTCTAATTTTTTAAGTTCAGGAATATACGATAATTCAACATCCAATCTTTCTACTCCTACTACATTTAAACCTTTATCTTGTAAATTCTTTACTAAATTTATATCTAGCTGTTCTGTTTTATTTTCCTGATTTTTTGTACTTCCTCCGGCAATAATAATATTATCTATATTTAATTGATCTATTTTATTATAATTAAAGCTATAAAGAATATATTTATTATCAATTAAAAACTTCAAAATATCCGTCATATCTTTATAAATAAAGAAGTTGGTTACTTCATTATTTATAAGATTAATAAAATCATCATTTTTTTTCAGGTCAGTTCCTATTAAATCATTAATTTCTTTTAATTGTTCTTCTGTAACAGTATATATTTTATCAGTATACTTTACGTGCAAAGGAACATCAGCACCTGATAGTCTTAATGTTTCATCAATATCATCGTAAAAATAATGATCCGTAGTTTCAATAACAGCAATGCCTAGCTCAGATAATTTATTATGAATAACCTCGTAAAACACATTTTCAATAAAAGTATTTTGCTTTTCCTTTTCAGTACTTAAGCTTTGAATTTTTTGCTCTAATGTTTCTTTTTCTTTTTTAAATTCGCTAAACCTATTTTCTAAGCTATCAACTAAAATTTGTTGCTGTTCTAAGTATAACTCTTGTCCATTCATATTAAATCCTATAAATATACCTATCCCTAATGAAATAAATATAGCTGCAATAGAGATAATATAATATTTAATATTAATACCCATGAAATCCCCCCTACAGTCCGAATATCATTCTTAATCTTATAATCATTAACTTAAATAAATTTTGAATTGGGTTAGATATAAGCATTATCATAATTATTGGAATAAATGCAGCAATAACAAGCCAAATAATATACTTAGCTTTAATACTGCTTTTATATAACTTGTTAACCCCTCGAGCATCAACTAACTTAGACCCTACTTTCATTCTAACTAAAAAAGTACTAGCCATACCCTTTCTTCCCTTTTCAAGAAAGTCAATCATGTTCGAATGTGTACCTACAGCTACAATCAAATCTGCTCCCTTATCATAAGATAGTAACATAGCTATATCCTCACTAGTACCAGGAGCTGGAAAAGATACTGCCTCTAATCCTAAGCTTTTTACTCTATCCATACCTGGTGCTTTCCCATCAGGATAAGCATGCACAATTATTTCATTGCATTTTTTTAAACATTCGTCGCTAACACTATCCATATCTCCAACTATTATATGAGGAGTTAAACCAAATTCCAATAATGCATCTCCACCACCATCCACACCTATCAAAATAGGATTAACTTCATTTATATAGGATAATATAGCACTTAAGTCTTCTCTATAATTTTGCCCTCTAACAACTACTAAAACATGTCTTCCTCTAATTTCAGTCTTAATGCTTGGAACTTTTAAATTACCTAAAATAAAGTCTTTTTCTTTATTTGCGTAAACTAAAGTATTCTCAATAAACTTTTCTAATTCTATCTCTATATTTTCTTCTGCTAACATAAGTAATTCATTAACTTTATCTTCAGATAAAAATTCAATCTTACTAATTAATCTTCCTTCAAAAAAAATTTCATTATCTATTATTTCAATAGTATTTCCTTCTTCCAAAATACTAAATAAATCACCCTTAATTACATCAAAAATAGGTATGTTAGCTTTACATATTATACCTGGGCCTAAATTAGGATACCTACCACTAATTGACTTTCCACAGTTAATAATAGCTGAAATTTTTTTGTTCACAAGAGAATTTGCAGCTACCTCATCTAAATCATCATGGTCAATTACTGCTATATCTCCTGCTTCTAATCTATTAACTAAACTTTTTGTTTTTTTATCTAATCTTACGGGAGCTTTAATTTGCATAGACTTCCCTCCAATAGTTTCTATATATAGTATTTGTATATTTAATATAAACATTCTTGTTATGTGTATAAATCCACTTGAATCTATAACTTCAATTATAAATTACACATGATTATATCATAAAAATTGCCGTAATAGTAATTTTGCACAATTTCAAATCTTATAAAAATACAAATACTTTAAATACTTAAAATTATGATATATAATATAGTGTCGTAAGTAGCTTTAAGTGAGGTGAAATAATGCATAAGATATCTAAGATTCAATTGCAAAATAAAAATAAAAATAGAGCTAATGTGTACATTAATGATGTTTATTCTCTTTCTTGTGATGTAGAAATTATATTAAAATACAAATTAAAGGAAGGCTTGAACATAGATAAAAAGAATTTAGTAGAGTTAATTGAAGAAAGTAATGAAAAACGTGCTTTTCAAATTGCACTACACTATCTATCCTTCAAGCCACGCACTCATTATGAAATTACTATGTATCTATTAAAAAAAGATTATGAAGATAATATTATAAATAAAGTATTAGAGAAATTGATTTACTATAAATATATAGATGATAAGCAATATGCACTAAACTATATTTCTAGTGCTATAGCAGAAGGAAAGAAAAGTTCAAATACTGTTAAATCAAAATTAATAAGTAAAGGAATCTCTCTAGAAATAATCGAAGACTGTATAAAGTTATTTTCCTCTGATGTTAATATAAAAATTGCCAAAGAAATTAGCAACAAATATTTTTATCAAAAATCAAATTTACCGTTAAAACAATTGAAAAGTAAATTATCGCAACTATTGGTCCGTAAAGGCTTTACTTGGGAAGTTATAGATGCGTGCTTGAATGATTTAGATCAAAACAGCGAAGTTCAATCCACTATAGATTCTAATAAGGAAGAATACCAATTACAAGCGATAAAATTAGCTGAAAAATACTTTGATAAGTATAGCAAAAAAGAAAATAACTCTTATTTAGTAGAGAAAAAAGTTAAACATACATTGTATCAAAAAGGTTATGATATAGATATAATAGATGTTGCATTTGAAAGTATAAAAAAGTAATAGATAGCGAAAATTAATTTTGCTATCTATTACTTTTTATATTACATATTACAAATAGAGTTTTTACTTATGACTTAAATAATAAGTTACACTTATTTTAAAATTAATCAATAGCATATACTATATTATTTTACCTACAAGTATACATAATATAATTATGGTATATCTATTTATAAATAAAAATCTTCTATTGTTTTATCTTTAATATCTTGGTTAATACCTATGTATCGTAAAGTTATACTTGGAGCCGAGTGATTAAAAATATCTTGAAGAATTGCTACATCTTTATATATGTGATAATGCCAATATCCAAATGTCTTTCTCAAAGTATGAGTTCCAACCTCCTTAATACCTACCTTAACAGCTGCTTGATTAAGAATCCTATAAGCTTGCACTCTAGAAATAGGTCTATTCTTTCCCTTCCTACTTTGAAATATATATTCTTCATTATTCATACCAGAAATAAATTTCTCTATATCCTTCCTTAACTGGCTATTAATTAAAAATCGTTTCTCTTTTCCAGTCTTTTTTTCTTTTATAGCGATATGAGACCTATCTCTTACATCATATACTTTAAGATTTAATATATCACTTATTCTTAACCCTGTATTAATCCCTACAATAAATAGTATATAATTCTTGTACCCTAACTTTAACAATTCATTTTTCATATCTTCTATTTTATTCTTATCACGAATGGGCTGTACTGTATTCATTTTTGTCCTCCTTATCCCAAATATACTAATAAATATTATATTACATTTAAAGTTATATTCCAATACAATATGTTACTTAATAAAACCAGTTCTTTTTTAGGTCTGTAAATTCCAATGCTTTTAGTCATTTGCCAAATGTAACACAATAACTATTTTGTTACATTAACTATTAAGAAGAAAGTTTAAACTTGGTTTAAAATAAAGTCCTATATATTACGACCATCCTATAAGCACTAACTAATAGGGATACCTATCCCCTTACCACATCAAAAAAATCGCTTACAATCTAAATATGCAAGCCAACAAAAAAATCCTTATCAAAAATCTAAATAGAAATTTTAATAAGGAGTTTTCTTATAATATTTTTAGTTGTTTAAGTTTGGCGTACAGTTTAGAAAAATTATTACGGTCTGTGCATCTAACTATTAGTTTTTATTTGAATGATTTTTTTTATAATATTTTTATAAGTTTACTTTAATTATTTAACCAGTGTCTTAATGCCTAATCCTAGGATTCCAAGAGCTTCCTTGCTAGATTTTTTATGTATAAAAGCATAAGCTTTTCAATTTCAAACTCAAATTTTGGCTTTTTTATAAGAATAAACTAAACACCTCTATAATATTAATATTGGCTATATAATCTAATAAATATGAGGTGTTCATAAAAGTTTATTATTATAAAGTTTATAGGTCTAAAATATAGTTTATAGCTTTTTTAAGTGATTGCAATGAACTTGCACATGCTATAACAATTTAAATAACCATATTAACCCACTTGTTGCTCCAATCTTAATTTATCTGCAACCATGGCGATAAATTCTGAGTTAGTTGGTTTCCCTTTATCATTATGAACAGTATATCCGAATAGATTGTTTATTGTATCTACCTTTCCACGGCTCCATGCTACTTCTATAGCATGTCTTATTGCCCTTTCAACTCTACTTGATGTTGTATTGAACTTCTTGGCTATCGATGGATACAGTTCCTTTGTAACAGCACTTAATAGTTCTATATTTTCAACTACCATGGTAATAGCTTCTCTCAAATAAAGATATCCTTTAATATGTGCAGGAACTCCAATTTCGTGAATTATATTAGTAATTTCTGCCTCTAAACTACGATTATTTGTAACTAAGGATGAACGATTTTGTACATTTTGCCGTTTTTGATCAAAATTATTTTTGGAAGTATTAACTTCTCCTGTCATTTGTCTAATTCTTTCAATAAAGATTTCAAAATCAAAAGGTTTAATAACATAGTAATCTGCTCCTAAGTTAATTGCTCTTTGTGTAATTTTATCTTGTCCAACTGCTGACAATATTATAAACTTAGGAAACTTACTTAAATTCATTACATTAACTTTCTCAAGCACCCCTAATCCATCTAGATGTGGCATTATAATATCTAGTATAACTAAATCTGGTAGTTTTTGTGGTATTAATTCTATAGCTTCCTTACCATTATTAGCAACTCCTACTATTTCAATATCATCCTCCTTTTCCAAATACTCACTTAAAATATCACAAAAATCCTTATTATCATCAGCAATTAAAACCCTAACCTTTTTATTATTCATCAAAATTCTCCCCCTTGAACCTTAATCTACATATATTTTATCTATAAATATGCGACTTTTAACATATTCGACATATGGAGTTTATTTCCTTCTAGTATGGACTAATTCTTTTTAAAAATATTAATACATTTTTCTAAGTTTTTCTTTAAATTTATACTTTTTTTAAATTATTTTATCAATTTTTATCGTTTATTCCCGATTCCGAAATCATCCATTCTATAAATATTCCATATCCTTTTGTGGGATCATTAACCAAAACATGAGTAACAGCTCCTACCACTTTTCCATTTTGAATAATTGGACTTCCACTCATGCCTTGAACAATTCCCCCTGTTTTTTCTAATAATGTTTTGTCAGTGACTTTAATAACCATACTTTTCCCCTCTGGCTTTGTTTGAAAATTTATCTTTGTAATCTCTATATCAAATTTTTCTATTTTATTATTATCTAATGTAGTTAATATATATGCAGGCCCCTCTTGTATTTCATGTTGATATGCAATAGGCATGGTATTTTTATTATTAATTCCTGCTATATCTGCAAACAGTTCACCATATACACCTAACTGAGTATTCTTTTCTATTTTTCCTACTGGATTACTAGTCTCATAAAATACTCCTCTTATTTCTCCAGGTTTTCCTCTCTTACCTTGTTCGATAGATACAACCCTAGATTTTATAATCTCTCCGTCTTTTACCGACAGCAATGCCCCTGTGTCTACATCTGTAATAGCATGTCCTAATGCTCCAAATTTTCCACTAATAGGATGGAAAAAACTTAATGTTCCAACACCAGCTGTCTTATCTCTTACCCATAATCCAAGTTTATATTGTCCATCCTGTTCTGCCTTAACAGGAGAAATATTAGCTTTAAACTCTCTCTTATCTCTTTTCATTGTAAGATTAAGTTCTTTTCCTTTACTTGCTTTTACAATTTCACTAACATGTGATGCATTATTTATTTTTATATCATTAATTGCAACTAATGTATCTCCTATTTTTATTCCTGAATTAGATGCTAAGTTATAACTTCTACCATTATCATCTGTAATCTCACTTACTCCAACAACCAATACACCATCTGTATTTAATTTCACACCTACAGATTCTCCTCCAGGAATAACTTGGATTTTAGATACAACATTAACTTTTACCGTTTTATATGGTATTAGTCCCAGTATCTTTAACTGAAGATCAGCAGTACCTTTTTTAAGAGTTTTAAGCTGAAAAATACTCTTCTTAGTTAATAATGTACTGGTAATATTCTTTGCTTGATTTATTTCTAATATATTGTCTATGTCATCAGAATCCATGGAAAAACTTAAAGGAAACCTAGTTTGTAATGAATATTCATCACCTACTGGTATATTATACTCTGAAGGTATACTCCTAATAATTCCAAATGCTAATGTGCATACAAAAAATATAAAAAAAATAGATAAACTTATTGCCGAAATTGGTTTAAGTTTTCTATAGTTCTTCATTTGTGTCACTCTCCCGCCATCTTAATCTAGCAAAACTTAATTTTGTCTACTATGATTAGATTGGCTTTTTGGAGGCAGCTTTATAATATATAAAATATAATAAAGTTGTAATTATAATCCTTTTATGGTTATATAATCAAAAAACTCATTTTAGAAAAGCTTAATTGCTTTTTCTTAAATGAGCTTGATCAATTATTTCCTCTGCATGTTTAATTGTAATATCCGTTAGTTCTCCACCTAATAATCGTCCTAATTCTTTAATTCGTTTTTCTCTGTTTAATTTTTTTACTATTGTCTTCATATTATTTTCTTTTTCTATTTTTTCGATTAAATAATGATGATTCGCCATAGAAGCTATTTGTGGTAAATGAGTTATACAAATAATTTGATGATGATTAGATATATCATAGAGCCTTTCGCCAATAATTTGAGCCGTACGTCCACTTATACCAGTATCAATTTCATCAAATATTAATGTAGGTATATTATCAACATCGGCTAATATAGTTTTAAAGGCTAACATAATTCTTGACATTTCTCCACCAGATGCAATTTTAGAAAGCGGTTTTAATGGCTCACCTAAATTTGTAGATATTGTAAATTCTATTTGATCAATTCCTTTAGAAGTAAACTTAATGCTTGAATAATCATTTTCTTTATTATCAAAAGATACCTTGAATTGGACTTTACCCATATTTAATGTAAGTAATATACCCGTTATCTTTTTTTCAAAATCAGCAGCAATAGTTCTTCGGAGTAAACTTAATTCTATGGATAAATTTCTCAGTTCTTTAGATTTAGAATCTATTTCTTTTTTTATTCTTCCAATTTCTTCTTCATTATTTTCAAATTCCCATAAATCAGCTTCAAGCCTTGCTTTATACTGTAACATTTCCTGTATAGAACTTCCATATTTCCGTTTTAAACTATTAATTAAATCCAGCCTCATTTCAATATGTTCAAGAACCTTAGGTTCAAAGTCAATTTGATCTTTATAATCTCTTATATCTCTTGCTACATCTTCTAATTTATATTTTGCTTCTTCTAAAATATTGTTAAAATCTAAAAAATTTTCATCTAATGAAACAATGCCGTACATAGAATGTACAATATTAGATAGCTTATCTAAAACTGATGTATCTAAATTCTCACCACAAATAGTTTCATAGGCATTTGAAAGAGTCCGATAAATTTTTTCACTATTTGATAGAATATTTCTTTGTTTTCCTAATTCCTCTTCTTCATCAGTTATTAAGTTGGCTGATTCAATTTCCTCTATTTGAAATTTCATCAAATCAATTTTTCTCTCTCTTTCCATTTCATCAAAGCAAATAGAACTTAATTCTCTTTCTAAAACCTGGAGTTCACTATATTTCTTTGATACAGAATCAACTAGGCTTAAAATTTCTTTCCCACCATATGAATCTAACATATCTATATGAAAACTTGAATTTAAAAGTGATTGATGCTCATGTTGCCCATGAATATCAATTAATCTTTGAGTAATCATTTTCAAAACTGCTTGAGTTACAATGATTCCATTTATTCTACAAGTGCTTCTTCCGTTTGAATGTATCTCTCTAGTAACAACTAATATATTTTCACTATCAATCTCAATGCCATATTGCTCTAATATATCATCAAAACCATTTAAATCATTTGCCGAAAATATTGCTTGCACCATACATTTATCTGATCCAGAACGAATAAGGTTTCTATCAGCTCTTTCTCCAATTGCCATATTAACAGCATCAATTATAATTGACTTTCCAGCGCCTGTCTCTCCTGTTAAAATATTAAGCCCTTTATGAAAAGCAATATTTAACTCATCGATTAATGCAAAATTCCTAACCTCTAACTCTAGAAGCATACAGAACCCCCATCCTATTTCATCAGTTTTCTAAAATGCTCTATATTTTCTTCCATCTTGCTTGCATCTCTAATTACTATAAAGATAGTATCATCCCCTGCAATTGTCCCCACAGCATCATCTAAGTTAACTGCATCTATCGCTGCAGCTGCAGCTTGTGCAGATCCAGTTAAAGTTTTCATTACTATAATGTTACCAGCATAATCAATTGATACAATAGAATTTTTAAATATCCTTACTAGACGATCTGATAAAACATTTTCTTGACTTTGCAATGTTGCATATTTGTATTTTCCATTTTTCGTTAAAACTTTAATTAACCTAAGCTCTTTAATATCTCTAGACACCGTGGCTTGAGTTACATTTAAGCCTAGTTTTCTTAACTCCTCTGATAACTCTTCTTGTGTTTCAATTTCCTTACTTTCTATTATCTCTAACATCTTTGCATGTCTTGTATACTTCATAGGATTCCTCCTTAAAATAAGTACTAATATCACTATATTATTAATTAAAAATAAATTAATAATTTGTATATTTAATATTCTCTGTAAAACGACACAATCCTTCAATAATATAAATAATTAAATAAAAAAACATCTAGTATTAGTACATACCCCTAATATGAACAAAATTTATTCTATTTGTATTCATTGATTATAAACACTGATGTGATTGCTCGATTATATTTTCTATGTAATCCATATCTATAGACATATTGCAAGATTCTACATTTTTCATATATAATAAGTATTCTATGTTTCCTTCTGGACCTTTAATAGGAGAATATGCAAAATCAATTATTTGAAGTCCAAGTTCTATAGCAAATTTAATAACATTCGATGCTACACTCTTATGAACCGATATATCTCTTACTACTCCCTTTTTACCAACATTTTCCTTGCCTGCCTCAAACTGTGGTTTAACAAGAGCAACTATTTCACCATCTATTTTAAGAAGTTGTTTTAGTACAGGTAATACTAATCTTAAAGAAATAAAAGAAACATCTATAGATGCAAAATCTGCCATATCTCCCAAATTATCTAAAGTAACATACCTAATATTTGTTCTCTCCATAGGAACAACCCTTGGATCCTGTCTTAATTTCCAGTCTAGTTGACCATAACCTACATCAATAGAATACACTTTTAAAGCCCCATTTTGAAGCATACAATCAGTAAATCCACCTGTTGAAGCACCAATATCTAAACAAGTCTTGTTGTTTAAGTCTATATTAAATTCCTTCACTGCTTTTTCTAACTTCAGCCCACCTCTACTAACATAAGGAATTAAGCTTCCTTTTACCAATACATCTCCACTTTTACTAACCTTTGTACCTGGTTTATCAACTTTCTGATTATCAATAAAAACAAGTCCAGCCATTATAGCTCCTTTTGCCTTTTCTCTACTTTCAAAAAAACCTCTTTCAACTAATAGAATATCTAATCTTTCTTTATCATCCATAGCATTTCTCCTAATTATTTTGTTATTGCAACATTACTAAGAGCATCATAGTTAAAGTCACTTTTAATTTCCTTAATTATACTATCACAGTTTAATCCTAATTTATTATATAAAATATCAACATCACCATGTTCAATAAATTCATCAGGCAAAGCAAATACTTTGACCTCTTTTAATATTTTATAGTCATTTAGCAAGGCTTGAACTTGACTTCCAAATCCTCCAATCTTTGCATTATCCTCAATAGTATAAATTCGCTTATGTTTTTTCGCTAGGTTAGTAATAAGTTCCTTATCAATTGGCTTAATAAATCTAGGGTTAACTAAAGTAGTAAAAATATTATTTATTTCTAGTTCCTTACATATATCTAATGCCATTTGATTAACAGTTCCTAAGGCAATTATTAAAGCATCGTAGCCTTTCTCATAAATAACTTCTCCCTTACCAACTTGTATAGGATTAAGCAATTCTTCATTTTCTAATTCAACCGATCCTCTAGGATAGCGAATCGCTATAGGCCCATTATGATCCATAGCAAATTTAACCATTTGCCTCAACTCCAAACCATCTTTAGGTGCTAAAAAAGTTAAGTTTGGAATACAAGATAAGAAAGATATATCTAAAGAACCATGATGTGTTTCCCCATCATTTCCTACTAAACCAGCACGATCAATCAAATAAGTAACAGGTAAGTTTTGAATACAAGCATCATGAATCACCTGATCATAGGCTCTTTGAAGGAAAGTCGAATAAACAGCAAAAACTGGCTTATACCCTCCAGCAGCCATTCCAGCGGCAAATGTAGCTGCATGTTGTTCGGCAATTCCAACATCGAAAAACCTATTTGGATATTTATTAGCAAAATCACTGAGTCCAGTTCCCGATGGCATAGCGGCAGTAATAGCAACGATTTTCTCATCCTTCTCTGCACATTCTACCAAAGTTTTTCCTGCAATTTCAGAATAAGATAAAGTAGATTTATTGTAAACCGGTTTTCCTGTTTCTACTTTGAAAGGATTCACCCCATGAAATTTATCTGGTGACTTCTCAGCTAAATGATATCCTTTACCTTTTTTAGTTATTACATGCAATAAAACTGGTCCTTTAATATTTTTAGTACGATTCATTACTTCATATAGTGCATTATAATTATGTCCATCAATAGGGCCTATATAGGTGAAACCTAACTCCTCAAATAGTACTCCAGGTACAAAAAAGTATTTTATGCTATCCTTTGCCTTTTCTGCAGTTTTCATAACTGTTTTCCCTATTGCGGGGATATTACTAATTAGGTTTTCTACATCATCCTTAACTTTAGAATAAATCGGTGCCGTTCTTATTTTATTTAAGTAATTAGATAGTCCACCTACATTTGGGGATATAGACATTTCGTTGTCATTTAAAATAACGATAATATCTTTTTCACTCTGACCTATATGATTCAATGCCTCAAAAGCCAAACCACCTGTCATTGCTCCATCACCAATAACTGCTATAACATGATGATTATCGTTATTTAAGTCTCGTGCAGTAGCCAGCCCCATAGCCGCAGATATAGATGTACTACTATGACCTGTATCAAAATGATCGTGTTCACTTTCATATCGCTTTGGAAAACCACTTAACCCTTTATATTGTCTTAGGGTAGAAAATTGTTCTCTTCTACCAGTCAATATTTTATGAACATATGCTTGATGTCCAACATCCCAGATAATCTTATCATCAGGACTATTAAATACAGTGTGTAGAGCCAAGGTTAATTCTACTACACCTAAGTTAGACGCTAAATGTCCCCCTGTTTTAGAAACCGAATCTATTAAAAAACTTCTAATTTCATCGGCCAGTATTTGTATCTCTCTATTATTTAGTCTTTTTAAATCATCAGTAGAATCAACCTTAGACAAATATTGATACATTTTATAATCTCTCCTTCCTATCTTTTCTCTTTTATTTTTGATGAAGGAATTATATCTATTCCGGTTTTTTTGTGTATAAAATTTAAAAATCGAGCTGTATTAAAAACAATAATATGAGCATTATTTATAGCAATACCTTTTCCAATAGCCTTACCACCAACAGTGAGGGCTGCGACTAGACCACTTAAAATAGTAGTTAATAAAGGTCGAGACATAGATAAAGGTAGAGTTTTCAAGTTTATAATGATACTTGCTCCTGCCACACCGCTTAAAATACCACAAATATCACCAATAACATCATTACAAAAATTTGATACTGGACCTGCATTCTTTAAAAGCTTAATAGCAAACTTTGCTCCTTCTACCTTATTTGCCGCCATAGCATGAAAAGGTTTTTCAGATGCAGATGTTACCGAAATTCCTATAATATCGGTAAATACTCCAATAGAAATAATAATTAAAAGTATAATAAAAGCAAAATAAACTTCAGCATTACTTAAAACCGCTTCAGAGAAAACACTAATTCCCATTGCTAGAAAAAATGTCCAAATAGTAATCGTAATAACCCATCTAAAATTATACTTTTTCCATAGATTTGTTAATCCACCACTAGATACTTTGGCGTTTTTATTCCATTTGAACAAAATTATCCCTCCATGTTTTATGTATAAAACATTACATTATATAAATATAAAGCTGATAGCATATGCTACCAGCTCCATAAGCAGTGATAGTATAATAAGTAAATTTTACGGCTTAGGTCCAGTTGGATTTCCCAAATCAGTACTGCCTGTCACCATTGCAGCGGTTTCCCTTTAAACCGATATCTACTTTGTCACCAATAGTAAGACTGGATTGCCACTTAGTCCGCACTGTAATCCTTAATATACCTCAATATGAACAGTCTAGGAGTTTTCCTCAACAATTAAATTAACCCTTAGCCTCTTTTGCAACATAGGTTTCAAGTAGCGATGAATCCTTTCACCGGGCCCTGGTTTCTGGAAACTGATCTACTTATCTGCCTACATCACTCAAGGCAGGCTACACTGCTCAATCGCACTTTCATACAAAATTGCAGGTTCCCCCTCTTCACATAACTGAAGTCGGTCTCCACGAGGCAAGGGTCAACGCCCGCATGCCATTGCGGATCGCCCCCACCTCTTACTCCCAGAACCGACCCCCAACTGGGCGTCAGCGGCCGAAACTAGGAACTTCATCGATATGCCCTTCAACGGATTTTTAGCCCCGCCTTCGAGGTTAATTTAATTGACTAGAATACTGCATCACTACAAATTAATCATAGAACATTATAGCATAGAAACTTATTGTAATCAAATCATTAAATTAGCCAATAGTATACCTAAAATAGCACCTGCAAACACTTCTACTGGTGTATGACCAATTAACTCCTTTAGTCTCTTTTCAGTCAATCTTTTCTCCTTTTTATGATGCATATCTTCAATCATTTTATTTAATATAATTGCCTGTTTGCCTACTGCTCTTCTTACACCTGCTGCATCATACATAATTACCAGTGAAAAACATAAGCAAATAGCAAAATACGCGGAATCCCATCCATGTGTCAGTCCTACAGCTGTTGTAAGTCCCATTACGAATGAAGCATGAGAACTTGGCATCCCTCCAGAACCCACAAACCTGGTAAAGTCAATTCGTCTGCTTTTAATAAATGTATGAACTACCTTTATTGCCTGTGCTATAAACCAAGATAAAAATGCCACCCACAAAATCTTATTTTCACCAATTAATTTAACAAAAGTCACTGATGTTCCTCCTTAAATTAGAACTCTCTTTTCATTAGATAATTACTCAGCTCTAAAAGAAAATTCGACTTGTCACTATATGGTTTAAGTAGAGAGTTTACATTATCAGTTAATTCTTCTACACGCTCGATAGAAGATTCTATGCCAAACAAAGATGCGTATGTAGACTTGTGTTTTTCCATATCACTCCCAATACTTTTTCCTAACTTACTTTCATCGCCTATAACATCTAATATGTCATCCGTGATTTGAAATGCTAGTCCCAAATTTAAGCCTATTTCTTCCATACATTTAATATCTTCCTCTCTAGCACCACCAATAATAGCTCCTACTTTTAAAGGGGCAGTAATTAGTGCAGCGGTTTTATTCATATGTATGTAGTTAAGAGTTTCTTCTTTTATAGCTTTATTTTCACTTTCAAGGTCAACTATTTGTCCACCAATCATTCCATTAATTCCAGCACTATTAGCAATTTCTTTAATACTTCTAATATGTGAATACATATCTTTATGTTTCAGAGCATTATCTAACATAATCTCAAAAGAGTAGTTTAGCAAACCATCACCAGCAAGGATTGCAATTCCTTCTCCATATATTTTGTGATTAGTTAATTTACCCCTTCTATAGTCATCATTATCCATAGCTGGTAAATCATCATGAATTAAAGAATAGGTATGTATCATTTCTAATGCACATGCATACGGCATAACCTCATGAATATCCTTTCCAAACAAATCATAGGAAGCTAATGCAAGAATTGGTCTTAATCTTTTACCGCCTGCAAATAGACTATACTTCATAGATTCTATTAATTTATTGTTATGTCCCTTTTCATAGTCAAGATAACTAGAAAGTTGGGCATTAACTAACTCAATATAATTATTTAATTGATCCTTGAAAATCATTTACTCACCCTCCTCGTATTCAAATGGCACTTCTTTAAACTCACCATTCTCCTCTACGATTGTATTTATCTTTTTCTCAACTTCATTAAGCTCTTTGCTACATAAACGATATAAATTTATTCCTTCCTCAAATATTTTTAAGGAATCATCTAAAGATAATTGCTCTTTCTCTAACTTATTAACAGCTTCCTCTAGCTTAGTTAGTGCTTCTTCAAAATTAAGATTTGACAAAGGCTTTTTCCTCCTTTATACATTTAATGACTCTACAACTAATTTCACCATCTATTAAATCAATACTTAATATTCTATCCATTCTAACTTGATCTACAGATTTAATTATTTGATTTTTTTCATCCCTTACTATTGAGTAACCCCTTGAAAATACTGATAGGGGACTTAGTCCATTTAGTCGTTCACCTAAGTACATTAAATGTCTCTCATTAAATTCTATTTTAGCCTTTAAGTATCTATTAAGCCTCTGTAATAATTCATCTATATATTGTTGCTTATCATATATTTGATTTAAAGGATACTTAAAGAAGTAGTTATTTTCAATTAAAGATAATCTTTGTTCTAACTCATTAATTTTAATATTCATAGAATAAAGTAATCTTTTTTTAGCTGAGTTCATATAGTCTTTTATATTAAGTATATTTGGTACAACTAGCTCTGCAGCTGCCGACGGAGTAGGTGCTCTCAAATCAGCAACAAAATCTGCAATTGTAAAGTCTGTTTCATGACCAACAGCTGACACTATAGGAACATGACTATTAAATATAGCTCTAGCTACTTTTTCTTCATTAAATGCCCATAGTTCTTCCATAGAACCACCACCACGCCCAATAATAGCAATATCAATGTCTGAAAATCTATTACATAAATTTATAGCATTAACAATAGATGTTGCTGCTGCTTCTCCCTGTACTAAAACAGGAAAAACACATAACTCTACCTTTGGAAATCTTCGGAATATGACTGAAATAATGTCTCTAATAGCCGCCCCAGTGGGGGATGTAATAATTGCAATTTTTCTAGGGATATAAGGAAGTTGTTTTTTATATTTAATATCAAAAATACCTTCCTTATCTAATTTGTCTTTCAATTGTTGATATGCCAGGTGAAGTGCACCAAGACCTAGAGGTTCCATATCAGTAACGTATAATTGATACTGTCCATCTCTTTCATATATAGATACATATCCCTTGCAAATTAGGCTCATCCCCTCATTTGGAAGGAACTTTAATTTTTCACAATTAGATTTAAACATCACACAATTAATTCTGCTATTTTGGTCTTTTAAAGTAAAATACATATGGCCACTACTATGAAATTTATAGTTTGAAATTTCACCTTTTACATGAATATGACCTAAAATCGGATCACTAATTAAAATTCTTTTAATATATTGATTAACTTCAGAAATAGAGAGGGCCTTAATTTGCATCTTATAAATATACCTCCTCTAAATTGTATAATTTTGTTTTAAATATTGAAATAATCCAAGAGCCGCTACTCCTACAGCATTATCTGTACAATATTTAGAATTGGCAAAATAAATATTAATATTTTCCTTTGAAAGTTTGTCCAATAAATGTGAACGAATTTGACCATTAGAGGCTACTCCACCTACGATTAATAATTTTTTTAGGCTATATTGTTTTATTACACCTTTAATTAATAAAACAAGAGACTTAGCTATACAGTCAAATGTAGCATAGGAAATTTCATCGTATTTTATAGTACCATCATTTATAAGTCTTGAAAAATAAGTTTCAGGACCAGAAAAGCTAACTGTATTATTTGTTACAGAAAAGGGTACATTAAAATCTACACTTTTAATATTTTTACTCATTTTTTCTAAGTGAGATCCTGATGGAAAAGGTAGTCCCATCTTAGTTCCAATTCGATCTATTAACTGCCCTGCACTTATATCGCTACTTCCACCAATTATTTTAATTTCATACCCTACATCAAGTGGTTTAACCTTTAATATTTCTGTAGTACCTCCTGATATATGAAGAGCTATAAATTCCTCCTTAAAATCTAATTGTTCGGACCATAATCCAGCCGCAATGTGTCCTTCTTGATGACTAAACTCAAAAAAAGGAATATGCCATAGCTTGCTCATAGTTTCACCATAGGATTTTGATGCTAAAAAGACAGGCATGTACGAATTCTCAACGGATCTAGGTCTTGTTGATGCGCTAATTGCAACAATGTTAAAAGTCCTACTACTTGTTATTATCTCATTAGCTAAAATAGGTATGTGTTTAATATGATGAAAAAGTGCATCCGATTGTCTTAAACCCTTTTTACCTTTATCCACAGGTAGTAATTTTCTAGCATCATATATTACCTGGCTATCTAATGTCATTAATGTCATCGAAGTAGTATAATTAGAAGTATCTAAGCCTAATATAGCTTCATTACTCATCTTCTTTTAGTCCTGCTTTTTCTACATATTTACCTAAAATACCATTAATAAAAGATGGTGTTTCATCAGAACCATATAACTTTGCTAATTCGACAGCTTCATTAATAGATACTCTGTATGGAATGTCTTTCATATAGAGTATTTCAGCAAAAGCTAATCTTAAAATTGCTAAATCAACGTTAGCAATACGATTCAGTTTCCACCCCTTAGAATACTCCTCTATAACTCTGTCTATATCAGTTAGATTAACAATAACTCCATTTAATACATCGTATATATAATCCCTTTGTTTTTCCTCAATACTTCCCTCAAATATATGATGATCTGCCTTTTTTAAGTCAAAGTCATTATTTATGTGCATCTCAAATAATACTTTCATACTAAGTTCTCTAGCTAATTTTCTACTCATTTTTTTCCTCCTATTATATGTAGTATATGGCATTATTATATATTATATATTGTTCTATGTAACTAGCAATTTTAAACTACTTGGAGACAAAATTAAATTTTAATTTTCATTTTACCTTATAGTAACACTATTGTAAGCTAAATTAACCCTCTATTTTTAGAGGGTTAGTTTAGATGATAGTTATTTTGACTGTTGTAATTGTCCTTCTTGTTCTACACTTTCATTAGTAAAATTTACTCCTTGTACATGTATGTTTACTTCATTAACTTCTATACCAGTCATTGTTTCTATAGTTTTTTTTACATTTTCTTGAATTTCCCAAGCTACATCAGGAATTTTTGTTCCATATTCAACAATAATATATAAATCGATGTTAGCAACCTTCTCTTTTACCTCTACCTTTACGCCTTTAGAAAGACTTTTCTTTCCTAGAATTTCTGCAATATCTCCTACAAATCCTCCACTCATTCCAGCTACTCCTTTAACTTCAGTAGCGGCCAATCCAGCAATTGTTGCTACAACATCATCTACAATCTTAACTTCGCCATACTCTAGATTTTCAATTGTATCCATTCTTTCACCCCCTGAATGTCAATTTGATAAACAAAACTTGATTCAGATGGAATTTCAACTCCATCTGAATCACAGTCGAACTTTGAGCACTTGAAAATTTATTCTAAATTTTCAAGTGCGACAGGAACCGATGCCATAGCATCGGACGATTGTTATTTCGAGGATGTAGTACTTGCCCTCCAGTTTATTGAAACAGGAGCATTAGCAATACATCAAAGATAAATTCATTATACCAAATCTAGACTTCATTGACAAACAGTTCTATTTCTTACTCATAATAATAATATTATCCATTGCAATGTCAGTTTCTCTATTTACTATATCAACTATTTTAGCAACATCCTTTTCTGTTAAGTTGTCACTACTTACAACAATATTAATTGATTGATCACTTAAATATACAATTACATCATTAAAGCCCTTTGCCATAATCATATTTTCTATAAATACTTCTTTCTCAGTACTTGTAATTGTATTTAGTTTCATACTTACAGCTTGATCTCTTATCTCCTCACTAGTATTTTGTCCATTTATAATATCATTCAGATTACTAATCATTTCACTTCTTTTCTTATCTCTTTCTAGTTTACTCTCAATAAAATAAGTGTTACTTTTCATCAATTTTTTACTTGTCACTGTTTCAGAGATTTCGACATTGGTAGCTTGTGCTAATTCTGTTAACTCATTAGTATCTGCACTGTCAACAATTACTGCGTTTGTAATTTCTTTCTTTTCTATTTCTTCTTTACCTTCCACTGCTAATTCATCTCCAACAGGAGGAGCTTCCTCTGCAACTTCCACTTCTTCATTTTCCTTAAATACAGCTTCTTCATCTAACAAACCATGTTCTTCCATCATTGTTAATTCATATTTCTCAAGTTCGCTAGAAGTTTCAAGAAGCGCTTGCTGATTTAAGTTATAATTAACATAACTTATGACACCTAACATTAGCACTAATGAGAAAATAACAAAGTTTTTTCTTGCTTTAACTGAAAATTTCATATAAATTACCCCCTAAAAATATTTTATGAATTAATTTATTTATAATCAATGTTTATTACTATTATTTAGTTTCTAGTATAAACCTGAACTCGATCCCCTGAGACTTGCAGCACAGTCTTTACCGCATCATATAACTGCATTTTTACTTCTATATCGTCAGCTCCTTCGGCTACAACAATTACGCCTTTTACCTGAGGTTTAATTTCTTTTATTACTAGAGGTCTATTCCCAGTGTTATCATTTGTAGTAACAATATTTTCTGTAAGATTTTGAGATGTAACAGTCCTAATGCCACCATTAGAATCCTTCTCTTCTGTAGTATCTTTAGTTTCAACAGTATTAGATGCTGGAACAATTTCTGAACCCATTTCAAATGTAACCATAACCTCTACCTCACCAGAACCTTTTATTCTCTCCAGTATCTTCTTTAATCTCACCTCTACTATTTCTTCTTCTGTTTTAAATACTTCTTCTTGTTTAACAAATGTGTCTCCTGTAGTTTCTTTAATATTGTTTTTCGAACTTGAATCTTTAACTAGAAGATCGCTTGAAAATATTAAAGCAATTATGGCTACTGCAAGAATTACAATAATATTAGCTACATGCTTCTTTGATATTAATTCCTTTAATAGATCCTTAATTTCCTTTATCCTCATAGTCCTTCCCCCTAACTTAATTAATTACTCTTAAGTACATAAATATTTATGTTATCCTTTGATACATTGTAAAAATTACTAATATCGTCCTTTAGTAGATCACTCCCATTATTAATCAATATGCTATGAGCCTCTACAGTATTATTATTTTTTCTTCCTAAAGATACATTTATTTGTACTGGCTCAATTTTCGTCTTTGGAGGCTCTTTGTGTTTATTAGTTTCCTTTAATGTAATGTTAAAACTATCAATTAAACCAAAGTTGGAACTTTTACTGTCATCTTCGATTTCAACTAGTATCTCTTTAACAATATATTCTGTGTTTTCTTCAATACGACTTTTGAGTTGCTTGCTAATTTCATTTTTGTATAATTTAACAACAGCTTCGTTATTACTACTTTGAATGTTATTTATTCGATTTTTAGCTGTTGCTAACTCCAATTGATTAGATGTCTTAATAACTCCCTCCTCAAAATCAATTTCACCACTTATAAGATTTGTTATTGGATTTAATATAACTATCATAAGCAAGAATCCAACCACCACATTTATATACCTTTTATGATTTGAATTAGGTATCAATATTTCTACAAATGCTACAAATATAATGACTGATATTATTGTAATAATCCACTCTCTCAGAAGTTCCACTATATCACCTACCTCATCATTACTGTAATATTACCTGCGCCAACTATAATAGTTATCGTGATAAAAAACATAATTGCTACTGAAGATACTGTCGCAAATATTAGGACCAATGAGTTACTCATATGATTTAAACAATCTGCCAGCTGACTTTGCGAAATTGGCTCTACAATAGCAGAGCATATTTTATATATAGTTATTAATGCAATAATTTTAACCATAGGGATTAAGCAAATAATAAAAATCGCAATCAAACCTATTACACCAATACTATTTTTAAGTAGCAGTGAATATCCAATTACTGTGTCCATAGCATCAGATAAAAATCCTCCTACAATAGGTATAAACTTATCTACTGCAAATTTAGCTGTCCTTATTGTAATACCATCTACAGTTGATGCCGTTATTCCCTGTATAGATATTATTCCAATAAACGCGGTTAAAACAAAACCTAATATAACTACTGCTGATTGCTTTAATAAACTAGCCAGTTTTGTTACTTGCACTTTAGACGAAAGATTGTTGACTATCGCCAAAACTGCAGAAAATAGTATTAATGGTAATACTACAGATTTTATTATTGTTCCTATAAAGCCAATTGATCCTAGTAAAACTGGATGAAAAAAAGCCGAAGTTGTTAGTCCCCCCATTGCAATTAATATTGCAAGTAAAATTGGTAGTAGTGCCTGCATAAACGTAACCATTGTATCAATAGTTTCTTTACCTAAGTTGATAGCTATCATAAAACTTTTAATAGTAATTGTAATAATAACTAAATAACATACAGTATATGCTAATTTCCCTACAACATCATTTTCAAATGCACTCTGCAGGTTACTTAATATAGCATATATAGCAGATAAAACTATTATCTGTCCTAATATCTTCCAGTTAGCTACAACCTCCTTAAAAAAATATTTTATAGTTCCATTTATTATATCTTGCAACGATACAATACCTTCCCCCTTAAGTATTTTAGTTATAAAAGGTTTTATTTCAATTTTAGGAATGTATTCTTCTAAATCATCATTCATAGAATCAATTATTCGCTGTAGATCATTGATGTTAAGCTTGTCTAGTTGATCGGCAATTATACTTTCCGGGGTAACAGCATCTTCATTAGCCCAAGACACCCCAGCAAAAGCAATAAGTAACATCATAGTTAAAACTAAGATATTTTTAATTTTTTTCATTTTTTCACATCCTAAGGTACCATATTGATAATCAAATCCATTAAAGAGACTAGAATCGGTACTGCCATTACCATAATAAGAATTTTTCCTGCAAATTCAATCTTAGATGCCATTACCCCTTCACCTGCATCCTTACAAATTTGGGCTCCAAACTCTGCTATGTACGCTATCCCAACTATTTTTAAAATTGTAGATAAATAAATAGAATCAATACTTATTTTATTTGCTAACTGACTAAGTATTTCAATAACCGATTGAAGTTTAGTCGCTATAAATAAAAATATAATTACACCTGCTACAAGACTAATATACAGTCCTATTTCTGGTTTTTCATTTTTTATTAATACAGATAATATAGTAGCAACTAAACCAATAGCAACTATTTGAAAGATCTCCATTTCATCACGTCCTTAATATAACTGAAACATTGTTTTAACTGTATCAAATAGATTCGTTACTAAGTTAATAACCATAGTAAGCACTACAACAACACCAACTAAAGTTATAAACGTAGCCTGTTCTTCTCTACCAGCTTTAATTAGTACTTGATTAAGTACAGTAATTACTATTCCAATTGCAGCTATTTTAAAGATGACGTCAACATTCATAATCATAATTTAACCCCCTAGCTTTGAGCTGTTTTAATATAGTATTATTATTATTGATAATCCTAATAAGAACCCTAAGTTTTTAAATAATTTAACATTTCTACCTTGCTCCAATATCGAAAGCTCATAGTGTCTTTTTAAATCTTCTTGTATTAATCGAATGTGCTTCGTCTGATCTTCGCAATTAGATATTCCTAGATTTTTACCAAGAGATAATAATATTTCTATATCATCCTTATTAAAGCAAGTACCTGCTGTCTCCTTACTTACTGAGATATGCCAGATTTCTTCAAATGTTTGCCCTTGCTTCTTACTTAATAAATCAGCGGCAGTAAAAAAAATACTCCCTATTTCTTTTCTGCTTTTATTTCCTACCTTTTCTAAAAGAATAGGTATTGGTGTTGCACCATATACTATTTCTGTTTCCAGCATTTGTATTGTAGATAAAAGACTATTAAGAAGCTTTGTTCTTTCTATATATGTATTGGCAAAAATAAAGCCTAGTAATGAACTACAGCAAACAATAACAATAGAATATACCACCTTTAGTAACATGCTAAATACACAACCTATTCTGCTTTGTATTTTGGTATAAATAAGTTAAATTAAATCCATCAACAATACTATCTACAGTACCTACTCCATTGCTATTTGATAAAAATACTATCCTTTCAAATACTCCATCCTTAACTAATTTGCCAACAATCTTTTTATTTAATATATTTTCCAATGATCTTCCATGTACGGTAGTAATTAACTTTATTCCCGCCATCATAGCCTCTTCTATAGATATACTATCCTCTTCCCTACCAATTTCGTCTGTAGCAATTACTTGAGGGGACATAGCTCTAATTAACATCATCATCCCTTCAGCTTTTGGACAAGAGTCTAGTATATCTGTTCTAGGTCCTAAGTCATTTTGTGGGATACCTTGAAAGCAGGCCCCTATTTCTGATCTTTCATCAACCACACCAACCTTTATACCTCTAAAATTCATATGTGGTACCCCTTGACTTATCATGCGAATAATATCTCTTAGTAATGTAGTCTTTCCGCATTGTGGTGGCGAAACAATTAATGTATTTAAAAATTCTCCATTAGAAGTAATAACATGAGGCAATACAGTATTTGCCACACCTAACTTTTCTCTAGATATTCTAATATTTAAACCACTAAAATTTTTCAATGTTCTTATGCCTTTACTATCCATCAATACTTTCCCTACTATTCCAATTCTATGTCCACCCTGTATAGTTATATATCCGTTCTTTAGCTCATCTTCAACTGAATATATAGAGTAATCAGAGGCAAACTGTAATGTTTTTTCAATGTTTTCTCTATTTATGTAATAACTATTATTAGGAGTTAATGTAAGATTTCCATTCAAATCAACAAAATAGTCTTTCTGTCCTCCAAATACCATTAAAGGCTTGTTAACTCTTAATCGTATTTCTTCTAAAATTAATTTAAAATCATCCGGTATTTTTTTTATAATTTTTCTAACATCAGGGCATAGATAAAGCTCTAGATTTGAAACAATAGATGCTTCACTTTTACTTTGGTTTATTAAGTTCATACGTTTTTCCACAACATGTCCCTCCTTTTATATATAATTAATATTTACATACTTAACTAATTATGCTTATTTTACAAAAAAATAAAATCCAAGGATTAATCCTTGGATTTTACAGTACTTAGTATTATTTTCTATTCTTCATCGTCAAAATCATCAAAATCATGGTTACAGCAGCAACCGTCTACCTCTTCGAATTCTACTTTTTCATTGCATCTTGGACATATAACATCAATATCATCTTCATATAATAGATCTTCATCTATATATACTTCTTCATGACAATTAGGACATTCTACTTCAACAAAATCGATGTCATCATCGTCTTCGTCATCATCGTCCTCATCATCTTCATATAAATCCTCTTCAATATTTGTTAAGTCTTCATCCATAGCTTCTATATATTCAGCCATTTCATCTGCATCCTCGTTTAATTCTACAATTGAATCAGCAAAATCTTCTAAAACATCAATAATACTAACTAAAAGTCTTCCTTCCTTAGTTGTTTCTTCGATGTTAAGACCATCAGCTAATCCTTTTAAATAAGCTACTTTTTCGTATAAAAATTCCATATTTGTTACCTCCTTTTTTATTTTAACATTTGTATTATTTCCCTATATTCTTGACATATACTCTCCAGTTCGAGTATCAATTCTAACAATATCTCCTTCATTAACAAATAGAGGCACATGGATTACAGCTCCAGTTTCAACTGTGGCAGATTTTGTTACGTTACTTGCAGTATCTCCCTTTACTCCAGGCTCTGTTTCAACTATTTGTAGCTCAACAAAGTTTGGAGGATCTACTTGGAATGGCTTTCCATGGTAAAACTTAATAGTAGCATTTGCATTTTCTTTTAAAAATTTAATTGCATCTTCAACTTCTTCATATGTTAATGGGCTTTGCTCAAAAGTTTCATTATCCATAAAGTAATATAATTCACCATCATTATATAAGTATTGCATTTCTTTTGTTTCTATATGAGCCCTTGGGAATTTATCACTTGGGTTAAATGCTTCTTCTCTAGTACCACCATTTTTTAGATTTTTATATTTTGTTCTAACAAAGGCAGCTCCTTTACCTGGCTTTACGTGTTGAAAATCTAAAACCACATAAGGTTCTCCATTCATCTCAAAAGTTACGCCTTTTCTAAAATCACTTGCTGAAATCATAGTATCCCTCCATATTAATTTGTCTATTGTATATTATATTTCAAGTTCTATAAGGTCTTTTGTAGATTTTGATAGAACTCTATAACCATCATCTGTAACTAAAACTAAATCTTCAATTCTTACGCCACCAAAGTCAGAAATATATATACCTGGTTCAATAGTTATTATCATACCTGACTCCATTGGCACTTTACCTCGTACATTTATATGAGGTAGCTCATGGACTTCAAGTCCAACTCCATGGCCTAAACCATGTCCAAAATATTGACCATATCCTTTGTCACTAATTATTTTTCTTGCAATTCCATCTAATTCCTCACCAGTTACGCCTGGTTCTACTGCCTCTAATGATGTTTTTTGAGCTTCTAATACGATATTATAAATTTCTTTTTGTTTATTATTAGCTTTTCCTAAAACGAAAGTTCTAGTCATATCAGAACAATATCCATTATATACACAACCAAAGTCCAATGTAATCAAATCTCCAGCTTCAATGGTTTTACTAGTAGCAACACCATGAGGTAGAGAAGATCTTTTGCCTGAGGCAATAATAGATTCAAAACTCAGTTTATTAGCTCCTCTTTTTTTCATAAAAAATTCTAATTCTAAAGCAATATCTAATTCAGACATCCCTAGTTTGACAAAATTTAGTATATGATTAAAAGCTTCATCTGCTATAGAAGCAGCTTTTTCTATGTATTCAACTTCATCTAAGGTTTTTACAGATCTTAAATCTACAAGAGCACCATCTAAAGGAGTTAATTCGGTTTTGACTAGTTTGTTTAAAAAATCGCTATATTGTCCATAGGTCATAAAGTCCTCTTCAACTCCAAGCTTTCCTAGATCAAATCCATTTAAAACATCTGTAATTGTTTTTTGATTATTAATTTCTACTATTTCATATCCATTACATTGAGTAGAAGCCTGGTCCAAATATCTGAAGTCTGTAATAAATTTAGCATCGTTTTTAGTAATTAATACATAGCCAGTACTACCTGTAAAACCTGATGCATATCTTCTATTTTCAGGTTTATATAATAATATCCCATCTAGCCCTTTGTCTTTTAGAAGTGTCCTTAGATTATCAATTCTTTTATTCATAAAGAATTCCCCCTATCAAAGCAAACTTTTGTTTTAAATTACTTTCCCAGCTTTGGAATACACTTCCTTACTAATAAATTCCTATATTATAATATCATACTTTTTTATCTTTGAATAGATTTTATGTTACTAAGTAGGCCGAATTATGGAAATAATATTATTAACTATTTCACTAAGTGACTTTCCATCCACTACCACTTTAAACTCAGCTACCTCTTCATAGTACTTTCTTCTTTTGTCAAGGAGTTCTATTATTTTGTCAATAGGATTTGTTTCATTTAATAAAGGTCTAATAGTCTCACTTCTATTTAAATTAGTTAAAATCCATTGAGGACTAGATTCTAAGTAAACAACCTTACCGATATCCCTTAACTTTCTACGATTATCTGCTGAAATTATAATACCTCCTCCAGTAGATATTACTTTGTTTTCTGATTTTCTAAATAAGTCCAATGCTTCATGTTCTTTTTCTCTAAAATAAGCCTCTCCATTTAAAGTAAAGATATTGTTAACAGTTATGCCTTCTATTTCTTCTATTAATTGATCCATGTCAATAAAATCAAGATCTAATGTCTCTGCTAACATCTTACCTATCGTAGTTTTGCCTGTAGCCATAAATCCTACTAGAACAATATTATTATTTCCCACTACTCCATCACCCTATGCTTAGGGAGTTTGTTTACTTTCTCCATAGCCTCTACTAACACTTTAGTAACATCAATCTCTGATTGTACTGTAAACATATTAGCCTTAGATAAAACAGAACCTTTTTCTGTCGCTATATACCTAGGTTTAAGATTATTTAATGCAATAGCTTTAATATCATTTGTACACTGCTCACAAACACATTGATTTCCGTATTTATCCTCCATTAATATACGTTTAAGCACCAGATCTACAACGTCCTCCATATAGTTATGTACCTTCAACTTTATCCCTCCTCTAAATCTAAAAATTACATGCTATAAACCAATCGTTTGATAATACTCTACTATACTCACAGGCAAAATACTAACCTTCGGAAGATTATATTCATCAAACCCATTATCAATAATCTTAGGTAATTCTAATTTGGCCTTAATAAACCTTCTAGCTCTATTGTATCTTCCTGTAGATGTAATATTAATAACTTTTTCTCCAGAGTCATACTCAATATCTATTTTGTAATAATGGTCATTTTCATATTCCTCGAAAGGATTATTTTCATTACCACCTAATTTCTTTATGTTGGGAATAATTTTTTGCTCAACATAAATAGAAAACTTTGGAGGATCATATTTAATAGACGGATTGTTATTTATATCTTTGAGGTATTCTTTCTTATAGTTCTGCAAATCTAATAAATACTCCATTATAACTTTATCTGATAATTCCATTATTTGCATTATCTTTAATTCTAAGATCGATTCTGAAATATAATTAGCTCTGTAACTATCATTATTAGAATTAATAATTTCAATATTAGTGCTCATTATATATACGAGTGAGGTTAAAATTACAAAAATAATCAAAGAAATAAAAATAATGCTTACATATATTATACCATTTTGATTATTTAACAAAGACCTCATATTAAATTTTAGTGTACTCTAATTTAAATTTTATTTTACTAGAGTATCTAGATTTATTTGTTATAACTTCAATTTCTACTAATTTCCCCTCTACTAGTTCATTTACAATAACATTTTTTATATTATTACTCAACACATTATTTTCATTATTTTTATTTACTCGAATTTCATTTTTATCCTTATAAAAATTTATTAATGTATTTTGTTTCCTCGATATCTCACCACTCAGATCTATCCAAGCTATTTTATTATTATAGTCCCTACCTTGAAATATCTTTTCTTCTCCATAATATATAATAGATTTTTGATTACATTCCATTAACCTTTTTTCTATATATTTCAAAACAATTTGTGCATCATTTTTCGCCTCTAAAAGTTCAGTCTGGTTTTTATAGGTATTAAAAGTGAAATAAAATAACATAGAAATGCTGATTAAAATTATAGAAATAAGTGAAATAGATACTATTAATTCAATTAAAATATACCCATTTTCTTGTTTTTTAGCATTAGTATGAATTATGATTCACCCTCTCTATTGAACTTACAATAAAAATTAAATTCAATTGTAATTCTAATAACTAAATTGACTTGAATCTATAGTGAGCTCTTCATAAATATTTTGGAAAGTACTTTTATAGAAATTAATATATCGAATCAAGTTATAGAAAACATCGCCTGTTTCATTAGCTATCTTCAAATTTATATAGTGAATATTTGTATTATCATGTAAAGGTATAATAGAAATATCAACTTTATAACCTTTTTCTTTAAAGCTAATAAGCTCCTTCTGTAATTCTAAAATAGAATATTCTTCCCCTTCTATATAAATACGATTAGATTTAAGTTCTTCCATCTTAGTTTTAGCTACTTCACCCATTTGTTGATTTACTGTATCTATAAATATTAACCTATGAATCAAATAGTAGGATGAATTAAATATTAATATCACTATTGATAGAATAAATAATGCTAATAAGACTTCAACAAGGGTTAGGCCTTTATCTCTTCACATATTATCATCTCCTATTAATATATATCTGATATTCGTATTTTTCCAGTGCCGATTAAGGTATCAATATCAATTTTTTCTCCTTTCTTATTTACTAATATAAATTTTCCATATTGGGTTTCACCATGTCTGTTATATGAAATTCTACTTTGTGATGCTTTATATACAGAAATATTTTTATCAAACTTTCTTGAAAGTACAACTCTTCCTCTAACTACATACTCCCTTACCCTAAATGTATCTTCTATAAATTCTACACAATATTCTCTTGATTCATCTAAACTTAGTTGTTGAGATAGCTGAAGTGCACTTTTCACCTCCATAGCAGTAGATGTTAATACTGCTCTATCGTATAATCTATTAGGTGTACTTATAGTAATTAAGCTTAATATGCCAAATAATGATAAAGCAACTAATACTTCTAATAATGTGAATCCTTTTTCATTATCTGTCATTTTTTCACCTCTCTTGTAAACTTAGTTCAATAAATGTAATTTAGTGCAGAATTTTCTTAATATTCATATGTATTCTATACAAAATTTACCTTTCCTTCTTAACTTTTTAAAAAATATAAAAATAAAACAAAATTTTCCTTCATAAGATTTAAGGGCTAATTTTCTTGAAACATACTACAAAAAATTATGACTTATCTAAAATTTTATAAGTATATACTTTTCTGCATATTATAAAAACAACTAGAGCAATTACTATAGTCTAGTTGTTTCATAGAAATTAATACTATTATATTTTACCTTCATTTTGCAGATGATATAACATATATACTACCTCTACCTTTGTAATATTATTTTCTTTACTCAATATGCTCCTTGAACGAGTATACTTTTCGTACATCATCTTATCTTCAATTTCACTCCATTTAAATTTATTATTATTTGGTATCCTCTGTAAAATGAATTCGATTTCTTTGTAATTAATTGGTTTGGTTGGTTTGAATGTGTTATCAGCATAACCATTGATTAGTTTCAAAGATGTTGCCTTAGCTATAACATCTCCATAATATCCAAATGTATTATAATCGCTAAACTTTTTTATTTGATCATGATTAACATCATTATCCCATTCCATTACCCTACCTAATAAAGTAATAAATTCTGCCCTAGTTATACTCGCCTCAGGCTTAAATGTTTTATCACTATACCCAGTTATATAATCTCTTCTTATAAATGTATATACTTCCTGACCAGCCCAATTACTATGAACATCTTTTAACTCCGTATAGTTGTCATCTATAATTACTGCATATACTCCTCCCATATAGAACTTAGAATCTAGTTTTGTAGAAATTTCTCCATCTTTTATATCACTATATAAGTATCTCCATTTATCATCAACTAGTTGATATATTCCACCTCGTTCGGATCCATAATATTTAAAGGTTAACATAATAGGATTATGTAAACCAATAGTTTTGAATTGATTTTCTATTCTAATGAAGTAGCTATTTGTAACAGGAATATATGAATTAGCATTATATAAGATTGGAAAATCGCCTTTCTGTATAGATAGGTATTTTTCCTCATAAATTGTACCTGGTTCTATTTCCAATTTCATAATTCCATCAGTACTAGTAAGATTTCCTCCAAGCATTGATATAGATTTGTAATTAATATTCTCTTTCCCTAGGTTTATGTTTTGTTGCTGAAAAGATTCTATATATCCATCACGAAATCCATCTTTAAATCCTACTAAAAAACCCTCCCTGTATTCCTGAACTTCTCTATTAAGATTATATTTAATCATAACATCTAAGTTAGATGGTAGTGCCTTTTCCCAATTGTTACTTTTTTTATCTGCAAAATCTATTTGGCCAAGTGTACTACCAAGCTTAAATCCCATTTCTGTTCCGTGTAAAATTCCATTTTCCTTTGGAGCTTTACTAGTATCTATATTTGTTTCTCTATATGTATTAGTGTAGGATTCTTCAAAGGCAATTTTATAACCTAATAAGAAACCTTCTGCATATTTATCTGCATCATTATTTAATGAATGTTCTCTTCTAATAGATGCTTCTGATGGTATTTGATTTCGCCAATCATTAACTTTGCCTTCATAGTAATCCTTCTTACCATAAATTTCACCATCTATAATTCCAAATATCTTACCATGTTCTAATCCTATCTCATATGTGGTTTTCTTTACATTACCACTAAAGTTTTTATAACCATTTTCATAACCTAATTTAAATTCTTCTCTAAATCCTTTAAGAAAATTAAATCGGTATGTTGCAGTTTCTTGCTTTAAATTATAATCGTCTATAACTATTTTTTCTTCTTCAGCATGTGCTTTTTGCCAATTATTCCTTTTTCCATTAATATAGTCCTTTTGTCCATATATCTGCCCACTGGATCTTCCAACAGCTTTCCCTTCATTGTACGCCCTATCTTCTAAAGTTATAGCTTGGACATCTATTGAAGTAGTTATGGATTGAATTAAAATCATAACTAAAACAATTAATATCACTTTAGTTTTTTTCAAAGGAATCCCCCTTTATACTCATCATAAGTAGTCTGTCTTCTATTAAGCATTAAGTTTTACATATTAATAACTTTTGTCAAATTTTAATTTGATTAGGATTCTTAATGTAGTTATGCTTCATAATAAATCCTTTACTATAATCATTATAAAAATCTTTACTTATATTAAAAAAATTATATTATCTTTTTTACATAATATTCAATATACTAATTAGAATTAATATGATTATCCTTTTCATAACTGTGATGCAATGTATTTCTATAAGCAACTTCCATATTATCTAGTAAGAATACTCCATTGATCTTACTTTCAGGATTATTACTTTGTACATATATACGTTGTATTTGAGCAGGATAAGTTACTTCTTCAGGCAACTTAGCTTCTAAAGTACTCCAATATATCCAATCAATTTTATCTGCTAATAAAATATTATATTCCTTTCCTACTGCATCCTTTAGAACAAAACCTATTTTATGGTCATTTTTTTCGTAAGAATAAACTGAAATAGAAATATACTCTGGCTGTATAGATATTGATGGCTTTATATTATCAAAAACAACATTTGCAATATTATTTCCTCTTTGCATTAAAAAATCATATTGTAGCTTAATAGAATAATTGCCCTGTTTTTTATTGGTATCTCTGCTAACATTTCCGTCGACTTCCCTTGGATTACCTACAAAGAACATGTCTAAACTTTCAAAACCTTCCAAAAGAGTTTTCTTAATATCTTCTATAGCTATATTATCTTGAGGGGCAAACATATCTTGATTTTGATTATAATTTGGTTGAGCATTAATCTCATCATTGCCTAAGTAATCAAATAATTCATCAATATAACCTTCAAAAGGATCAAAGGGATTTTGCTTTGAATATGAGTTTTCTTCAATTATACTACTGCTTAATTTTTTTACACCTAAAGAAGGAATACTGTAAAAGTCTAGTACTACATTTCCTGATACTTGGCCTTCGCCATTATTTAAAATATTAATATCTTTAATTAATATCTTTTTATTATTTTGTCTTATCTGCCTTAAAAAGTCTAACAACGATTCATAGTATCCACTAAATGGTATTGATGCAGATATTGCATTTAATTCAGTACTTCCTAATTGTTCAGTCCTGTAATCTGAAAATCCAACACCTGTTATTTCTAATTCTGTATTGTTGATAAAACTATCTAATAAAAGTATGAGAGTAGATTGTTCTAAAGATGTAAAGTAACCTTTAGAGTAACCTTCTACATTTTTTAAATGTTTTTCATATATATTCTTCAAATCGCTTAATGCATCTGTAGCGTGATTGTCTTCAGCAATTATTGATTCATAGTCTTTAATTCCACTTTTCAGATATTTGATTTTTAAAATTTGAGGATTAATAATAAAATTTATATACCCATAAATGAATATTATACCTGCTAGAACTCCAAGCATGTTTTTTTCTCTTTTAGTTAGTTTCATCATCAATCCCACCTTTTATTTGAAAAGAGATTGTAAATACATAACCTACAGTATTCGTAGAAATATTAGAAATAAATATATTCTCAAAATAAGTAAGTTCTCTTAGATTATGTTCAAATTCTGCTATAGATGCATTGTTTTTTGCAATGCCAGTAATTTGTATCGAGTTTTGACTAATATTAATATTTTGAAAAAACATCTCTTCAGGTACTCTATCAGTAATTGTTTGTAAAAATAGATCATTTATTATATCAATTTTTATCATTTCACTATCTATAGACTCTAAAGTTTTATAGTAATCCTCGAGTTCTTGTATTTGTTTTTTCTCATTGCTTATTTTTTTCATTTCTTCTTGAAGCTCTTCAGAATTTACTATAGCACTTACAAGCATAGTTTGATCTCTCATTCTTTTTATAATTAATTGGTTAACTATTGGTGTAATAATCAAAGCAAGAATAACAATAAAAATAGGAATGTATATAACTAATTGTCTCTTTGATAGCTGATTTTGTTTTGTTAAATATGGTTCAAAAAAGTTAAAATCTCTCATATTTACACCTGCTTACTTTCTAATTATTGCACCTATTGCATTAAGAAATGTAGTTATTGAAATATTTTTTATATCATTATTCTTAATATATATATAGCTTATATCATCTATACTTTCTGTAGGAATATCAAAAAATAACTCAAAATATTTAGTAATATTTTTTAAATTAGCATGTCCACCACATAGGTATATTTTACTAACTTTGTTTTCTGGACTTCTACTAGTATAAAACTTGAAGATTCTTTGTATTTCATCTAACCAATTATCTATGCAACCACTGATAACTTCTTCTATTGCAATGTATAAAGATGAAGTACTATCATCTTTAAATGTACTCTGTTCTAATTTTATTCTCTGTGCTTCTTCTAATGAAAAATTAAAGTTATTGGCTATATTTAAATCAATTTCTTTCCCACCTATTGTGAGTAGCCTATTAAATCTTGAAATATTTTTATCAATAATATTAACATTAATATTATCGTAACCTAGATCAATTATTGCAATAGTCTGATCTTGATTTTGGGGTTGACTATTGATATTAAAATTATTTTCAAAAAGCTTTGCTATCCCATTAAAGTGTACATCCAAAGCAATTGGTTCTAATTCTAAAGCATTCGCTAATTCTAAATAGGTTTTAACAATTACTTTAGGAAGTGCGGCAACCACAATCTTAGACTTTTTAACTCCATCTTCTTCAAAGTCTTCTAGCTTTCTAGACTGTATTACATACTCACTTAGATCGGTAGGAAAGTGTTGTTGTACTTCGAAAAATAATATTTGTTCTAATTCTTCATTTTTAGCATATGGCAGAGATAATTCTCTAGTTATAATAGCAGTGCTATCTAAAGTAAATATTACTTTTTTAGATTTTATCTTTATATTATTGATACATTCCTTAATCGCAGATTTTACTTTATTTAAATCTATAACTTGTCCATCATTTATAGAGTTTGAAGGAGTAGTTAAAGAGTCTATATGTAAGATATCCACCTTGTTACCTTTGTAACTACCTACAACTAATTTTGTTGTATATGCTCCAATATCGATTGATATTACATTTTTATTAAACATTACACTTTCTCACCTCATTTTCTTTTAATAAACAACAAATGTCATAATATAATAACTTATTATATCATTCCCATAAAATAGTGTTATTAGAGTTGCCAATACAATAAATGGTCCAAAGGGAATCATATCCTTTACATCCTTAAACTTAAGTAAAATAAGTATAATGGAAATAAAACCTCCAAGTATAAATGATTGAAATAAGTTAAGCAGAGTAAATTTCCATCCTAACCAAAATCCTAGCATAGCCATAAGTTTTATATCTCCTCCACCCATTGCTCCTTTAGTAACAACAGCGATTAGTAACAAAAAGCCTCCTCCAACTAAAAATCCAAACAAATATTGAAGAAAGTTTAAAAGGCTACTAAAATTGATAGTATGAAAAATAAACCCACAAACGAATCCGAATATATTTATAGTATCAGGAATAACTTGGTGATAATAATCTATAATACCTACAACAATCAATATGCTACATAAAATTGAGTATGCTAAAAACTCTAGAGTAAGTCCAAATTTTAGATATACCCATAAATAAAGTAACCCATTAAGCAGCTCAATTAAAGGATATTGATAAGATATTTTTTCACCACAGTATCTACACTTGCCCTTTATAAATAAAAAACTACATACAGGAACTAGGTCCAAGGCCCTTAAACTAGTATTACACTTCGAACAATGGGAGGGTGGAAATGCTATAGACTCTTTTAATGGTATTCTATAAATACAAACATTTAGAAAGGATCCTATTATAGTGCCTAGCAATAAGGTTACAATACGCATATACTCCTCCCCCTATACCATTTATATTTTTAAAATCTTCATATATAGCACTACTTATTATTCTCTATAAGTACAAACTTAATTTAAATCTAAATTTAAACTGGTATCTAGTTAAAAAGGTAAATCTTCTGTATTAAAAGATTTGAAAATTATGGGAGATGAACTTCCTAAAACAACTTCTTCAGCTATTATTATTCCTGAGAAATTGGCAGATCCGCCAGTAATGACTTTACCATTTGGAGCAAAAAGTATTCCACTTACCGAAACATTTCCAGATAAAATTATGTCTCCACTACTAACTATAACAACATCAGAATAACTGTTCCAAGTAGGAAATGAATATGTTCTACCATAATATCTCATACCATTTTGAGGGGTAGTATTGTTTGAGTAACCTTTTTCTATATACCATTCTTTATCTTTAAACTTTGGCATACTTACATTTGGAAATTGGATTTCATCTGTTTTAATAGCTGGAATATCAATCCAGTGTTGTGTATTTAAATTTTTAGTATAATATAGCTGATCGTAGACTCTAGGGTTTCCATCAAGTGTTACGTTTCCATCTATATAAGTTGTTCCTCCTATAGCAGTACTTCCAATACTTGCACTTCCTTCCATAACTAAGTTGCCTTTGATATAAAGTTCCTTTACAGAAATATTGCTATTACCTCCTAAACTTACAGTGTTGTTATTTTGTCCATTAATAATAATAGATGCATTTTCTCCGATAACACTTGCACTGCCATTTGTAAGTTTAATAGTATTTGTAAAAATTACATATTGATCCCATTTATTAGTGTCCTCATCTATAGGAAAATCAGGAATTACTTTTTTGTATCGAATTGCAACACCATCTGAATTTAAAATTTCTTTATTTTGAGGCATATTCAAAATTACAACTTCTGTTCCTAATTTATAATTAGGAGTACTATTCTCACCTAGTACATCAAATTTCAAAATATTTTTAGTACTTTTGTTAAAATCTAGTTCTTTTATTTTATCTGCAACATAATTAGATTTATCCTCGTATCTATATTTTAAGACATTGTTTTCTAAATAAATATAATGGTATTCATTATCTGTTTTTTCCATTTCAGTTATAAGCTCTGATAAGCTTAAATTAAGTATTTGGACATCTGAAGCAAATCGAGTTTCTTTTGTTATAAAATTAGTAGCTAGTCGAAGATTTTGTTGGAGACTTCCTTGGTATGACGCAAAATTGAAAGTTTTAAGCCCTAATATGCTCAAGGAATTAATTATAAGCATAAGTATTCCTAAAAATGCTAAAATTAGCAATAATTCAATAAATGTGTACCCTTTATTGTTTTTTATTAAGTTTAAATTATATAACCTACTATATTCCATTTTATTATTTGCCATACTAAATCCCCTTTTGTCAAAATAAAAATATAGTTATCATTTGTATGGTATAAAATAAAATAAGGCAATTTTTTTATTCCCATATTTTTTTTCGAATTTTACTTCTTTGCCATCAATTGAAATAGTCCTTGATATATTAGGAAAGCTTATATGTAGTGTTTTGCTTTCACCCACATCATAACTTTGATCACCTATGATGTACTCTACTTGTTTTTGTAAATCATATACAACCTGAACCTTTTCTCCTGAATAAATAATTAGTTTGTAACTATTCACATAGAGAGTAGACAATATAACAATAACTAAACCTATAACTGCTAGGGTAATTATAATTTCTACTAATGTAAATCCTTTTTGTTTATTTAATTCCTTCATTTTTTATCTCTCCACTAATTTTTATACTCTGAAAAAATTTTGTAATAATTTGTGCCCACTTTTTTTAATGTTATTATTATAGCATTAGTAATACTATCTATTTTTCCTGTAGATACAATATTGAGCTCTGATATTTCTCCAGAAATATCTATTTCTAAAATACCATTTCCAAAACTGACCGGATTCGATTTTTCTGATCTAATTAAATCTAAAACCAAGCTCTCAAACTCATCTTCATCTAAATTATTTGAACTATCAATAATATATTCTGCAATAGCTTCTGCTCCTGACTTTGCAATATAGTAGGTCTGCACTTTCTTTTGTTCCCTAGCTACCTGGCGGACCTCAGAGGTATTTAAAAATAAAAGTGTTGAACCTAAAATACCTAGAACAAGCATTATAACTAATATGAGAGAAAGTGAAGAACCATTTTGATTGTTTAGATACATGGGTATTCTCCTTGAGGATTAAAGTAATATAGCAAGAGGGCAAATTTCAGTAGAAACATGCCCTGTATTAATTATGATTTCAATAACTTTATAAGTTGTTGTATACTACATAAGAATTTTTAACTATTTTTTGGGATCCACTTTTATATCTCCATTTGATTTAATAGTAACTGTAAATCCAATTCTATTCGTTACTTGTGCTTTTAATTTAGTATCAAGTAAATCTGTCATAACTTTTTCAAGGTCATTATTATCAGAAGTAGTAATATTTGATCCTTCAAATGTTATTGGATCTTCTGTAGTATCTATAGTAATAGTGCCTTCTTCTCCAGTTACGGTTATATCTCCATTAGCAAGAGCAATCAGCACCGTATTTCTAATTACATCCATAGTAGCCTCGTCAGCTTTTTTTGCGGCTGTTTCTTTAAATCCACCAAATTTTGGAACAGCTATAGCCCCTAAAATACCTAAAATGGCAATAACAACTATTAGTTCAACCAATGTAAATCCTTTTTGATTTTTCATCCTCTTACTCAACATTCTAACCATTCTTTTCTCCCCTTTATAATTTTTTAGTTTAAATCTCTCATTATTAGATTCGCTATATTTTTTCCAGCATCACTCCCTAAAAAGTCTTCTCTTATTAATAAGGATTTCTCCCTTAGAAAGATATTGTATTTATCATGTCGAACATAGGTAAAATCATTGCTATTACAATTAAGCCTATAATAATAGCCATAATAATAATCATTAGAGGCTCAATCATCGTTGTCATTTTTTGCAATGCACTCTCCGTTTCTTCATCATAGAAATTAGCTGTTTTATCCAATATGTCATCTAATTGTCCAGAGTCCTCACCGATTTGAATCATAGAAATAACCATTGGGGGAAATACACCAATCTTTTTAATAGAATTAGTCAATGTAACTCCCATAGAAATTTCATCAATCACTTCCCTCATTCCTAATTCCACTACTCTATTACCGGATACTTTAGCGGTGCTTTCTAAGGCTTGAATTAAAGGGATACCGCTGGCTAACAAAGTTGATAGGGTTCTAGTAAAACGTGACGTTACTACTTTTTGTGTAGCGCCCTTAACTACTGGTATTTTAAACTTTAGTCTGTCAAAAAATAGTTTTCCTCTTTCACTTTCATACAGTTGGCTAAATCCTAAGATAAATAATATAAGTCCAATAGTATAAACATACCAATAGCTAGTTAATGAGTAACTAACAAAAAGTAATGCCCTTGTAGGAACTGGCAGTGTTGTTTTTTCAAACATGCTTAAAAAAGTTGGCATAACAAATACTAATAAAAATATTACTACTAAAATTGATACTGTAGATAGCATCAATGGGTATACCATAGCAGCTTTAATTTTATTAGCAATTTTATTTTCCTTCTCATAATGAAACGACATTCTTTCTAAAATTGAATCTAAATTACCACTTAACTCTCCAGCTTCAATCATATTTACAAGAAGGTCTGGAAAAACCTTTTTATGATTTTTTAATGAAGTAGAAAAAGCAGCACCTTTTTGAATATCATCATATACATCATCTAGTGTATTTTTAAGCTTTTTATTTTCTGTTTGTACTTTTAAAACTTCTAGACAGTTTATTATAGGTATACCAGCATTTAACATCGTGTAAAATTGTCTACAAAAAATAGCTAAATCTTTAATCTTTACACTTTTAAATATAGAAATATCTAATATATTATTTTTCTTAACTGTTTCTTTAACTTTCATCGGATAATGTCTACTTTGTCTTAGCATCGCTATTACTTCATTTTCATTAACGGCTTCATATGTACCACTTAGACTCTCACCTTTATCTGTAATTGCTTTGTATTCATATAGGGGCATATTTCCACTCCCTTAAATTAAAGTTATATATTGATAGTACACTCAAAGTCCTATGGATCTTGTAATAGAATCTTGATCTACTGCACTAGTAAATGCCCATTCTTTTGACACTAACCCCTTTTTATATAGCTCTATAATAGATTGATCCATAGTTTGCATACCAAATTTAATCCCAGTTTGTATTGAGGTCTGGATTTGATGACTCTTACCCTCACGAATTAAATTCCTTATAGCTGGTGTAGTTACCATAATCTCATAAGCTCCTATACGTCCTGTTCCATCTGCTTTAGGAATTAACTGTTGTGATATTACCCCTTCTAAAACAGAAGATAACTGAATCTTAATCTGTTGTTGCTGATGGGGTGGAAATACATCTATAATTCTATCAACAGTTTTTGCAGCTCCTAAAGTATGCAGTGTAGACAAAACTAAATGTCCTGTTTCAGCTGCCGTAATAGCTGTACTTATTGTTTCTAAGTCCCGCATCTCTCCAACTAAAATTACATCTGGATCCTGCCTTAAAGCTGAACGCAGAGCATTAGCAAAACTAATTGAATCATTTCCAATTTCCCTCTGATTAACTATACTTTTTTTATGTTTATGTAAATATTCTATTGGATCTTCTAATGTTAGTATATGACAGTTTCTTTCATTATTGATAAGATCAATCATAGCGGCTAAAGTGGTAGATTTTCCACTACCAGTTGGTCCTGTAACTAATATTAGTCCCCTCTGCTTTCTTGCTAATTCCTTCGTTACTATAGGTAAACCTAGCTGTTCTATGGTTGGTATATTAAGAGCAACTATCCTCAATGCCATACTGTAACTCCCTCTTTGTTTAAAAGCATTTACTCTAAATCTACCTAACCCAGAATAGGCTAATGATATATCCAGTTCTCCGTTGGTATCTAATTTATTCAGTTCCTCCTGTGTCAGTACATCCCTTATTAATTTAGCAGATATTTCAGGAGTTATTGGTTGATTATCTATCTTTTTCAGTTTCCCATTCACTCTAACTGTCGGAGGTACAGCTACAGTAATGTGTAAGTCTGAAGCCTTCAAATCAATTGCTATTTTTAGTAGGTTAATAATATCCATAGCATTTCTCCTATTCTAATCCATAGGCTATACGAGCAAGTTCTTCGACAGTTGTTACACCTTGAAATATAAGCTGTTTGCAATTTTCTTTTAAGGAAGTCATCCCATTTTCTAATGCCTTTTTTCTAATCTTATCTATACTTGCTCTTTCATCAATTAATGCTCGTATTGTTTCATCAATACGCATAATTTCTTGAACCGCCTGTCTTCCTTTGTAGCCCGTATAATTGCAAATATTACATCCTTTTCCCCTATGTAGTAATACATTTTCTTCTATATCTAGTATTTTTTTATCCACTGATGTTGAATAATAGGATTCTTTACAATAGGGACATATTTTTTTAATTAATCTTTGGGCTACGACCCCAATAACCGAGGAAGAAACAAGGTATGATTCAATACCCATGTCAGTAAATCTCGTCACAGTTGAAGCTGTATCATTAGTATGCATTGTGCTTAGTACAAGATGACCTGTGATGGCAGCCCTCACTGCAATATGAGCTGTCTCTCCATCTCTAATTTCTCCGACCATAACAATATCAGGATCTTGTCTTAAAATTGCCTTAAGCCCACTAGCAAAGGTTAATCCTGCCTTATTACTGACCTGTACTTGGTTAACCCCTTCTAGCCTATACTCAACCGGATCTTCTATTGTAATAATATTACGAACCACATTATTTAATTCTTTTAAAGCAGCATATAAAGTTGTTGTTTTTCCACTACCCGTTGGACCTGTAACTAAAATAATACCATGTGGACTTTTAATAATTTCATCAAATATTTTTAAATTATCTTGTGTAAATCCAAGTTGATCCTTAGAAATAACAACGCTACTTCTATCTAATAGACGTATTACAGCCTTCTCTCCATACACTGTTGGCAATATCGAAATACGCATATCAATATCTCCACTATCAATTACCATTTCAACTCTACCATCTTGCGGAATCCTTTTTTCTGCAATATCCATCCTACCAAGTATTTTTATTCTTGATATTATGGCCTGATGGGCTGATTTAGCAATGGACATGATTTCTTGCAAGTCGCCATCTATTCTAAAACGAAGTCTTAATGTTTTTTCATAGGGTTCTAAGTGGATATCACTAGCATTTAGTCTAACAGCTTGCTTAATAAAAGAGTTAACGAGCCTAACCATTGGTGCATTACTAATATCTAGAGCGTCTTGTGCTTCTAGATCATCTAAATCTGGCATTCTATATTCTCTTTTAAACTCCTCTATCGCATTTTCTGCACTTTCGCTACCATAATATCGATTAATAGCATTTTCAATATTTTGCCTTGTTGAGATAGCAGGTATAACTTCTAATCCAGTAGCTATTTTAATATCATCTACAGCAAAAATATTTAAAGGGTCTGACATAGCTACTATTAAATTATCCCGCTCTTTTTTTACAGGAATTAACATATGTCGTCTTGCTAATTTTTCGCTAATTAGCCTAGGCATCTCTGGATTAATAAAATACTTCTCCAAATCTAAGTGAGGAATCCCTAATTGAAATTCTAATACCTCAATAATTTGACTTTCTTTAACAAAACCTTCATCAATTAGGATCTCACCAAGTTTTTTAAAAGTAACCTTCTGAAGCTCTAATGCTTTTTCAAGCTGCTCCTGCTCAATTAGTCCAGCTTCTATTAATAAATCCCCTAAACGTTTAGTTTTCCCACTCATATAGAACCCCTCATTTGAAAAAGATTGTATAAAAAAACTAACTATATATTAAATAAATATAAAGTTAGCCGGTTACGCCACTACATCCATACAGCATAAGCGTCCATCTATATCTGTATTTCTTCTGTTCATGTTATTTGATTGTATTATTTCAGAATTACAATAGGACTTTTGTACCAATTATACTTATTCTATATAATTTTAAAAATTCCTGCAATATAATTATATTTGGATTATATTATATTTAAAGTTTTTGAATGATTCTTTTTATTTCCTCAAAGTCTAATATTTTTCCTGTCCATATTTCAAAGGCTAGAATTGCTTGGCCGACCAGCATATTTAATCCATTATAAGTAATAAAGCCTTCATTTCTAGCCACTTTCAAAAGTTGGGTTTCATGTGGATTATATATTAAATCATATACTATAATGTTTTTATGAAGTTTTAATTTATCTCCAAATGGAATTAATCCTTTCAACTTACCCATTCCTACAGGTGTACAATTTACTAATATATCTACATTTTCTAATTTAAGATCATTAGGAGTAACAACTTGTGTTACTTTTCCTAAAAAATTTTTATTATCATTGTTAACTATGTAAAAAATTTCTTCTGCCTTTTCAATATTTCTATTACAGATAATAACCTCGCAATCGGCTTTTAAACAAAGGGAAATAGCTATGCTCTTTGATGCCCCACCAGCACCTAATATACAAATAGTCTTATTCTTTATTTCTATTCCATCTTGAGCTAGTCCATAAATAAATCCTGACCCATCGGTATTGTAACCAATCAATTTTCCATTTTCATTTTTTATTGTATTTACAGCTCCAATAAGTCTTGCTTCTTTAGATACCTCATCTAAAAAATTTATTACTTGTATTTTATGAGGATATGTTACGTTTGCACCTACATACCCTAAGGCTCTAATGCCCTCAATTGCCTCTTTTAAATAATGCTTTTTTACTGTATGATTAACATATACCGTATTTAATTTATGAGTTTGAAATCCATAATTGTGTATAAATGGAGAAAAACTGTGCTCTACAGGATCTCCAATAAGAGCAACAGTTTTTGTTTTACCGCTGATTGTAATCATCTATTTATCCCCCCTATGATCCTTTAAAACCACCCTCAATACATGTCTTTCAACCTTTCTTACAAAGGTTGTCCACCAAAATTCTTTACCTTCTATAGGTACTACTAACACTGTAAATAATCTCATACGATTTCCACCTAATACATCTGTGAAAATTTGATCTCCAATTACAGCTGTATTTTCTATTTTTGTACCCATAATTTTCATAGCCCTTTTAAAAGCACCTACCCTTGGTTTTGATGCTCTATGTATTGCAGGTAATTTTAATTCTTCATTGAAAGTAACAACCCGGTCTTCTGTATTGTTAGAAACTAAGCACACTTTAAAACCTTCCTTTTCAAGGTTTAATAACCATTCCTTCGTTTTTTCACTAGCATATTTAATTTCCCAAGATACTAATGTATTATCAATATCTATTATTAGTCCTTTAATGTTTTTTTGCTTAAGCTTTTCTAAATTTAACTTTAAAACTGATTCTACATATAAATCAGGAGTCAGTAAATTTACCATGTCCGCATATCACCTCATTAATATATTCAGATATTAGTTTAGCATATATTCCCACTAAACCAAAGCATTTATTATATTAAGTATTATATCCTATATACATAAATTAATATGTTATGCGAACTAAAATTGCTAATAAATTAAACTACAATTTAGATAAAGTAGGAATTATATCTAAATTGTAGTTTAATTTATACTTCTATTTTTTTCTTAAATAATAATTCAAGTGCATTTTTCCTGTTTCTTTTGAACTGTCAAGTGTACCCGACAATTCTTCCTTAGCTTTTTGGATACCATTCTTCATTTCTGTTTCACAAATAGGACAATACTTATGATATGCAGATAATAATAGACAACCACATCGCAAACATTGAAGATTTAAATGCTCATTCGGAATCTCAACTAGTCTCCCATCCTTAATAAAGTTGTTAATTACATGGATAGGGATTCCCAATCTCTGTTCCATTTCATAGGCAGTAGCTCCTGGATATTCTCTTAAATATTCTCTAATTTTATCGAAAACCTCTTCTACAATTCCATAACATCTAGAACAATACTCCCGAAGTGAATTTTCATGAATAGGTGTTTTACATCGTTTACATGTCTTCAATCTTCTACTTAATTTTCCCATCTTATTTTCACTTCCTTTAAAAATTTATGAACTTCTAATATATCCCTATAATAATTAAGATATCATTATAACAGATAGAATAAAATAGTAATAAACTCCCATTAATTCGAAAATATAGTTTTACCTATATTGATATCATATCCTATATATATGTTATCGGATTATTCTATTAAATAGATTATTACTTAATACAAATAAGAATCTATGACCTTCCAAGTAATTTTTTCACCATTTAAGTCATAACTCAGTATCATATACCCTTCCATATGTCCATCCCCAAAGGATGTCACTACCCATTGATCTGTCACAGCATGAGTTCCACCTTCATAAAAGTGCATTGTTCCTCCCAGTATACCTTCATAAGGGATCAGATCCGAATGATTTAAAAGATTAGATTCAATATCCTTTATCTCACCTTGAAATCCTTTATCATCTAGTAAAAATTTAATCATAGACTGGTCTATTTTGGGTAGATTATAGATTAATTCATTTTGACTTTTTAGGTCAATATTTAAATTACTAACTGTAGTTGTTAGGTTTTGATTTTCATCTTTTAATTTAGTATATTTATTCGATAGAATCTCCTTTTCTTCCACTAAATTGATTAGTTTGTTTTTATATTGATTTGTAATAGATAATGATGCTACTAAAATTATAATTAGCATTCCAACCCACATAGTTCTTTCTTTAGTACTCATGCTGTTATCCCCCCCTTTTTTGAGTTGTCTATTATATATAAATATTAATACAATATATACCCCTTATTTGATTTTTTAAATTGCTATATATTAATAATTTTTATTTCTTGCGATAGAATATATCCTATTTCTTACTATCTGTCTAAGTTCATCTTTTGTCGTAAGAATTCTTTTATATAATAGTTGTTAGCTTTATCATTTATGATAACATTAACTATGATAATAACAAAATAATTAAAGGCCTTTACTCTGACCTTTAATTATTTCCATTCAATGCTTTATTTAATTTTTTTATTGCTCTTTTTTCAATTCTAGAAACATAGGATCTCGAAATACCTAGCATTTTAGCAATTTCACGTTGTGTTTTAGATCCACCATTACATATTCCATATCTAAGTTCTATCACTATCCTCTCTCTTGACTTCAATACACTAGCCATCTTAGAATATAGCTTTTTAATTTGCATTTTCAATTCTACTTCATCTACTACTTCATCTGGATCAGTTCCTAATATATCAATTAACGATATTTCATTACCACCTATATGTTATCAACTAATTAGTTTAATAATTCAATACAACCATCCGGCGCATAACGCACCGCGTCGCAAGAGCTTGAATAAAAAGAATTTAATTTTGAGTCGGACTCTCAGTCAGTGGAGTCGGGAGAAATCACTTCCCACTTTCCAAACAGCGTCAAACCCGCCGCTTTAGCCAGCGACGTAGACGCCTGGTTATCGAGCTGGCATCGGTACTGGGGCTCATATCCCTGATCACAGGCGTACTTGCTGATTGAACGCACCACTTTGCGGGCGTGACCTTTTCCTCTAAAGGGCGTCAGAGTCAGTACGCCGAGATCTGCAATTTGCGCATTCTCCCAGGGATACATGCTGGCGGCGCTGACCAGGCGATTTTGCTCAAAAGAGCCGAACACCGCCCAGTGATCCAATTCCACATAAGCATCATCCAAGTCTTGTTCCGAGGCGGAGGACTGGAACTCGGAGAAAACCGCATCATCTTGCTCTGTTAACTGGCACAAGACACCTTCCAGGTTTTCTTGCAGCAATACGTTCTTATCGGCTTCTGAAAAATAAAAAAGATAATCTGCACCATGCAGAGTGACTCCCGCTTCATTCAATTTACGGCGAAAGGTCGGCTCAGACAGGTCTTGTCGTTGATAAAGGCCTAACTTATCGGCCAGCGCAGGCGTCAGGACTGCCATAACCCGGCCGTCGGAGGTTTCCAGCACCATCACCCGACGGTCTTCGCTCAGGTCAGAGTTGATGGCGACAGTAAAAACTTCATCGCTATAGAGGACGTCTCCGTTCAAAAATGGCTCCCGCCAAAAGTCAGTTATCGTTTGTGAAAATAAAGGCATACTTCTTACCCCCTTTAATTGAAATTCTATTTAAAAATACCATATAGAGGGAAAAATGTAAACGTTTTCTCTGATTTTTTAATCTTTTTTGTTTTTTCTAATAATTTTCGTCACAAACCAACCTGCTATTCCTACAAGAAATAAAATTATAATAATGGATACAATTTGAACAATATAATCTCCTAAATACATTTTCTCCCCTCCTCTTAATAATAATAGAAAATTTCAGGTATTCGGTAAACAACTCTTTGGAACTATCGATAATTTTTCATTATGTTAACTAATTGTGTATGCTGCATGAGTAAATATTCAATCTAAACTTTTTCTGGTTAACTCCTTTATACAATAATTTCAAGGGTTAACCAGTTATTTATGGTTAACCTTCTATAAAGTCACTTTTATCAATTATAAAACTAATCTAGGGAGCTTCGCCCCTTTTAGAGACAAAAAGAGGTTGCCTTAAGAGCAACCTTTTAGCCTTCAGTCCAAAACTTTGATTTAAAAAGAGTACCAGGCTTACATTCGCTACGCCTACTCATTCAATAAAAAACTAGACCGATTTTTTCTTAGCATAGGAAAAATCGGTTTTTTAATTCCAGAAATTGTCTTAGCGTGGGTTTTACGTCAAAATGTTGGCGCTACCCCTATAAAAGAAAGAAAAAATATTCTACAGTATGATTTTATATATAAAAAAGAGTAGCATATCCTACCCTTCTATTATATCTACACCTTTTTTAGTTATCTTTATTGATCTTAGAATAATGTCCATCTTTGTTATAAATCCTTCTATCTCTAATCTGTTTAAATAAGCGTGCACCGTACTACTAGATCTCAATTCAACCAGGTCACAGATATTCCTTACCATAGGACTTATACCATTGGCATTCACATAAGAATTTATTGCCTTTAGAATTTCTTTATCTCTTTTAGTTAGCATGATAATTACCCCTTATTTCTTCATTACTATCAATCAACTTTGTATCCATTGCGGATAGTATGTTCTCTATCTTAAAGGTTCTAAGTTGCCCTTTATCTATGTCTAGCGTTTTTATAATTTCATTATCCATTTTTAATACTTGGATTCTTCTTTGAGTTATTTCTAAACCCTTCATATACATAATGGTTATTACTTTGTGATTAACTAAAGAGTATTTTAATGATTGATTTACCATATTATCACCCCAAACATGTGTTCTTAATATTATATTACCAGAATATATGTTCGGTGTAAAGAGTAAAAATAGATATAAAAAGAGGGTAAAGCCTAAGCTCTACCCTAACACTTTAAAACTCTAAAAATCATATGATTATCTGATAAGTTTTGATTAAATAATTCTACATAAAGGTACTCTAACTAAAACTAGACGATCAGTTGCATTTTCAACATTAAATACTAAGAATACATTTTGACCTACTACAAATGCACAAATAAGGGTTACTCCTGCTCCTGTAGGAATTGTGGTAACTATTTGACAACGCATAACTCCCGCTGCTATTAGTGCCGCTGCTTGAGCTGCTGTTATCTCTGTTATAATCACTTCTTCTCTCTCAATACCCATAACTTCTATTTCAATTTCTATAAGCAAGAAGAATCTTCCATCTATTTGAGCTACACATGTTGCACCTATACTAATTGGATCGTTGCCTGGATTGTTGCACCTTTGTGTATTAATTTCTTGACTATAATCCATTATTTTCGCCTTCCCCTTTTTTATATTAGAAAAGTTGCTCACTGCTTTGCTTCTTCCCCAATACAAGTATATTACGGACTGGCAAAAGTGTTACTACAAAGTAGATATAAAAAAAGAGGGTAAAGCCTAAGCCCCACCCCCTATTATGTTTCTTCTATTTAGAAACATAATAGTCCTCGTCCAGAAAATAGTACAACAAGTAATAAAAAGAAGAAAAGTAGGCTATCTCCTGATCCTTTAAAAATACCACAGTTACAGAAAATTATTATTAGCAACAAGAAGAAGAAAAGTAAATTATTTCTATTCTTTCCAAAAATACCATCAGTACCTCCATCACAACCCCTATTATTTTCAATATTTCCTACTAAATTTTCACCACAATCTCCACTTTTTTCAATATTTTGGACTAAATTTTCACTACACTCTCCACAATTTTCAATAATTTCACCCATATATTACACCTACCTTTTTTAATTTTAAGTACTGCAAAGTACACACTTTTTTTCTTTATGTTCCAAAACTATTAGTAGCTGTAATATATACTATGAAGTTACATATAAACTGTTCTATATTTCTATTTTAAAAATAAAAAAGTTATATTCTCAATATTGCCATACATCCAAATACAAAAACAAATTAAAATTATAGACAAAAAGATAGATTGTAAAAAAGAGCCTTATATAAGGCTCTTTGATATGTATTATTCAGTTACATGGCTATCTAATATTTCTTTAGACTGATTAAAAGTTTGAAGCAACTGGTTTTCTGGCTGTTCATATGGATTTACCCATCCTTTATTTGCAGCTAATTCAGATAATGCAGCATGCTCACCAACCGTTTGTGTTAAGTTTGAGCTAAACAATTGTTTTAATTCAGGAGTTGCTGTCATTAACATTGCGTTTAGATATGCATTTGATGCTGAAGTTTTTGCAGCTAAAGCGTTATTCGTAATAGTTTGATCAGATAAATTTGTCGCTTTCTGACCCAACATTTCTTTTATCGGTTTCATTTTACTTTACCTCCCCAGTACCTAAAACTTGATTTTCATTAATAAATTGTTGTATACCTTTTATTCTTGCTTCTGATGCCATTATACCCGCTTCCGCAGACTTTTTTAAATCATTGTCTTCAATTAACATATGAGTTGCTTTAGCTGCTGCAAGTCCTTCAGTTTCCATTTTTAACATTCCTGTCAATGTTAATAGTTCTGCTTCAGATAATTTTCTCACTGCTTTTCCCTCCATTATTATTAATTTAATCAGTAATATTATTAGTAATAAAATAGCAATTATTCACAAAACTTAAAAACATTTCTTTTTCTCGTTTTCAACATTAAAAAACATTTTTTCAAATAAAGTCATTTGTTTTAGTGTTACAAGACTAACTCGAACTTTGGCGTCAAACATAATAATGTAGCCTAAGCTACCTTATTATAAGGAATACGTCTTAGGTTACACTTATTAACTTTCAAGTATTCATCTTTATCATCTTAGTATATTAGCAGCTATAACGTACAAAATATATTTATATCTTTAGATAGAAAGGATGACGTTTAATGGAAGTAAGAAAAAATATTATCGTCCCCTTAGGGTATGGTAAGTTTATTAGGTCAGATAAGATTATTGCGCTTGAGCCTATTGAGAATGATCGAGGTCCTGGGAAAAGAACTTATGTGTATATTGAAGAAATCGATAGTCCTTTGATTGCTTCTCGTACAGAAACATCAATTTTAGCTAACATAGTTGAAACTCCTAAAGAAATTATCGAAGCAACAGCTGCATTAGAACTTCTGCAAGATATACTAGATGATATTCAACAAATTGGACCAATGCTCAAAAAGAGTATAAAAAAAGAAGCTAACCTCGATTTAGATAAGATTGTAATTAGAATCCAAGAAATCCTCAATCATGAAATAGGAATTGACGAAAAACATTAGTGGAATAAAAAAGACTAGGAGAGACTCTCCCCTAGTCTAATCTTTTTTGACTTTGTGGTTTTAGGATTATTAGCACTATTAATATGAATAGACACAAAATAATCTGCCTTAGAACTATTTGCAATTTCAATTCTTTTGTCTAGGCTAACTCTTACATCTCCAACACGTGTAAATATAATTTTTATTCCATATCTCATAAGGATATCTGCTACCATGCAGGCAATTTTCCATGCTACATGACTTTCATATAAACCAGTCGGTCCTACTGCTCCTAGATCACTTCCACCGTGGCCGGGATCTATAACTATAATTAGTTTCATTAGTACACCTCCAAAATAAAAAGAACCTGGATTAACCAAGTTCTTATCTAAATATTTTAATTTTAATTATCATCCTAAATATTCTTTAATGATCTTCCATTCCATTATTTTTATTTCAATTGAAATGGTGTTTGCCGGACTGGTTGAAGTCAGCTTTTTAAAAATAATTTTATCTGATATATTAAAGCCTACTTGTTTTCTAAACACTTCATAAGCCTTAGTTCCATTGAATAAAACAAATTCTATATTAGGATAATCCTTAAATAAGGAAACAAAATCATTTGTTTTTTCATTTTTTATATTTGAATCTAAACTACCTTCTCTATCACAAACTTTTATAACATCCCATAGTGCAATGTTTTTTTCTTGAATAAAGTCGATCCGTTTATTATAGCTTTCCTCAACGTTAAAATCGTATAAAGAAAAAATAATCTTCCAGAAACTATTTCTTGAATTTGCATAATATTGTTGTTTTTCCAATGATTCTTTTCCAGGCACTGATCCTAATATTAAAGCTTTAGCATGTCTATCAATTACGGGATTAAGTGATTTTACACTACTATTCATTATTAATTCCTCCTGTTAATTAAACCACCTTAGCTTATTTTAACATAACCTCTGAACTTTAACTAATAGGAGTATAAAAATGGGATAACAAAGTTTCAATTTTCTTAATATCAGCTATTAAATTTTTTGTATATTTACATTTCAATTCAATATATTTTTCTGCAAAATCATCTATTTCTATGTTATTTAAATCCACTTTTGCATCACGATTTCTGTAAGAATATCTCTTCTATTTAGTTCTGGATTCTCTAGTATTATTTCCATTAACTCATTTAGAACTGTACCAACCTGCTTTCCCTGAGGTATCCCTAATTGAATCAAATCATACCCATTAATTTCTAAATCCTTTATAGATAACGGTTGTTTCTCGTTTAATATTCGTTCAACTTCATTCTTTAACTCAAATATCTTACTTACACCATCCCTTTTATTTGAACCATTTATGTCTGCAATCTGAAGTTTAAATAGCCTTTCAATATTGCCAATTCCTACTCTATTAATAAATTTTTTAGTGTTCTTAACTCTTAACTTCTCATATCTAGACATGTGCTCCCTAACCAAAATTACAACTTGTTCAATGGATTTATTATCATATTTTAGTCTCTTCATTACTTCCTCTGTAATGTCTGAACTTTTTAAATTATGTTTATAAAAATGACCTACACCATCTTCATCTAGATTGAATGTTTCTGGCTTTCCTATATCGTGAAATAATGCCGCCAGCCTTAATATTAGATCCTTTTCAGTATTGTCAACTACACTTAAAATATGACTAAAAACATCTTTGTCATGGTTTGGGTTGTGCTGCTGAAATCCAACACACATTTCTAACTCTGGTATGATATATTTCAACAGATCAGTACTACTCAACAACTTTAAACCTCTTGATGGCATATCTGTCATTAGAATTTTATTCAATTCTTCTCTAATTCTTTCTTCACTAATATCCACAATATTTTTAGATAGCTTTTTTATTTCCTTTGATGTCTCTGCATCTAAACTATATTCTAACTGTGCAGAAAACCTTATTGCTCTTAGCATACGTAAATAATCTTCACTAAATCTTTCAAAAGGATTGCCTACACATCTTATTTTTTTGTTAAAGATATCTGTAATTCCACCATAGTAATCAATTAATCCTTCTTTATTATTGTAGGCCATTGCATTAATTGTAAAATCTCTTCTTTTTAAATCTTCTTTTAAGTTATTTGTAAACTCAACTTGTTCTGGATGTCTACCATTTATATATTCTCCATCAATCCTATACGTGGTTACTTCGTAATTTTGTCCATTAATAACTACAGTGAGAGTTCCATGCTTTAATCCAGTAGGTATGACTTTAAAACAACTAAATATCTCCAACATTTTTTCGGGAGTGCAGTTAGTGCATATATCCCAGTCATTAGGTGTCTTATTTAGAATGCTGTCCCTCACACATCCGCCAACAATATATCCATCATAACCATAAAAACTTAATATATCTAGTATCCTATGTACTTCTTGTGGCATTTGAATTTTCATTTTAAAAGTCTCCTTCTGTTAATTTCAATCAATAATTCCTCAACTTTATTAAAGTTGGGCTTAGATGGTAATGGTGAATTATCAGCAGCATACTTCAATTTTACCTCATATTGATTTACTAATTCAAAGAATTCTTCTTTAAATGAACCATCTTCATTCTGATACTTACCATCTCTAATTTCTAATAAGAATTCACGATCATTCTCCCTATAGGTATTTATACCTTTTCCTTCTAGTAATTCTGTTCCCATAATTAATAATCTTACTAAATGCATTGCATGTTTGTTTAAATGTAAATCATCTTTCTTTCTATTTCTATGGTTAAGCTTACTATAGTCTTTAATTACATTCCCCATCTCAGAATAGATATTTTTAAAATCTCGTAGTGGATAATGAGTTAGCTTAATATCCATAAAAATTTCTTCTTCGTAGTCTTCTTTTAATGATTTATCAATATATAATTTTATTTCTTCATTAGTAAATTCGGTATAATGTTCCTGCAAATGTCTTATTTGCGTCATGATACTATTTAAAATATGCTTTTCTTTTTCTGATTGTGGATAATTATCTCTTGCTAAAGCATTTTGGAGCCTTCTTAATTGAGCAGTTGCATATCCACCAAAACTATGTATTGCTCTTTTTGATAAAAATAAATCTATATTCTCTCTTATAAGCCTTCCTTCTTCTGACAATATAAATAAGTGTTCATCTTTTGTACCTAGCATTTCAACAGTATTGGGGTTACAATTTAATAATAATCCAACTACTTTTTTAAGTCCATAAATTGTAGTATCAGTAGAAACATCTTCAAATTGTTCAAAATTAGATAATCCTAAAACTTCTTTTTCCCCTTCAATTGCAATTCCTCTAATATCTAAATCACTTGTTTCTACGTTAGTACCATATGCATGTGAACCTCCTGTTGTTAGTAATATAATATTATCTCCAAGATGTTCATTATCCCTTAAGAAATCATATTCTTTTGATTGTAGTTTGTTTTTTATATTCTCTATATTCATTTGTTTCACCCCCTTTTTCTCACAGCCAGAACAAACTACTCTTTTCTCTTTATAATCTTTCTAAGTTCCGCTACAATATACTCTGCACGTGTTAAAGGCTTGTCTGGTTTAAATGTACCATCTGGGTAACCTTTTAGGATTCCCTTTTCAGTACCTTCTTTTATTTCCTTTTCTGCCCAATGTCCTTTGATATCTTTGAATTTTATTTCTTCTGACATATTATTTTCTTCATTTTTTGAATTATCTATTTCTACTTCCCCAAACTTAAAGTTATCTGGAAATTTAAAAATACCAGCAAATTGGTCATATGGCCTAGAGTTTTCCTTTATAAAACTCCTAACATCTTCACACTTCCAGTTAGGATATTTTGCTAGTATTAAGCTAACACAGCCTGCGATTACTGGAGCACAACTTGATGTACCGTTATAATAGTGGAAAAATCCTTCATCTTTATTTCTAACATAGATATTTCCTTCTGTATATACATCTAACTCTTTTGATACGGAAGATTCTATATTTATTCCTGCAACTGCAATTGTATATTCTGAGTTAGCTGGAAATTGTACGTCTCTATTTGATTTGTTTCCGCTTGCTGCTACAAAAATTCCTCCCCAATCATGGTATTTTTTTAGGGCTTCTCTTCTACTAAAATTATTCATACATGTGAATGAAGCATTAATTATTTTTATATCATTCTCTATGCAGTAGTCTACAACTTGGAGAAAATCTATTTTTGATGCGTATATCTCTGCTTCAGGATTAATAAGCTTAATAACCTGTGCTGTCCACGAAGCATGCATAGCATAGCTACCTACTTTAACTACTTCCTTAATACCGAGGAAACCTAAATCATAGGGTATGTCTTCTTCCATAACCATGACCTTTGTTTTGCCTGTAAAACTAGGTGAATTAAGTTTATCTAACCGTTCCTTGTTTTGCTTCTGTAAATATTTAATCACTTATAAAATCCCACCTTTCGTATATTATTACTTTACACTGAAATCTCACCTGTTGCTAGATATATCTCTACTGCTGTTCTATAGCTTTCTTCTACTACTGGCTTTTCACTTACCACAACTAACTCTACTCCCAATTGCTTATCTAAGTCATTCACCTGTATTTTATAATGCTTTCTCTCTTCATTGATATCATCAAACTTTTTCTTTATGAATCCACTTACCATTACTTACTATATATATCTTTTTATCTCCAAGCTTTTCTTTTGCCTAGTTAAATAAATCATCTCCTAAGATAGTTTGAATAGTTTCTTCTTCGAATAGCTGAAGATTAAAGCTAAATAGTCTACTTTTCACTTTTATTCTCTTTTCTTATTTCCTGCTTGCCTCTTATGCTGGTCAGCTACAACTGAGGCCTTGTTTCTTTATTCCCTAACAATACTAAAAAAGGGCAAAATAAAAGCACCCTTTTAGGTGCTAATTATCAAATTTCCTTTTTAAAGCTTTAATATCTTTATCTATTTCCTTTTTAAGCTTTTCTATTTGTTTAATTAGTTTCTGCGCTTGTTTAATATCCCTGCTTCTTATATTGTTATATTTCTCTTGTAGTATCCTCATTTTCTCTTGTTTTCTCTTAATTAGTACACTGCTATAATAGCTTGTGTATTGTGTGTCACAGTGAGGACAAGTGAAATAAAATTTCTCAATATTGTTTTCTAATTTCTGTACTTGAATGTCTATTATGAATTCCTTTGTACATCTATCACAAAATGTTGTTTTCATAGTAGTCCCCCTTTTTCTAATCTAATATTTATAATTCATTAATTAAAGTAGAAGCATACACAAATAGTATACATGCCTATAAGGATTCATTGACCTTACTTTGTAATATCCTATAATGTCACTATACTTCTTTATCTATCATTGTGTTCATTATTGGTTATATTTTTTTAATAAAAAAATCTCCATATTTTTGATACCATTCGTCTAGTATTGAATTATCTTCTCTCTCTAACCAATTTCTTAGTTTGGACGAAACATCATCAAGGCGTTTAGATATATATGGTACCATAGTAAAGAATCGATTTGGGTGTCTAAAGGCACTTCATCAATTTTAAATATCTTCCCATGTCTTTCTCTGCATAAATCACAGGTTCTACCATATTATAAGGCTGATTGCCACTCTACCTTCTATAAATGGATTCATAGATAATGATTTATTACTTACAGTTTGATAAGCATGTTTTATAGAAGTTCTAACTAGTCTTTGAGTATTTTAGTACCTCTAAGATTAAGGGTATATTTTACTCCACCTCTATGGCTTTTTAGTTGTCTAAAAATATATTTGGTTGCTATTTGTTTGTTTTGTTAAATGAAAAAAGAGCCGATGGCTCTATAATTAATTTGACTATCTTAATATATAAGTAGCTAATACAGACTGCAGCTCATATATGTTAAGACTCTTATTAAATTGTTTCTCAATTGGTGCTGATGTTCCAGAAATCCATATCTTCAACTCAGCATCTAAATCAAAATGTCCTGCTGTTTCAATGTTAAAATGCGTTATGCTCTTATATGGAATTGAATGATATTCGGTTTTCTTACCTGTCATTCCTTGCTTATCCACCAATATCAATCTCTTATTAGTGAATATAAACATATCTCTTATTAACTTATAAGACTTTTCTATAGTCTCATTTTCAGCCAAAATATTAGCATATTCCTTATTTACATCTTTAATATTTACCTCAGATGCATTTCCCATTATTCCACCTAATAAACCCATAATACCCCTCCACTAGTAAAATTATATATTTTTAATTCTTCATGAAATCTTAATATCCTCTATAAGATTGATAAAAATAATTCAATTACTGCAATAAATACGCAAATTTCGACAAATTTTTTATATAAAGTATATTATAATATTCTCTATGATTTTATTTAAAAGGAGTTGTTTTTATGAAGAAAGAATTTCTAATATTATTAATTAATCAAATAGAAATTTTTAAGAAATGTATATTTCAATTAATAAGTCATTCAAACTTTAGTTTAAGTAGCCCTGAAGTCTTAAGCATCGGTACTATGCTAGATTCTTTAATTGAGATTTATTATTTACTTTAGTATATTACTATATTTTAAATTTAATTCATCTCCTAAACGTATACATTCACTTTATCTTGATGAACTTGTTCAGTACGTAATTACAATATTTATATTTTTTCTCTCCTACTGCTAATACTCCAAAATATATTAGTAACAATATTCATTTCTAATAATTAGTTATTATTAACTCTCCATACCTTCCCCTAGTCCTATGATCTTTTGATACAGAATAAGTAACATAATTTCCCCTATATTCATTTAGCCATCTCTCTTTCACTTTATTTTATTTTGAAGATATTCTCTTTACATCGTGGGCAAGTCTCTGAAATCGCATTGTCATCTGTTTTTTTAATTGCATATATCAAGCTTTCAAGTGTGAGTTTTTCAAATTTATAATTGCAATTATTACATTTAACTTTTTTCATATCTCCACCACAGTTTTTTAAATAAAAATCAAATTAAAATTGTTATTAAAATTTCACACGAAAAAAGAGCCGCTTAGGCTCTTTCGTATAACACTTATATGTTTCTTACATTAAATTCTTTAGCTTCTCAATAGATCTTCTATCATTTTTCAGTATCTCACCTGCAATATCTCTTGATTTATCGTCTAGATTACCCCTTAGAACCTTTTCAGCCATATTAACTCCTTGAGTTTCGCCTTCTATGGCTTTTGCAATAACTTCAGAGGTATCAACTTTTAAACCCAAGTCCATATTAATCTTAATTTCAGCCATTTTACCCTTCATTCCAAGATTCTCATGTGGTTGTCCACCTATATCCTGAATATAACTTGCTAATGTATTAATATTTTCTCTATGCTGTTTCTGAACCTCTTTTAAAGAATTTTTCATATTATCATCTTCTAGCTTAGACATAAAGTTATTAAAACTCTCTACTGCCATATACTCTCCCTGTAAAAGCTGATTAAGTGATTTTATTGTTTCTGAGTTTTTAGACATTCTGTTTGGCCTCCTTTATTATAAGTTTACAATTGAATATTGTGTTCTTATGTTCCCACCAAACTAGAAATTAATACAACCCAATTATCATCTGATTTATGGCAATTAAAAACCCCGCTAGGCTCCTTATATACCTAACAGGATTTTATCTCACTCTCCAAAGGGGTACTAGATCAATTTTTGTCACATTATCATTATATAACATATATAATCCAAAAACAGGTACAAAACAGGTAATTTTCAGGTACTTTTTGGGTACTCTGCATTTTATAATACTTTAAACCTTGTATAATAAGGTTCTAATATTTTAGTTAATAATTCTATCGACTCTTTATTCATCTTTTTCAATCCCTCATAAGTTATATAATTCTGTTGTCTAAATCTATTGTTAAAGCTAACCTCTATATCTCTCTAAAACATGTTCTTAAAGTATTTGCATTCTATAATAAATTGTTGTTGTTTAGTTAATGCATTTAATGCTTCATCTAACTGCTCTACTTCAATCTGGTGAATATATATCCTAGACTTATCTTGCTTTATCCACTCTTGTAGAACTCTATCTCTTCTTCTTGGGTTAACAACTCGTATTCTACTCTACTATTGAAGTACCATTATAAGGCACTGGTGGCATCCCTAGCTGCTTACTAGTGCCTAAAAATAATCCCTTATGTAGTTCTGGATTATTAATCACCTACTGATATATTTCTACTCTAATTAATGTAAATACTCTATATAATCATTTGCTAATTCTTTACTGCAGTTACTTAAACTAAAATCTTCATACTCTGTAGTCTTTAAAAATCCTTCTTTAGTCTATTCTCTTATGTATTCTTTATCTTGAACAGTGTAATTAGCGATATCTTTTATAATTGTAAAGATTTTACCTCTCTGATCGTTGTTGATCCATTTCATTCTTTCCTTTTGTTCTTCTGCATTTACAAGTATTTCTACCTTTACAGGCTTATCCATGAAATTATATATATCTTTCATAACCTTAGGTATCTCTTTTCCAGGCAACTGCAGAGTGATCTTCATTCCATTTTTTAATGTTCTTATATTATCTATTTCACAGTTTATTTTCATTAAATTCCTTCTTTCATAAATCTTTTGATGCACAGAACACAGTATATTTTCAATTACAGAAGTTGAATATGCAATATTAGAACCAGATGGTAAATTAAGTGTACTGAAAAAACACCAACAACAACAAATAACTAAGGAAGATATGAATATTCCTGTTAACACTTTAAATTAAATTTCATCTGAGATAATTGTTGATGGAAAAATAATAAAACATAATTTAAAAGAATTAAATTTAAATGAAGAATGGCTCACAACTAAACTTAAACAAAATAATATTGCTAATACAGAAGATGTTTTTTACGCTGAAGTTCAAAGTGATGGTACTTTATTTATAGATAGAAATTAATTTCTTCTTTATAATATTCTTGTGATACGTATTACCACTCAATTTTTGCACACATCTATTACGATGTTGAAATACATTAATATTGCGTGTACCTCGAACACTTATTCTGTGCCATTTCGTCTTAAAATGCATATAATACTTATGAGGTGGTATACATGTCAAATTTTTCAAGTATAAATCCAGATACATTAGTACTTATAACTTCTTTACTTTCTGTTTTAATATCACAAAATTTGAGCACTGATGAACTTAATGTACTAGGAAATGTTATTACACAAATTGGCGCAAGTTTACTTACTAAGGCTGCCCAGCAAGATAGTTTACAATCTAAAGAAGAACTTAAAAATCAGATAGCAGATATGGAGCAACAGCTTAAAAATCTTAAAAGACAATTATGCTAAATGAAATATCATCATCCATATCAGTAGTAGACAATATCCTTACAATGCAACTTACTACAATTCTTTCATACAAAAAAACAATTCCCCTGCAATATTTCTCCCCATCTTCCAACATATCGAATGTTGCATGGGAATGTCTATCTTACATATTTTTTATATATTCATCTATGTCATCTTTTTTTATTTCACATAATTTTTGTATTGCGACATAAAAATACCGTAAAATTCATTTCTGAATAATACGGTATTAAAATAAAATATTCGAATTTTATAGTTTATAGTAGAAGAGTATAGATGGTTTGAAATCTTATTCTTACTACTAATATTCTTTATGATCTGTCATAACTAAAACTATACATTACGCTCATTTTCTGTATATTGATTCATATGGAAACTTCTAAATAATTTATATTTTAACTGTTACCGGATTTAACTATGGCAATCCATACCTCCTGCCTGTTATTTTGCATATAACTTTCAATAACAGGCAGATCATCCAGCTCATAACCAGAATTAGGCAGCCATTCTGTATAAAACTTTTTATAAACCTGCTGAACAGCATCTGGTAGTTCTCCATTTGCTTCAAATATTACCCATGTAGCCTGTGGAAACTCAAACGTGTCCATACCATCAAATGGTTCAACTCTTTTACATTCGAGAACATCAACATATGTTGTCACTGCAAGGTAATAATCCATTTCCTCCGAATTTCCCCATCTGCCTCCAGCACTTATTCCAAGAAATCCAGCTGGGCGATAGTCTGCTTTCATAAAAAGTTCTGTCATACAATCCATTGTGCCATTTTTCCATGCAGTATCCCAAATCTGCGGCACAATATTGAATGCATCATTTGTGCAAATCCTGTGTTTAAAACCTGAAACTGTAAACCCAGGCAATTGCTCAATCTGATAGTTCATATATGTCTCTCCTTTAATAATTATTTGAAAGGAGATTTTGGGACAGGACTTTAATCTAACAGTTTCGTTTCGTACCTTTGACGGAAGAACACCATGAAATTTTTGAAAAGCTCTTGTAAAGGAATCGTGTGAATCATATCCATATTTCATGGCTATATCAATAATCTTATCCTTACTATTGATAAGATCAAACGCAGCCATGGTAAGACGCCTGTTCCTAATATATTCAGATAGAGGTTTATCTGCAATATATGAAAACATCCTTTGAAAATTATACACGGAACACCCTACAATCTGCGCAATCCTCTCATATGAGATTTCTTTGTCAAGGTTTTCTTCTATGTAGTTCACTGCACTATTTATACGTTCAATCCAATCCATTATATCTCCCCTCATTCTAATAATACAATTAAAGAAATCTAGATACTCGACTTTTCATGCCGCATTTTATCGACTAGAATATACATAATCATAGTTATATTATCATATAATTATGAATTATCTCTTAAAAAAATTATATCATATTTCACCAAATATATATCAAACCGTATTAATAATTATTTGTCCAGTGCTTGTCCCAAAACTTACCATTAACAAGTTTTCTAATTCTCATTAAATTCCCTTGATCTGTTTTGTTGTTATAGATTATGTTATAGCCGCCATCAAATTTAATACTTTCTAATTGCCATCAGCTTTTTATTAAGTACTTGAATTTAGACTAAAGCAATTCGCTAATCTTTATATTGTTTATTTGCCATCTGCACTTCTTTTTTTAAATAATACTCCTTTGTTTGCCATATCTAAGTTTTTCAATTTGTCCCCTCCTTGCACATTCTAAATTGTTTTTTATATAAATCTATACCAGTTTGAGTTATTTCTATATTTTTTTATTTTCAGCTGCTATGGCAACTCTTTTGTTTCTAGCTTAAATAATTTACATCATCATAACATCATAGTGATTTCTCTCTTATATATCTCTCACTACTGAATTATTTATAAAAAATTTTCTTTCTCTTTTATATGATTTCAATCTTTGTAATTTCTTAATAACAGTATCTAACTGTAATTTATACTTAGCATATTTATTTTATCTTTTACACATCCTATATACTACAGAGTTTGTATTAAATTATTAAAAGGAGTGGAAAATATTGGCTAAGAATAGACTTGTTGTCCCTGAGGCACGCCAAGCTTTAGAACAATTTAAAATGGAAGTTGCTCAAGAATTTGGTGTAGATGATCCCAGATCCCTAGCTTCAAATCATACTGGATATATCGTAAGAAAACTAGTTGAAATGGGTGAGCAGCAACTAATAGATAACAATAAAAATAATTAATAGAGTTAAAGGAGTTATATAAAGCTCCTTTTTCCATCTATGCCTCTTAATTTACTCTAATTTCGATTTTTATTCCAACTGGCTAAAAATCTCTAATAGCTTGTTGATTTTCTTTTCAATTTACCCCACTCTATAGCCTATAATACCCATATATTTTTTAGGTTGTCCTATAATTTTCTGCAGGTTATTAATAAAAATAACCTGCTTAGTAATTTCATCTAATTTTTCTTGCATTATATTATACATTTTCACACTTTATAGATTTTTTTGTATCGGTATGATCTTCACACCCACATTGTTTGCATAAGTGTCTTTCATTAGCACACTCTTCACAATACTGCCAACATGGAGAATGTGGTGTTAGAATTATTTTTTCACATATTTTGCATTTTCCTTCACGCAGTGCTTGCGAACAAATCATACTCTCACACTTTCTACATGACATGTTACTTCCCCCCCAACATACTATCTTTCAATAACAATGTATGTTTTTTGTCTATATAAGTTCGCCTTATTTTTGTGATGTGTAGCTATCCAAACATTGATATTTGATTATATAATTTGAAATTAGCCGAAACTATTTTGTACATTGAAACCTCCTGTTATAGATTTTTTAAATTATGTTTTGTGCTTCAATGATTATCTCTTCACTAGTCATGGCTCTTTTTCTTGAAAAGTTCTTATATCATTAATGGTATCTGGATGTTTTTTTACCTTTAGTTATTGAGTAAAAGTTAGCTTTTTCATGAAGGTATTTTAAGTAATCTTCATTTGGATTTCTTAGCCACTCAATTATTTCCAATACTTTTTCCTTAGTTGGCTTCTCTATCCTATAACCACCTTGTATGAAAGTACTTATATTAATTAAGGTATTGATATGAACCCTTGTCATTGCACTCAATCACTATATCATCTAATCCTTTAATTTTTTAGTACTTCATCTATAAAATGATCTGTAGTATGTCCCGTAAGTTCTTTATCAGCTTCACCATGTTTCTTAGTTCGCTTCTCTTTCAAAATATCTTGTAACTCTCCTGCTTGTCCATTATTAAGAGTGATTTCTACCTTTACCTCATGTTATAGTCCACGTATTCGGTTCCCCAAAGTTGTCCAATGTCTTAATCTTGAAATTACTAATATTGTTGCCGTCGTTATCAAATCGGACCCATAAAAAAACATCAAATACTGTTGTTTTATCTGTTCCGTTCTTTCCAAGTATTGAAATATTTATTCCCTTAACATCTGTTGAAAATTCTCGTATTCCTTTAAAATTTTTAAGATATAAATTGTTTAGCTTCATTATTGCCTCCCCTAATAATTTTCTCAAATTCTCTGATTCTTCCTTAAGACTCTAATTTTCAATGCTTAAACCAGTAACAATTTTATTCAGTTCATCATAGTTGGTCCGTCATACAAATATTCATCTAGTGTTAGAAAAAGCTCTTCAAGTTGCACAAATGTGTCAATTATCTTTTATCCATTAAAATCCATATAGTGAAGTTCTATTAATTTTTTATATCAACAAGTGCTTTCAATTTTAAAATCTTATCTTTTTTGGTGGAATAGTTATAAGTTATATTTTTCTTTGGCCTTATTTGGTTACCGCCAATAGTGTCTTTTTATATTCTTTAAGATCAATCCTTAATTCTCTTATGGTGCTTATAAATACAATGCATACTTCATGTTTACACCTCCTTTCCTTTAGAAACTAAGTCTTCAATAATCTCCCAACCTATTGCATGCATATCATTAAGAATTTTTTCTACTTCAGCTTTATCCATTGGTGGTGGAGCTACCACTTCAACAACTGCATTTCTAAACTTGTATGTTTCCGATAATATTCGATCTCCATCTTTTACTTGTTTAATAAGCATTTCGATCCCCTCCTACTACTAAAAGGTATGAAATTACTGGTTTGTACTATTCAATATCTTTCTTCATAACCTTTTTTATAAAAATTCATTCATTGATCCAGCTAAAGTTTAAAATATTCTTCCTCATCTAAGTGCTCTTTGGGGCCACTTACCTTCTGGATGCCAGTTAAGTATACTGATGCTTTCTCAAATCCATCAAGCAAACATCTAATAAAATATTTTTGCTCTCCCTCAAAATCTGCTTTTTTAAAAGCATAATGTAAGTTAAATACTTTAATATTCCGACTTAATAAATTATTCATAAGCTTTTCATGGTATTTATCATTTACTTACTCACTCTTTCTAGTTCAATAACCTCCTGCCTGTGCAACTGCAATTTTTCTTAAGTCTAATTTGTATGGAACATTCTTCACATACTGCAATAAGTTGTTCATAACTACCTAGTCTTTCTGCCCATGCAACAAACATATTTAAATATTTTAGCTCTCCTTTTATTGTTGCAAATCTACTAATAATGTTACTATCTACGTGTAAGAGCATTGCTATATCATTTTGTCTGTATACATTCTCCATTCTTACATCTATTAAAGTTTGTCGTTAGTTCATATCAATCCCCTTTCAATTCCTTCTTTTATGCGACATTTGTAGTTTTATTTGTCTACTTTCGTGTTAGAACTTAATTAATAACTTTTCTGAAACAAAAATCTAATATGCTGTCTAAAGTCATCCCGGCCTTAATCATCTTTTCTTTTCCCTTAGAAATAGCATAGGGTTATTCCGTCTTTATATATTATCAATTTTTTATTTCAAAATGACTCATTACTTATCATTTAAACAAAACATCTACTCGATAGGATAATTGGATGAATTTTGTGTTTTTTATATAATTCTTTAATATCAAGTTTGTAATGTTTTCCATTATAGTTCTATCTTATATACTAGTTAGAAAACAGACTATATGGCTTTGCTCTTGTACTTTTGTATTTAAAGCCAATAATTATCTTAATCATTAGTTGCATATTATATAATAATCTTTAAGTAGGATATATCTTATAGGAGGTGAACTAATGGAAAGAGTATGTATTTATCTAAGAAAATCCAGAGCTGATATTGAAGCAGAGTCCAGGGGTGAAGGAGAAACTCTAGCCAAGCATCGCAGTACTCTTTTAAAGGTTGCTAAGGAAAAAGGCCTTAATATCATAAAAATATATGAAGAAATAGTATCTGGTGAGAGCTTAATGCACCGCCCTGAAATGCTTGAACTATTAAAAAATGTTGAAAATAAATTGTATGATGCTGTTTTAGTTATGGACGTAGATCGTCTTGGTAGGGGTAACATGCAAGAGCAGGGCCTTATATTAGAAACATTTAAAAAGTCAGGAACTAAGATTATTACACCTAGAAAAATATATAACCTAGATGATGAATTCGACGAAGAATACAGTGAGTTTGAAGCTTTTATGGCTAGAAAAGAATTAAAGATGATTAATAGACGTCTGCAACGTGGTAGGGTTCGGTCTATTGAAGATGGTAACTACATAAGTCCTAATCCACCCTATGGATATGAAATAGATGAAGGAAAAGACTACAGGACCTTAAAACCACATCCAGAACAAGCTGAAGTAGTAAAAATGATATTTGAATGGTACGTTGATGGATTAGGTGCTGGAAAAATATCTAATAAATTAAATGAACTTGGCTATACAACATATACAGGCATAAAATGGCGTAATTATTCAGTTCTTAATATAATCAAAAATCATGTTTATACCGGGAAAGTAGTTTGGGGTAAAAAAGATATTAGAAAATCTAATAAACCTGGTCAATTAAAAGAAGTAAATGAAAGACCTAAAGATGAATGGATTATAGCAGATGGAAAACATCCTGCTTTAATATCGGAAGAATTATTTGAAAAAGCTACTGAAATTTTGGAGAAAAGATATCATGTACCATATAAATTAGAAAATGGTATTACAAACCCATTAGCAGGTATTATACGGTGTCAAAATTGTGGAGCTTCTATGGTATTTAGATCTTACACAAAAAAAGATCCTCATATTATGTGCTATGCCAATTGTGGTAACAAATCATCTAAGTTCAAGTATGTAGAAAAAGAACTCCTAGATGCACTTGAGCAATGGTCCATCCAATATAAGGCCCAATGGGATATTAGAAAAAAAGCTACCGGAGAAATAGCAGCCACTTCTTCTATTTCTATATTTGAAAAAGCTACTGAAAACTTAGAAAAAGAATTGGCAGAATTAGAAAATCAAAAAGGCAGGCTCCATGACCTTTTAGAACGTGGAGTGTATGATGTAGATACTTATCTAGAGAGATCACAAAATTTAGCTGAAAGAATGGATGCTACTAAAGCAAATATTGATAAAGCTAAATTAGCACTTAATCAAGAAATACAACGAGAAAAAGCTCAAATAGATATTATTCCTAAGATAGAAAAAGTGCTAGACCTCTACCCTAAATTAGAAGATCCAGCACAGAAAAATAAGTTACTTAAAAGTATATTAGATTACTGCGAGTACGACAAGAAAAAATCTCAAAGAAATGACAACTTTACATTAAGGCTATTTCCAAAACTTCCAAAACAAACCCCTAATAGTTGATAACCTGTTATGGGTAATTCATTACCCTCTTTATCTACTCCTATAGGATCTTGCAGTGATACTTCAGTTTTAATTTTCTTGTTCGATCTAATGGTCATCAATATTTCATTTGCTATGCTCACATTATGGAAACATATTACTATACTCAAACTATGGATATATTAAAAAGTATATCAGACTTATCAATCGTCGATAGTAAATAGGATATTACCGATTATTAAAGGGGTTACCCCAAGAGGATTTATGTTGTAAAGCAGGTAGCTTTATTTTAAATAGGATATCAAACATAGTCATGTACAAAATTGGTTAATCCTGTTGCTTGTTTCAAATAAAAATATTCATAAAAAACAGGGTAAAGCCCAAGCTCTACCCCAATTCTGTTCTATCTATCTTTTACAATCACAAAATTCACGTCCGCATCCACATCTACGTTCACGTCCAAATACGAAACATAATATAATAATTAAGATAAATAAGGAAAATAAATTATTTGTGCCGCCGCAACCTTTGTTTCCCCCAAAGATTCCGTCTAAAAACCCGCCACCGCATCCGCCGCTTTCAATAATTCCACTCATATATTCCACCTACCTTTTCAAATTTTGACTTTTCTCTTTTTCTGTTCTAAGACTATTTGTCGTTTTAATATAATATACATTATGAAATTATCTATAAATTGTTCTATATTTTTCTATAAAAATAAAAAAGGGAGAGCCTAGGCTACCCCATCATTTTCATTTAGAAACTATCATCCTGACACAGTTTGATTAAATAATAGTACATAAAGGTACTCTAACTAAAACCAGACGATCAGTTGCATTTTGAACACTAAATACTACGAATACATTTCTTCCTACTACGAACGCACAAATAAGCTCTACTTCTCTTCCTGTAGGAATTGTGTTAACCATTTGACAACGCATAACTCTCGCTGCTATTAGTGCTGCTGCTTGAACTGCTGTTATCTCTAACCTTTTATTATATTTAGTCCTTTTTCAGTTACCGATATAGATCTGGGACTACTATCTATTTTTGTGATAAATCCTTGATTTTCTAAATTACCAAGATATCCATGCACAGTACTACTCGATTTAAATCCTACTAAGTCGCAAATATTTCTTACTGTAGGACTAATTCCATTATCCTGTATATATTTGTGTATAGCTTCTAAAATTTCCCTCTGACTTTCAGTTAGCATGATAATCCCCATTTTACTATTATTATTGCTGATTAACTTTGTATCTATTGCGGATAGTATGTTGTCTATTTAAAAAATTCTTAATTCTCCCTTATCTATATCTAAGGCTTTTATAATTTCACTGTCCATTTTAATACTTGGATTCTTCTCTGGGTTATTTCTAAATTTTTCATATATACAACAGTTATTATTTTTTGATTGTTAATGAGTATTTTAATGATTGTTTTATCATATATTCACCTCAAACGTATGTTCTTAATTATATGTTACCAGAATGTACGTTCGATGTAAAGAGTAAAAAAAGAGAGAAATAAGTCCTCTCCTATAATATATTAATAACATCTATTATATTGCTGGTACATTTGAGGTGATGTGTTATTTTCATACTCATGATCATGTTCAGCTATAAATGTTGTTCTACCTTCCATGTAATGAATATGTCCCTCTGAAACTATTATTGCGGGACTTGTACTTCCATAATATCGATGAATATGTCCATCATCAAGTGTCGTATATCCATTATAATAGTGGACATGACTACCTTGTACTGGTATAGGCTCTCCTGTACATCCATAATATCTATGAGTGTGTCCATCATTTAAAGTCGTAACTCCTTGATACTGGTGGATATGCCCCATATGATGATTATTATAGTAATTGTACATTTTAATTCCCCCTAAATTCTATATATATGCTTTTGACAATTATAATATATTCCCTACAAAAGCAAGTGTTACATGGTTCAAAATAAGCTTTCTTGCTCTGTGCTATTTCTAAATAATAAATTATTTCCTGCAAGTTTTAGCAATAACTTTAATCGCTTTCTCATTTTTAGAAAATCATCACTATCTAAATATAAACCGTATATATCTAATGAAATGGAGTTTTCTTTAATTGGTATTATATCATTTGCATATAAAAATTTGATATTTTATTGATTCTGGTTTTAGTTTATCACAGCTGATTGAATTTTTTAAAATAGGCATAAACAATAGGGTAGAGCATAAGCCCTACCCCAATTCTGTTAATCTATTTTTTAGCATCCGAAAATTCCACGTCCGCAAAATAGTACAACAAGTAATAGGAAGAAGAAAAGTAAGCTATCTCCTGTTCCTTTAAAAATACCACAGTTACAGAAAATGATTATTAATAACAAGAAAAAGAAAAGTAAACTACTTTGCCTTCCTCCAAACAAACCACCTAAACCTAAGTTACCTTCACTCATATATTACACCTACCTTTTTAAATTTTAAATACTGCTAAATACACAACTTTTTTATCTTTCAGTTCTAAGACTATCTATAGTTGTAATATATACTATGAAATTATCTATAAACTGTTCCATATTTTATGTTGAAAATAAAAAATGATAAAGCATAAGTTCTACCCATTAATAAATTCTAAGGCTATTTAATTCGTTCATATTTATACCTTAATTTGTTTTTATTATAAGTATTATACGGATTATAATAGAAAAAAGTTTCATTTTTTGTTTTTTAATATATTTTCAACAAATCATTCACACATTTTTATACGCAACATAGTATGGAAGTACAATATATTTTTCTCCAGTGTTCTTTTTTATATAAGAATAAAATAGGATATGCAGTTTTACATACCCTATTTGTAAAATATTATTCTTGATATGTTTAGCAAGGTCTATTACATTCTTGCTCTGTTGGGCACTCTCTACGAGTTGGACCAATTGCAACCTGTCTATTTTGTAAAATTTTAAGTGTAATAGCTATAACCATTTTTTCTTCAATTTTTGTAAATAGTTTTTCTCCTACAGGTAGATCTGTATGCTTTGGATGTACACGATGTAAAAACTCATCGAATTCAACAATTTTAGCGCTTATTAATTCGCAAAATGTTAGTTCATTAAAAAATTCTGTGCTGATTTGATTAAACTCTGATAAATCTCCTGATAATAGTCTATCTTTTTCAGCAAAATCATTTGGTAATTCTTTTGATGTAAAAAATTCAAATTCATTTGATGTATTAGTAACAAGAGGTGCTGGACGTGTACCATTAAATTTAACAACAGTTGTACATTC